>CANJXY010000264.1 GCA_947478925.1 Hyphomonadaceae bacterium | reverse complement strand
TTCATTCCTGGGCAAGCTGTGTTCTCCCATCTGCTCAAATCCGCCGGTCTGTGTCGCTGCGTCTGCCTGGAAACTGCGCGAAACGCTCCGTTCCGTCTTTCGCTGCTTATTGTCAGGCACACTGACCCGCACCTATTGCGTTAGCGATTTTGAAAGACGAGACCTGTATCGGGGAGCTGTGAGAATCTTCGCGCGCTGAGTCGTCGCGATTGGAGCCCTGAGCTTATGTTCGGCAAACTCTTCAGCCTGATGTCCACGGACATGGCGATCGACCTGGGCACCGCCAACACCCTGGTCTACGTGAAGGGTCACGGCGTCCAGCTCGATGAACCCTCGGTCGTTGCCTATGTGAACCAGAATGGCCGCAAGGTCGTTCACGCGGTCGGCAAGGAAGCCAAGATGATGCTTGGCAAGACGCCGATCTACATGGAAGCCGTCCGCCCGATGCGTGATGGCGTCATCGCCGACTTCGAAGTCGCCGAGGAAATGATCAAGCGCTTCATCCAGAAGGTGCAGGTCCGCCGCTCCTTCATCGCGCCCGTCATCATCATCTGCGTTCCAGCCGGCGCCACGCCCGTCGAGCGTCGCGCCATCCAGCAGTCCGCCCAGATGGCCGGCGCGCGTCAGGTCCATCTGATCTACGAACCGATGGCCGCGGCCATTGGCGCAGGCCTGCCGATCGATGAGCCGTCGGGCTCGATGGTTGTCGATATCGGTGGCGGAACGACCGAGGTCGCCGTGCTCTCGCTGGGCGGCCTGGTCTACTCGCGCTCGGTCCGTGTCGGCGGCGACAAGATGGACGATGCCATCGTCAATTACCTCCGCCGTGAGGAGAATCTCCTGATCGGCGAGGCTTCGGCGGAGCGCATCAAGAAGGAAATCGGCACCGCCAAAGCCCCGGAAAACGGCAAGGGCATGTCGCTCGACATCCGCGGCCGCGATCTGATGAACGGCGTTCCGAAAGAAATCGAAATTACCGAGGCGATGGTCGCCAAGTCCCTGTCCGAACCGGTCACGCAGATTGTTGATTCGGTGAAGACAGCGCTCGAAGCCATGCCGCCCGAACTGGCCGCAGATATCGTCGACAAGGGCATCGTCCTGACCGGCGGCGGCGCGCTCCTGCGCAACCTCGACGTGGTGCTCCGTGAACGGACTGGCCTGCCGGTCACAGTCGCGGAAGATCCGCTGAAATGCGTCGTGCTTGGTTCGGGGAAAGTGCTAGAGAATCTCGACAAGATGAGGGGCGTGCTGGCGCCGGAGGTCTAGGCTTCCGGCTGAAGCGCCGGACTGGACAGTCCGCGAGGAGCCAAGATGGCCTGGTACGGTAACAGACGGTCCGGACAACCGCGCCCCGGCGCGCGGGCGGTCGTTGTCGGCCTCGGCATCGCCATGGTCGGCGCTCTCGCCATCCAGACGTCATCGACCATACGCTCTGGCATTGACGCTTCGCGCCGTTCCATGGACGGAACGACCGCCAGCCTCGCAGGCTTTGCCTCCGGCCTTGCCGGCTGGACATTCGGCTTCGGCCGCAGCCAGGAAGATGAAGCGCGCATCGCCGAACTCGAAGCCGAAGTTCGCGACCTCCATCGCTGGAAAGACCTTGCCGAGACCATGGCGCTCCGCATGGAGCGCTACGAGAAACTGCTCGACCTCGTCGGCGAAACGCAAGGCCAGGCCGTGACCGCCCGTGTGGTTGTCGAGGAGAACGGACCTTTCGCGGCTTCCCAGATCGCCAATGCCGGCGCCTCGAACGGCGTGCGGGAGGGCTTCGCTGCGATTAACGAGCATGGCCTGGTCGGCCGCGTTGTGCGGGTAGGGGAATACACCTCACGCGTCCTGCTGCTCACCGACTTCGCAAGCCGCATCCCGGTGATGGGCGTCAAGTCCGGCGATCGCGCCCTGCTTGTCGGCGACAACGGCTCCAGCGCACGCCTCCTTGAACCCGAAACGCCGGATCAGATCATCCCCGGCGAAGTCTGGGTGACCTCAGGCGACGACGGCAAGATGCCGCTCGGCGTCCGCGTCGGTACGGCGCGAAAGGTCGGCGACGAATGGCGTATTGACCTCGCGATGGATGCCGGCCCCATCGACTTCGTGCGTCTCGTGCCGCCGCCGGACTTTGCTGATCCTGACCTCGTGCCGCCGCTCGGTGGGGTCGAGGAGAACACCGTTTCCACGCTTCGCACGGTCAGCGCCCCTGTCGCTGCCCCTGTCGCTGCCCCTCTCGCGCCAAAGCCCACGGCCAGGGCCACGCCAGCCGCCGCAACACCTGACCCGCCAGCTCCTGCCGGAGGCCGCGAATGAGAACGGCGTGGCGGATCTGGGTGCTGCTGCTTGTTGTCCTGGCTGGACTGGCGACAGCGTTCGGCATGCACGCCGGCATGGTGACACTCTGGTGGCCTATCGCGGGCCTGTGGCTTGCGGCAGGTCTTGCCGCATTTGGCCTGTCGGTCTGGGTTGCGGGCTGTCTGATCATGCTCGGGCTTGCGATGGATTACATGGGCGAGGCGCCACTCGGCGCGTGGCCGCTGGCGCTGCTCTGCGCCTACGGCGTCGCCCTTATTGCGTGGGACCGCCAACCCCCCATCCCGGTCGTTGGCGCTGAAGCCATCGCCGTCATCGGCGGCTTCATCGCCGCCAGTATCGCGCTTGGCATCGCCGGCAGCATCGCGGGTCATCCCGGTTTTGCGCGCGGCGCCCTGACCGGTGATTTCATCATGACCGCGCTGCTCTATCCGATTGTACGTTTCGTGATCCTGCCAGCCAGCATCAGGGTGGCCAGACGATGAACCGCGACTGGAAAAATTCGTTTCCATCACGCCGCATGCTGTTCCTCGGCGGCGGCGGTCTTGTCTTCGCGGGCCTCACCGTGCGCCTCGCCGAACTCCAGCTGCTCCGCCAGGCTGAGTTCGAGGCCAAGGCGCGCGACGTACGTATCCAGCTCGAACCCGCCCCGCCGCACCGTGGCACGATCTATGATCGCACGGGCCGCGTACTCGCCGGATCGAAGCGCAACTTTTACGTCACATTGCGTCCGGAAGTCGCCGGCACGAAGCCAGAAGAAATAGCCAGCGTGATCGAGCGCGTCGGCCGCCAGCTCCAGCTCAGCGACAACAAGATGCGCTCGCTGCTGCAGGACGCAACAACGCCGCCCGCGCACCGCGACATCCTCGTCGCTGACGACCTGACATGGGAAGAGTTCGCGCAGGTCAATGTGATGGCGCCTGAACTCGCAGGCATCAGCGCGGAAGTGGGCGAGCTGCGCTCCTATCCGCTTCAGGCCGCGTTCTATCACACGATCGGCTATGTCCAGAAAGCCAACGAGGCGGACATCCAGCAGAAGATCAAGATCGAGCTGGATACCGCCGGCGAGGCGCTTGATTCCGAAGCCGGCAAGGCGCGCGCCGCCGCTATTCGCAGGCTCTATCGCCACCCCGCCATGCGCGTCGGCAAGCAGGGCATCGAGGCTTATGGCGAACAGCAGCTCAAGGGCGAGCCGGGCAAGATTCGCCTTCTGAAGAATGCTACAGGGCGTGTGATCGACCGTCTGCCGAGCGAGGATCTCAGCGGCACGCCCGGCACGGATGTCGTGCTGTCCTTCGACGCTGACCTCCAGAACTACGCCATTCAGCGCTTCGGCGCGGAGGCGGGTAGCGCGGTGATGATCGACGTGGCGACCGGCGAAGTCGTCTGCATGATGTCGACGCCCGCCGCCGATCCCAACCTGTTCGTCAGCGGTATCGCGGCCGGCCCGTACAAGGCACTGCGCGAGGACGAGAAGAACCCGCTCTATCACAAGGCCTATGACGGCGTTTATCCGCCGGGCTCAACCTTCAAAACGGTTGTCGCCGCCGCCGCTCTCGAGAGCGGCGCGATGAAGCCCGAAGACACGGTCCGTTGCTCCGGCAAGGCCTGGTACTACAACAGGTTTTACAACTGCTGGCGCCCGGAAGGTCACGGTGTTCTCAACCTGCACCAGGGCCTGCAGAAGTCGTGCGACTGCTACTTTTATCAGGCAGCCGAGCGCACCGGCATCGAGGCGATCGCTGATGTGGCGAAGCGGTTCGGGCTCGGCCATCGCTATGAACTCGGTCTTACGGGCGGCAAGGCCGGCTCGGTTCCCAACGATGCGTGGAAACGCAAGGTCATCGGCGAGCAATGGTATGCCGGCGACACGATCTCGGCCGCGATCGGGCAGGGCTATGTGACGGCCTCGCCCTTCCAGCTCGCCGTGATGTGCGCGCGGATCGCGGGCGGGGCTGCGACACCCAATCCCACCGTCATCGCCAGCGGGATCAAGGTGCCGGACTCCGAAATCACGCCGATCGGCCAGTTCAAACCCGGCGTGCTCGAAGCCGTGCGCGGCGGCATGTTCGCGGTGACGTCCGAGCCCGGCGGGACGGCCTACAGCTATCTCAAGGGCGGCAGCGTCGATCCCAATGGCGAGCTGCCTGCCCCCTATACCGGCGCCCATATGGCCGGTAAGTCAGGCACCGCGCAGGTGCGCGTCATTCACGCCTCCGAGCGGAACGCACGCGGCGAGGCGATCAAGAATGACAAGCTGCCGTGGAAGCTGCGCGACCACGCGCTGTTCATCGCTTTTGCTCCGACCGACAAGCCGCGTTATGCCGTCGCCATCGTACTCGAGCACGG
>CANJXY010000263.1 GCA_947478925.1 Hyphomonadaceae bacterium | reverse complement strand
GATACGGGCGCCCAGCGGCGCGAGGACAATCTCCTGATGTTCGCGATCGGCGCGCTGAGCCGGCGGCTGTCGCCGATGACGAACTGGGACGAGCCGCCTTTTCGCAGCGCAGGATTGAGTACCGGTGACCTGCTGGAGACGGTCTCGGTCGGCGGCGCGTCGGTCAATGTGACGCCGGAGGGATGGAAGGAAGGCCTTGAGGCGCTCGAGCAGGAATGGCGCAGGGCGCTTGTCTATGGGTTCACGAAGCAGGAGGTGGACGGCCAGATCGAAGCTCTGCGCACCGGACAAGCCAATCAGGTCGAGCGTCAGGGTACACGGGAGACCGATGCGCTGGTGAGCGCGCTGTTGTCGTCGGTGCAGAACGACACGGTGTTTTCGACCCCTGCCTCGGGACTGAAGCGGTTCGAGGGCTGGGCGGGCAAGGTGACGCCGGCGACGGTGAATGCAGAATTCCGCAAGTGGATGTCACCGAAGGACCCGCTGTTTTTAGTTTCCACGACGACCGGCGGCGCTGGCCTGGGCGAGGCCGTTGTCGCTGCATGGCAGGCGAGTGGGACCGTGCCGGTGGTTGCGCCGCCGGCGCGCGAGAAGCTGAAGTTCGCCTATGCCAATTTCGGCAAACCCGGGACGGTGGTGAAGGATCAGCGGTTGGCGGACATCGATACGCGACTGATCACGTTCGACAACAATGTTCGTCTCAACATCAAGCGCACGGACTTTGCCAGGAACGCGGTGCAGGTATCGGTACGCATCGGCCACGGCGTGCTCGATTTTCCGGATCAACCGTTCGGGCTCAACGGGCTGATGAGCGCATTCAGCGCCGGGGGGCTGGAGAAGCACTCCATCGATGACCTGCGCGCCATTCTTCAGGGCCGGATCGTGTCGACGCGGTTCGGGGCGGGCTCGACTTATTTCGGTGGCAGCTATGCGACGACACCGACGGATCTTGAGCTGCAACTGGAGGTGATCGCTGCCTATGTGGTCCATCCCGGCTATCGACAGGAGGCCGAACGGCGCTGGCGGCAGGGTATCGTCCTGAGCTGGCCGCGCCTGGACGCCGATGCGCAGGCGACGTGGTCGGCAAGGGGCTTGCGCGCGATGATGGACGGCGACAGGCGGTTCGGCAGCGATCCCGACGATGGCGCCTGGCAACGTTCGTTCGTGGAGCTGAAGCACTATCTGACGCCTGCGCTGCATGATGGGCCGATCGAAATTGCGGTTGTCGGCGATATCGATGAGGCGACGGTGATCCGGCTTGTTGCGAAGACATTCGGCGCACTGCCGAAGCGAGCCGAAGGACCGACGAAATTCAAGGCGACGTCGCCGGTGAAATTTCGGACCGCGCATGACCCGCTTGTGTTCACCCACGCGGGCGAGGCGAACCAGGCGCTGGCTTATGTCTTCTGGCCCGTGACGGATGTCGATCCGGAAGCCGAGCCACAAACAGCGATTACGCTGGCTGTGCTGGCGGGGATCATGCGGCTCAAGGTGATAGAAGCGCTTCGCGAAAAACTGGGGGCGAGCTATTCGCCAACCGTCTCGAACGCGCTGTCATCGGTCTATCCCGGCTTCGGCTATGTCAATGCGGGCGCCGAGGTGAAGCCGGAGGATGTCGATCAGATGGTCGCTGCCATGCGCGCCATCGCGGCAGACATGCGCGCCGGGCGGATCAGCGATGATGAGCTGAACCGGGCGATCACGCCTTCGCTGGAGGTGTTGCCGCAGAATGCGACATCGAACAGTTACTGGCTCGGCCTCATCGCCCAGGCACAGGGGCGACCGGACCTGCTTGAGCGTAGCAAGCTTTCGGCGATCGAGGCGAGCGTACGAGCCGTGACGCTCGCTGATGTGATCGCTGCGGCGAACCGCTGGCTGAGGGATGACACGGCGCGTGAAGCGCGGGTTGTGCCCTCAAAAGCCGCTGCAGCGACGGGCCCCTAACGAAAACGGCCCGGGCTTGGAGCCCGGGCCGGTCGACGTGGTTGGGGAGGCAAGTATCCTTGGGAGGATTGGTTAGACGGTGACCGCGCCGAGCGCCTCTTCGAGTTGCGCGAAGGAGGGCTGGGCAGAGCTTGGGATCTGGCCGCGTCCGATCTCGACCGAAACCTGAGCGGCGTTGCCGTGCAGATGGGCGACGAGAACGTCCTTGATGATCTTGTAGAACTGGCCTTCCTCGTCGACGATCTGCCCAAGGCGCGAGGCAAAGGGGCCGATAAATCCGTAGGCGAAGAACACGCCGAGGAAGGTGCCGACGAGCGCCGAGCCGATCATCTTGCCGAGATATTCCGGCGGCTGGTTGATCGAGCCCATGGTCTTGATGATACCGAGCACGGCGGCGACGATGCCCAGCGCGGGCATGGCGTCGGCGAGGTTCTGGATCGCGTGGGCAGGTTTGTGCGCCTCGTGATGGTGCTTCTCGATCTGCTTGTCGATGACATCCTCGACCTGGTGCGGGTCTTCGAGGTTCATCGTCATCATGCGTAGCGTATCGCAGATGAGATCCGTGGCGAAATGGTCCTTCAGGATCTTCGGATAGTTCTGGAAGATCGTCGATTCCTTGGGGTTCTCGATGTGCTGTTCGATCGCCACCACGCCCTTTGTCTTCATTGTCTTCGTCAACACGAACAACAGCGACAACAGGTCGGTGTAATCCTTCGCCTTCCACTTCGGGCCGGCCATGATCTTGCCAATGCCCTTGCCCGAAGCGATCACCGTCTTGAATGAGTTCCCGATCAGAAATGCCCCGGCGCCGGCGCCGCCGATGATGATCATCTCGTGCGGTCCTGCTTCCAGGACGGGTTCGAGGTTGCCGCCGGCGAACACGAAGCCGCCGAACACCATGGCGATGACGACAATGATGCCGATGATCTGGAACAAGGTGCGTACCCACCAATTAGTCGGATTTCTCGTTGTTCGGTTTATGCCTCATCAAGCTTAACGCGCGGTGTGGGGCCGCTTAGAAATAGTGTTGAAGCGAAGTTAAGCGCGTCTTGGCCCAACGCATGAAGAAGCGATGAAGGCTGGCGCGGGAAGCGCTCCAAAACCCTTCGCAGACGGGGGCTTAATTGCGCGCGGAGCAAAAATTTGCTACCCCTTCCCGTGTGCTGGATGACTCATGCAAGAGGATACGCGGCGCTATGAAGGGCAAAGTTCTCGGTTTCGATCCGACGAGTGGCACGGGCGCGATCAACGGCGAGGACGGCAAGCGCTACAAATTCGCCACTGCTGACAACAAGTCGCCGGCGCCCTTGAAGGCGAATGACTCAGTCGATTTCGAGACGGATGGCGACAACGCCAAGGACATCTACGCGGTCAAGAGCGGCTTCAGCCTTCCCTCCGGGCTCGGCGCCCCGACAGGCAGTGCAGCTGGCGGCACGCCGGTTGCGGGGGGCGAATACGTACAGATGATCCTGGCCAGGCCCTATGTGATCTGGGCCGCCGTCATCATCCTTGGCTCGCTGATCGCGGGCTATGTCAGCGCCCTTGGCATGCTCAACTCAATGAGTGGTCCGTTCGGCTCCGGCCTCGGCATCAGCGCTCTGTTGGCCGCCTTGCTCTTCTTCGTGCCGGTTGCGGCAGGCGTTTTGATCTTCTTCGAATTCACCAACCACAAGATGACGGCACAGTTCCGCCTGATCACGGCTGCGGCCGCCATTGGCGGGCCGATCCTGATCCCGATTCTGGCGGGCCTGCTTGCACCGCGCGCCTATCAGGAAGCCATGAGCATGGCGGCGTCCTTCGGTGCGAGCGGCATGGGCGGCGGCTTGATCGGCTTTGCCATTTCGCCCGGCATGCTGATCACGGTCGCCGGCGGCGTGCTGATCATCCTGACGAAAATGGGCATCGTGAAGCTGCCGAAAGGCTGATCTCTCCCTGGCAGCGACAGCAGCTCGCCGGCTTTCGGTCGCTGCTCTGCCGTAATCGAATGGCCCCCTGACATGGATCGATGTCAGGGGATCTTCATGTCTGGCGCTGCAAATCTGCTCTTGAACCGGCGAAGCCTGCTGCTTGGTGCGCTGGGTCTCGGACTGGTGGCATGCGGCCCGCGCTCGCTGGCGCAGGCCAGGCCGCTGCCGGAGGACGACAAGACCTGGCCCTTCGCGATGCGGGTGGCCGTCGGCGCGGAGATGCGGGCGCGGAAGTCCGAGAGCTATGACCCGGCCTATGTGAAGATCGCCTATCCCATGGGTGACGTGCCCGACGATCGTGGCGTGTGCACAGACACGGTGATCCGCGCCTTCCGCCACGCCGGTGTCGACCTGCAGGAAGACGTCCACGAAGACATGAAGGCCAACTTCGCGAAGTATCCGAAGAGCTGGGGCCTTGCGAAGCCCGACACCAACATCGATCACCGGCGCGTGCCGAACCTTGAGACGTTCTTCCGCCGCAAGGGCGGGGCGCAGGCGCCAAGCAAGGTCGCAGCAGACTTCCGGCCGGGCGACGTGGTGAGCTGGCGTCTGACCGGGGGAGGCCTGCCGCATATCGGCGTCGTGACCCGCAACAGGCAGGGTGACATGCCGCTGGTTGCCCACAATATCGGCTGGGGCACCCGCGAGGAGCCTTGCCTGTTCGACTGGCCGATGCAGGGCTGGTTTCGCTTTTCCAGCTGGACCTGACGCGGCAGCGCGCGCGTGCTAGCCATAGGGCATGATGCGCTTT
>CANJXY010000262.1 GCA_947478925.1 Hyphomonadaceae bacterium | reverse complement strand
GGCCTGGAGAGCAAGATGAAACTGAACCAGATCTCCGACAAAGAAGGCGCGCGCAAGAAGCGCATTCGCGTCGGCTTGGGCGTCGGCTCGGGCAAGGGCAAGACCGGTGGCCGCGGCGTCAAGGGTCAAAAGTCCCGTCGCGGCGTCGCCATCAATGGCTTCGAAGGCGGCCAGATGCCGATCTACATGCGCTTGCCGAAGCGCGGCTTCACGCCCCACGGCGCGAAATCCTATGCCGAGGTCAACCTCGGCAAGATCGAGGAATTCGTGGCTGCCGGTAAGCTGAACGCCAAAAAGCCGATCGACGCTGCCGCCCTGATCGAATCAGGCCTGCTGCGCCGCAAGAAGGACGGCGTTCGCCTCCTTGCAAAGGGCGAGATCAAGTCCAAAGTTGAGCTGGTCGTGCACGGCGCTTCCAAGGCGGCCATCGAAGCGGTGGAAAAAGCCGGTGGCAAGGTTACTGTGACGAAGCCGGTTGCCGCTGAGGCTGCCGAGTAGGCTATCCTGATTCAGGATGGTCGCGCGCGTGGCTGAGCCCTGCCATTCCGGCAGCGTGACGGACACGCGATCTGGGAGGCGGGCTTAATGGTTTCCGCGGCAGAGCAGCTTGCTCGCAATATCTCCTTCTCGACCTTCAGCAAGGCGAAGGAACTGCAGGCGCGTATCTGGTTCACCCTGATCGCGCTCATCATTTATCGCCTCGGCTCGCAGATCCCGATCCCCGGGATCGACGTTCTGGAGTACGCCAAAGCGTTCGCCGGGATGAAGCAAGGCATTCTGGGAATGTGGAACACATTCTCGGGCGGCGCCGTCGAGCGCATGGCTATCTTCGCCCTCAACGTGATGCCGTACATTTCGGCGTCGATTATCGTCCAGATCCTGTCGACCGCCGTTCCCTCGCTTGAGCGCCTCAAGAAGGAAGGCGAGGGCGGCCGCAAACAGCTGAACCAGTACACCCGCTATCTCACCGTCGTCCTTGCGATCGCGCAGGCGTATGGCGTCTCTGTCGCACTGAACAACGACGTGATGGCCTATGCTCCGGGCATCTACTTCCAGGTGTCGACGGTCGCCACGCTTGTCGGCGGCACCATTTTCCTGATGTGGCTGGGCGAACAGATCACGGCGCGTGGCGTCGGCAACGGTATCTCGCTGATTATTTTCGCGGGCATCGTCGCCGAATTCCCCACCTACATCGCACAGACCTGGACCAAGCTTTACTCCGGCCAGGTCGACTTTGTCGTCATTCTCGCGATCGCGGCTCTGGCCGGCGCGCTTGTACTGTTCATTGTCTTCATCGAGCGCTCGCAGAGACGCCTGCTGATTCAGTATCCCAAGCGTCAGCAGGGCAATCGTATGGTGGGCGGCGAATCGTCCTTCCTGCCGCTCAAGGTGAACTCAGCCGGCGTCATCCCCCCCATCTTCGCCTCGTCCTTGCTCATGCTGCCCAACACCCTGGCAGGTTTTAGCGGGTCGCAGGCCGCTGCGGCAGCTGCCGCCGGCGGCAACGCAGACCAGATTGCTTCCGCCTCCAGCGGGTGGTGGGGCGATGTGATCAGCTTCATTCAGGCTTATCTCGGGCCGGGGCAGCCAGTGCACATCGTGGTCTACGCCGCGCTGATCATCTTCTTCTGCTTCTTCTACACCTCCATCGTGTTCAACCCGGAAGAGACGGCCGAGAACCTTCGCAAGTATGGCGGCTTCATTCCGGGTTATCGCCCTGGCAAGAAGACCGCAGAGCACCTTGATTACGTGCTGACCCGCCTCACCGTCATCGGCTCGCTCTATATCGCTGCGGTCTGCGTCATGCCGGAACTGCTTCGTAACGAGTTCAACGGGATGTTTTATATCGGGGGGACGTCGTTGCTGATTGTCGTATCTGTTACAATGGACACGGTAACGCAGATCCAGTCGCACCTGATCGGTCACCAGTATCAGGACATGATCAAGAAAGCGCGGGTCGGGGGTAAGAAGAAGTGAACCTGATCCTGTTCGGGCCTCCGGCTGCCGGCAAAGGGACACAGGCCAAGAAGCTGGTGGCTGAACGCGGCTTTATCCAGCTGTCCACGGGCGACATGCTCCGGGCCGCCCGGTCTTCCGGGTCAGAGCTCGGCAAGAGGGTCGCTGCGATCATGGATTCGGGCTCGCTCGTTTCCGACGAGATCGTCATTGCCCTGATCGAAGAACAGCTCGATCAGAACCCGAAGGCGGCCGGCTTCATCTTCGACGGTTTTCCCCGCACGACGCCGCAGGCCAAGGCGCTGGACGACTCGCTCGCCGGCCGTGGCCAGATGGTCGATGCCGTAATCCGTCTCAAGGTGGACGAAGCCGCCCTGATCGACCGGGTAACCAAGCGATTTGAGGCCGAAGGCCGCGCAGACGACAATCCGGAAGCCTTCAAGAAGCGACTCATTGCCTACAATACCCAGACCGCCCCCCTCGTTGAGGTCTACATGGGGCAAGGAAAGCTGGCGGAAATCGACGGCATGGCCAGCGTGGACACGGTCTCGAGCTCGATCGCCTCGATCCTGGACAACGCACAAGCCAAAAAAGCGAAATGAATCCGAGGAGAAACCCTCGCTCAGCAGGGGCTGGGAAGGCTGAGGACAAAAGGGAAATAACCAGTTGACGGGGCGAGTTCGCCCAACTAATTAGCGGCCTTCGTGACGGGCCGAAGGTTCGCCGCGCCGGAATGGCGTTGGGCGAACATTCGCGTTGCGCTGGCATTTCGATAGAGATTTTCGAGCCGGTCATCCCGTTCGGGTGGATCGGCGGACGTTCAGGAGAGGCAATTGGCCCGTATTGCAGGCGTAAACCTTCCGACCGCTAAGCGCGTCGAGATCGCGCTGACCTACATTCACGGCATTGGTAACACCAAGGCCAAGGAAATTACCGCCAAGCTCGGCATAGAGCCGGCGCGCCGCGTGAACCAGCTGACCGACGGCGAAGTGCTGAAGATCCGCGAAACGATCGATGCTGATTACGTCGTCGAGGGCGACCTCCGTCGCGAAGTCGCGATGAACATCAAACGCCTGATGGACCTCGGTTGCTACCGCGGCCTGCGTCACCGCAAAGGCCTGCCGGTCCGCGGTCAGCGCACCCACACCAACGCACGCACGCGCAAAGGCCCCGCAAAGGCCATCGCCGGCAAGAAGAAGTAGGATAGACAATGGCGCGCGAAGCAGCTGGCGACAAAGGCCGGGTAAAAAAGCGGGAACGCAAAAACATCGCGTCGGGCGTCGCCCACGTGAATGCGTCCTTCAACAACACCATCATCACCATCACCGACGCGCAGGGTAATACGATCTCTTGGTCGTCCGCCGGCACGATGGGTTTCAAGGGCTCACGCAAGTCGACGCCCTATGCCGCCCAGGTTGCCGCCGAAGACGCCGGCAAGAAGGCGATGGAACACGGCATGAAGACCATCGAAGTGCTCGTTCACGGCCCGGGTTCGGGCCGCGAGTCGGCGCTGCGCGCCCTGCAGGCGGTCGGCTTCACCGTCACCACCATTCACGACACCACCGCCGTCCCGCACAATGGCTGCCGCCCGCCGAAACGTCGCCGCGTCTAACGACGGGTTTCGCTGTTTCGGTCTGGCAATACTGAAGAGGTCCAATCCATGGCGATGTCCGCCGGTTCGGTGAACGACAAAAACTGGAAAGACCTGATCCGCCCCAACCGTCCGGTTGTGGAGCATGATCGGGATGCGCAACGCAAAGCCAAGCTCGTCATCGAGCCGCTCGAGCGCGGCTTCGGCACGACGCTGGGCAACGCCCTGCGCCGGGTTCTGCTGTCCTCGCTCCAGGGCGCTGCCATCACCGGCGTCCAGATCGATGGCGTGGTGCACGAGTTCTCCTCGATTCCGGGTGTCCGCGAAGATGTCACCGACATCGTGCTGAACCTGAAGCGCGTCGCGATCCGCATGGTCTCCGACACGCCGAAGCGCATGATGCTGAAAGCGTCGGGCGCTGGCCCGGTTCGCGCCGGTCAGATCGAAGTGTCGAGCGACATCGAGATCCTGAACCCCGACCACATCATCTGTCACCTGGACGAGGGTGCGGATGTCCGCATGGAATTCACGATCGCGACCGGCAAGGGCTATGTCCCGGCTGATCGCAACCGTCCGGATGACGCCCCGCTCGGCTACATCCCGATCGACTCGATCTTCTCGCCGGTTGAACGCGTGGGCGTGTTCGTCGAAGACACCCGCGCCGGCCAGGTGCTGGACTACGATAAACTGACCCTCGACATTCAGACCGATGGCTCGGTCACGCCGGAAAACGCCGTGGCCTACGCTGCGCGCATCCTGCAGGATCAGCTGCAACTCCTCATCACCTTCGACGAGCCCGTCGCTGCGACTGCGTCCGACGACGAGCCGGACCTGGGCTTCAACCCAGTGCTGCTGAAGAAGGTCGACGAGCTGGAACTTTCGGTGCGTTCGGCCAACTGCCTGCGCAACGACAACATCGTCTACATCGGCGACCTCATCCAGAAGTCTGAAGCCGAAATGCTCCGTACCCCAAACTTCGGCCGCAAGTCGCTCAACGAGATCAAGGAAGTGCTCGCCTCGATGGGGCTCCACCTCGGTATGGACGTTCCGTCCTGGCCGCCGGAGAACATCGAAGAGCTCGCCAAGAAATACGAAGACCACACCTGATTATAGGAGC
>CANJXY010000261.1 GCA_947478925.1 Hyphomonadaceae bacterium | reverse complement strand
TGGCGACAAGGGGCGCACACGTCGTGTCCTCATGAATCTCGCCGGAAATGCGATCAAGTTTGCGGACGTCGGAGAGGTCACGATCGAAGTGCGGCCGTGTGAGCACAAGGGCTGGATCCGCTTCAGCGTGACAGACGATGGTCCTGGTCTCTCCGAAGCCATGATACCGCGGCTGTTCGAGCGGTTCATGTCGCCCGTGGAGCCGATGCTCCCTGATCGTCGGGGGCACGGCCTCGGCCTCGCTATCTGCAAGGACATTATTGGCGAGCTCGGTGGTGACATTGGTTGGTCGCCGAATACCGAGGGGCGGGGGAGCAAGTTCTGGTTTGAAATTCCGCTGCCTGAGGTCGTCAGCACGTTGTCCGATACCAACGCTGCTCTTCCAGCCAAGTCGGTTCTTGTGATTGACGACAATCCTGCGTTCCGGGTCCTTCTCGGAGAAATGCTGCGCGCGATGGGGCATGACGTCATTGTCTGCAGCTCCGGCGCGAGCGGACTCGCGACTGCGCGTGAAAAACACTTTGACATCGCTTTCGTGGATCTCATGCTTCTGGATGGAAGCGGCGAGGATGTCGTCCTCGCGTTGCGTGCTGTTGGGCCCGGTCAAGCAATCGTGCTCATGTCCGCCGCCGACTGGAACATCAGTGCCTGCCGCGTTGAAAAGCGCCCCGATGCTTTCATGGCAAAACCGTTTGACGCCACCGAGCTTGTTGCGGTGTTGACGACGGTCGCCGGTGACCGCAACACGTACGAATAGTGGATTGAGGTTCGACGGGCCGTTTCTGGTGAGGCCTCACCTGATCAACAAGGGCGCCGTGGACGCGTCAATGACCTCTCTCTTGGGCGGCTACCGCCTGATCAGAAGGGCAGACGCGACCGGCAATTCCTGGGAGACCCTGCCGTTAGTAACAATGCCGGAAGGGCGCGAAGTTGGGCCGCAAAACTGCCGTTCGTCTTACAAGCTTGGTGCGGCCCGAAAATTCCGGCGCAGGTGACTGAGCCGCGGAGCGTTGTGCGTGCTGCGTGCACTCTCGGAATCTGCCTGGAGCAGGGCGGTCGCGTGACTGCCGCGGGTTTGTCGAAAGCCCTGCAGAACCGCGCCGCGTTAATCTGAAGGTTCCCACCAGATCACATGCGGGAGATCGACCAGACACCAACTACGCGACTGGTTGGGCCTCCGGAAACAAGCTCCGCACATCGGTCTGCAGTGCGATTGCGACCTCGATAGCGGTCTTCAGCGCCGGCCATTTTTTGCCGCGCTCAAGTCGGCCGACAAGGTGAATGCTCCGATCAATTCGCTCGGCGAGTTCGCTCTGGGTCATGCCCAAGTCCTTCCTTCGACGCCTTACGTTGGCTCCGAACTCCATCAGGAAGGCTCTCTCTTGAGGGGTGCAGTACGTGGAAAGGTCGTCGGAGGAGTCGGTGTCCATGAAAGAAAACTCTCGTTCGGCAATCGGCCTTCTGACACGCCCTTCCGGGGAGATCTAATTCTTGGCTTCGGCCTGTGCGTCGCGTTGCGCGAAGACACTTTTGTCCGCCGGGCCGCGTTGAAACACCAGGATTCGCATGCCTTCACTCTTGTCGAGCGGGAAGTAGCTGTAGCGGTCGCCGGACGATGCGACGGTGATAGATTTCTGGCCCGCGGGCAGGGCGACGCCGTCTCCCGCCGTCATTTTAATGCCCTTTGCCGCCATGGCGTCGTGGAAGGCGTTGATGTCCGAGACTTCAACTCCCAGCTCTACCAACGCACCATCGCCCAGTTTCGAATCGCCGAGGGCCTTCTTGCCTGCTTCGCCCGATGGCGCGACGAGTTCGACCCAGATGCTGCCATTGGTCTTGACCCAGGCGTGCTGATCCTCGCCCGCGCCCATCCAGTCGCGGTTGAGGCCCTGCGTCAGAGGGAGCGTCTCCAGGCCCAACGTATCGGTATAGACTTTTGTGGTGTTGGGGAGGTTGGCGCTCATCACCACCGTGTGGTCGAGACGTGGCGCGCTGGGCGCCGGACGCGTTTCGGCCGGCCATGTGTCGTCGCGATAGATGACCGCCCCGTTCGGGTATTCCCAGAATAGCTCGATCGAGGTTCCCGCGGACGCATTCATCGGGAGGTACATCAGCCGCTCGTCGCCATCGACGCGCTTGCCGTCCTTGATCACCCACTCCTTGAGCAGGCCGCCATTGCGCAGCGGATTTCCGTCCATGCCGACAACGTCGATGCCCTTGTCCTTCATCCTGGCCATAGTCTTGTCGAAGTCTGGAACAGCGAAGTCCAGTTCGACCAGGCTGCCATTGCCCTTCTGGTTCAGGAACTCCATGCCCGGTCCCTCGGTCGTGGGTTGCACCAGTTCAAGCCAGAACCCATTGGCGTCGATGAAGGCCAGCTTCATGCCGCCGAAGGTCGGGTCATCCTCGTTGACGCCGAACACGATCGGGTGGCGTTTCCACCCAAGCGCCTCGGTCAGGAATTTCGAGGTCTTCTCGAGATCCTTGGCCCAGACCGCCATGTGTTCGAGCTTCGGCGTCGTGGCTGCAACGTACGCCGCTGCCGGAGCGATCGTCTCCGAGACAGCCGCAGGCTCTCGTGCAGGTTCGCTCGCTGGCGCGCAGGCAGCTAGCGAAGCAGTCGTTGCGAGCAGGGCGAGTGGAAGCAACCAGCTGCTGTTGCGCATGGCTCGAGTGTCCCCTTGGAGTCGATTGGTCGCGACGCGCGGGCCACGTCGCGACGGTGTCAGCGACACTCTTTGAGTTCGGCGTCCGTATAGGTCTTCAGGATTTTTCCGTAAGGAAGGTCGGCGTGGAAATGCGCGTAGGTGAACTTGGCTTCGCCCTTAATCGGGAACTGAACGTCAGAGGGCGAGCCGAACTGCATATGCCCCGGGCCGGTGTAGACTTCTGCCTTGCCATCCGATCCGACCACAGCGTTGGCCTTGAAAAGCACCGATACAAGCTGCGCCAGTGATGGCTGTGCGCTGCCTTCGGCATCCGGGACGACCTTGAGGCAGATCAGCGGCAGCGCGGAGATGGCCTCCGCCGGCTGGTTCTTGTGTGGACGCATGGTGGCGCGCAGAGCGTGGTCACCGGGCTTCACATCCATCGCCGCTTCAACGGAGCCGTCCGAGTGCTTGATGAGTTCGATGCGATGCGGACGCTTCTTGCCGAAGCCATAGACTTCACGGCCGACAATCTGCGAGTTCTCGCCCGTCACGTAGACGCCAGGGGCATAGCCATAGAGTTCACCCTTCCATGTGCACAGAATGCCGACATAGACCTCGCTGTAGGGCCCGAGCGTGGTCCAGTGATTGGTCTCGATCACCATGAATGCTGTTGCGGGCTCAACGAGCTCAAGATCGGACGGCAGCACGGCGAGCGCTGCCTTCTCGTCTGTCGGGAACTCAACCATCACCATCTCGGTGCCGCGATAGTGCCATGGGCCGGGCTCCGATTGCGGGCTCTGAACCGGCATAAAGCGGCCCCATGCGGCGGGTTTCAGCTTGCCGTTTTTCGCCATGACGATCGTCTCCCAAATCAGCCGGATCAATTGAGGCCATGAAAATAGGCCGATGCAATGTTTTGTCAATCGAAGGTGCGATTTGACGCGAGCGCCACCTGGGGTGGAGCGCGTCGCGGAGCGACGGCTTCTGCTCACTGTGCAGTGCTCTTGGACACGGTCCGTGACGTTTGCATGTAGCCACAATGCGGCGTCGATCACGCAAGCCTCTCGGCCTAAATTACCTCAGACGCGATCGGCAGGATCGTCCGTGATGCGGACCAGGACCTTGCCGAAGCTTGCGCCCGTGAAAAGCGAACAAAGCGCTTCTGGCGCAGCTTCCAGTCCGTTGTGAATTATTTCCGGCAGGACCAGCTCCCCGGAGCCGCGCCAACGGAGCATATCTGACACGAACTGATCGTAAGCGTCGAGGGAATCCATGAAGCGGAAGGCCTGAACAGTCAGGAACCTGTCGAGCACGTACTGGAAGTTTTCGATCCCGGAAATCGTACCGCCAGAATTGTAGATGCTGATGAAGCCAGTAATCAGGACCTGCTTGAGTTCATTCATCAGCGGCAGGCATGCCGACAAGTGCTCCGGGCTGGCATTCTCCAACAACAGATCGATCCCGTTCGGGCACGCCTTGGCGAGCGCCTCAGCCATGGACTGGCTGCGATAATTGAACGCCTCATCCACGCGCGCTACGTCGCGCAGCCATTTCACCTTCTCGTCGCTTCCCGCAGAGGTGACGACACGCAAACCTTTGATGCGCCCAATCTGGCAAGCGATCGAGCCGACCGTTCCCGCGCCGCTCGAAATCACCGTCGTGTCGCCGCGACTGGCTTTCGACAGGCACACCATGCCGGCATAGGCCGTCATCGCAGCGATCCCGAGCAGGCCAAGCCAGTCGCGAGGCCGTGCGCCAGGCGCAGATCGTACGGCAAGCGCATCGTTGGGTGTCAGATACGGAATGAAATCCGTGCCGCCTGAGATGAAGTGCTCCTGCCAGCCCGACATGCTCTCAACAAGATCACCTTCGCGAAAACCGACATGGCGCGAGGCAATCACGCGGCCGATTGAAGGGCCATCGAGTGCGCCCCCGATCGGCCAGGGCGCCAGATCCTTGCCGTCCTCGTCCATGCTCCGCCGCATGTAGGGATCAACCGACATCCAGATATTCTGGACGAGGACTT
>CANJXY010000260.1 GCA_947478925.1 Hyphomonadaceae bacterium | reverse complement strand
CTGCGCGGTGAAATCGAGCATGTGGTCGTGGAACCAGTGGGTGCTCATCGTCTCGTGCCAGTCGCCACGGACCTTCTTGATCCCACCCAGATCATTCGGCGCGCCAGCCCAGGCGTTCGTCGCGCCCGTGTTGATGCTGTCGGTCCCAGCCAGCGTCATCGGCCAGCGATAGTCGTAGTACTGACCGGGGTAGAAGTATGCCGCTGCGAAGCCATCGCTCTCGGCCGGGTTGTGGCCGTTGTGCTCGTGCGTCGTGATCGTGTGGTGGCCAAAGCCATTGTTGGCGGCCACGTCGATCGGCAGACCATTGTAATGGCGGAACAGGACCGGCTCGCCATAACGCGCCATCAGGAGCTTCGGCGGCATCGTACCGTCAAAGGTCCAGACAGAGTTAGCCTGCTGCACCGGGAATTTCGGATGGAACTGGACTTTGATGCCTTTGGTCGTGCCATCGAAGCCGACCTGACCCGCCGTGTTGTGGTAGAGGCCACCGGGTCCGAATTCGCCGCTTGCGTATTTGTGGCGCTGAAAGGCGTCGCGCGCGCCCGTGTTGATACGCGCGCCCGTCTGCACGCTGGTAAAGTAGACCTTCGGGGCAAACTCGTCGAAGCGCTGGTGCGCGTAGAGCTCGCCCGGCGGACGTCCCTCGATGGCGCTCGTACGCAGCGTCGCTCCAATGCACGCACCAACCTTGGCCGCCCACGGGTTGGGCATATCCGTGCGTGCATCACGCGTCGGTAGCGGCCACAGGACCTGCTTGATCATCTTGTCGATATTGGCCTGGGTCGGAGCCCCTGTGCAGGTCGCCGGAGACCCAAACACTGTGCTGCCCGGATTGGCGGCGGCCGGCATGAAGCGGGTGCCGAACTCCTCATAGATCAGCATCGATTGGGTGAAGGGTTGCGCCCCAAACAGCGGGCTCGGCGGCGCACCCGTCGGGATGTCCTGCGCCAGTGCCGGCGCCATGCAAAGGTAAAGAGCGCAGCTGGAGAGTGCTGCAACCAGATAATTCTGTGTTTTTGTCATAATCCGTTAGCCCCGACGACCATTCTGCGCTGCTCTGAAGACGGCAAGGGAAACACCTTGCAGATCTCATACCGCTGGACTGGGCGCTTACCGCAGACTGACGAGATACAAAGAGGACTCTATCGCGGGTTGATCGTAAACTTGCTACACGTCCGCTTCGGTGTGAAAGCTGAAGTGATCCTGAAAAACTAGGTCCGCCTGAGGGGTAGAAACAGGAGCGGCCAAGCAGTGTACCGTCTCAGGCAGTGCGCTGCGCACGCTTAGACGTCGCGACAGTCGGCGACGGTGAGGCGCTGCCATATGCCACGACAACGCTAGCGTGGCTGCGAACGGCGACCCGCAGCGAGATGGCTTGGTGCACCGTCACAACGTCGGCCGACACATAGTCTTCGAGCGCGAAAATCCGTCCAGCAAACTTGCGAATGGCAAAGCAGGGATCACGCGACATCGGCGGGCGCACGCCTTCAAATCGCTCCCCGCGTGGCGGTAGTTCGGCGGAGACAATCAGCCTGTCGCGGTTGACCTTAGCGCCAGTCAACGTGCGACAAGGCGGATCACACGTTCGGTCTCAGTCACCTCTAGGCGATAGTGTAGCAAGATGTCCCCTGCCGACCTGTTCGAGCCAGAGCCTTCCGTCCGGTTTGGCGATCCCCTCAATTGTGTCGGGACCCTCTGCATAGCTGCTATTGGAACACCCACTGCGGTTGACAGCATTGCCAAGCCGCGGGCGGGCTCAACGGAGGGCACGGGGGACGGGCTCATTCCGCAGCCTCCGGCCGCGTGCGGCTGACGCGGGACATGGGCTCGCGCTCGACCAGTGCCTCGCGCCAGGTGGAACGGCCTGTAACGAGTCTGGCGGTCGCCAAGGACAGCACATTGCGGAGGCGCTCGGCGCCGCGCGCGTTGAGCGCGTTCCGGTCGGTTTCGGAAATCTCGGGTACGAGGCTCATCACAAAGCGGGCGCTCTGCGCTGTGAGCTCGAAATGCGTCTCCTGGGCTTTCTCGACAACACCGGGGCGGTGGAAGATCCGGTCTATCGTCCCCATCAATGCGGCATGTTCTGCTTCGCGCCCACTTTCATTTAGACGCTACGGTTGCTGATCGCTGCCAGACGCTTCGGGGTCCCGGCGATATCCGGCGTGACATAGACGGTGATCTTGGTGCGGGACATGAGTGGGATCTCAGCGTCGGGAGGGGCCAAAGAGGTCGTCGTCGAGCCCGAACTGGGTGCGCGCCGCATCTGGCTTTCCGATGGAGTCGCTATCGCCGGTCAGTTCGGGCGCTGTTGCAGGCGCCTGAGACGAACTGGCCTGGACCTCGAAATCGAACGCCTTCTGGTGGGCGGCAGTGCCAGGTCGGGCGGATCTGGATGCCTGTGTGGCGCTGGCGCGTGATGGCATTGGCATGAAAGGTGGGGCGATGATGCCCTCCCACGAGGTCGCAACACCCGGACCATGGGGCGAGCGGAATACCGCCGCTGGCCGCACGCGCGATTTCAGCACTGGCTCCTCGAAATAGCGGACCTTCTTTGCGCGGATGGGTCGTGCCCCGCCGGTCAGGATGAGCGCATCGCTGGCAGGCAGCTGCATCACCTCGCCTGGGGTCAATAGAGGACGTGGGACTTCCTGTCGGGAGACCATGGTGTGACCCAGCCAGGGCGCCATGCGCGAGCCGGCATAGTTCATCTGGGCGCGTGTCTCGGTGGTCATGCCGAGCATGTCCGAGATACGCCTCGCCGTGCGTTCGTCATTGCAGGCGAACGCCACCCGCATATGCGCATTGTCGAGAATAGAGGAGTGCTCGCCATAGGCCTGGCTGATCTGGTTGAGCGACTGAGCGACGAGGCAAACCTTGATTCCGTAACCTCGAATGTAGGCGAGGGCGTTCTCGAAGAACTCCAGCTTCCCCAGCTGCGGAAACTCGTCGAGCATCAGGAGAACACGTCGGCCCTTGCCATTCTGTTGAGCGGCGACCTCTGTCAGGCGCTTCAGGATCTGGTTGAGGACAAGCCGAAGCAGGGGTTTCAGCCGTGAGATCTCTTCAGGTGGGATGACGAGATAGATCGACATGGGCCTGGCCCCGGTGATGATCTCTTCGATGCTGAAGTCAGACGCCTCGGTGGCGCGCGCCAGAACCGGGTCACGATAAAGCGCAAGATATCCAAGGGCGGTCGAGATGACCCCGGAGCGCTCGGCATCCGCCATATCCAGGAGCTGCCGGGCGCCGGCCGCGACCACGGGGTGCGGCGCGCCATCCTTGATCGGACGCTGCAGCATCTCATCAAGAAGGTCGGTGACCGGGCGGCGCGGATCGGCGAGCAGATCCGCTATGCGCGTCAGCGTCTTTTTCTCTTCAGCATAGAGCGTCCAGAGAATTGCGGCGACCAGGAGCTCGAAGGCGCGCAACTGCCAGTGGCTGCGTTCGCGCAAGGCCCCCCCTGGATCTACGAGCATGTCAGCGAGGACCTGCGCGTCACGGACTTCCGCCTGGCCTCGCCGAATCTGGGTGACGGGATTGTAGCGGTGTGCATCGGCCTCAGTCGGCGCGAACCGGAATACCGGACCGAACGCTTCGCGCAGGCCCGATGTGATCGTCCAGTTCTCGCCCTTGAGATCGAGCGCAATGTAGGAATGCCGCCAGACAAGGCCAGTGGGCAGCGAGATCCCGACACTCTTCCCGGTGTTTGTGGGGGCAACGACAAGCACGTGGTCGTCACCATCGTGCCGGAGGAGCTCGCCATTGAGACTCCCCAGAATAACCCCGTCGCCTTTCGTGAGGTTGAGTTGGCGAACGTCGCTCGAGGTGGCCCAGCGGGCGGTCCCGTACGTGCCGGCGTTCCGCGCCTCGCGAGACCGCCAGAGCGAGAAGCCGAACGCGATCGCCACTGAGATGAAGACGCCTGTCAGGAAGATCAGTGCGCCGGTCTCGAAGATGTGCCGGGCATAGGCGTCATAGGCATACCACCACAGGAAGAACTTCCAGGGCGCATAGAGCGGGTACCCAAAAAGCGTGAGGTCAGGCGTGCCCAGTTGCGACTGAAAGCCCAGCGCGCCGGCCGTCCATTGTGTCGTGATGGCAAGGCTCGCCGCAAACGCTGCAAGCACGCAAAGGATCTGTCCCCAGTAAACGCGTCCGGCGCTCATGTGTTTACGACTCCGGTCGAACGGCGAGCGTTAAGAGCGGCATGCCGCGTGACGCGCGAAGCTGTCGTTGCGGTACGGGACGCGCGCGGCGAAGAGAGTTGCAGGGCAGTCGCCGTTTGCGGGAGTAGGGTGCTAAGTTTTTCGCCACCGGAAGCGGCGTCGAAGGCCGTCCGTGTACGGAGCGCGTCCGAAAAAATCTTCGTGGTCCGGGGGTTGCACGGATAACACGTTAACGGGGGTTGGGGCCTGTCCATCGCGTCCTCTCAGCCAGTGATGTTTCTGGCTTAGGCGCGGCGGAGAAATTTCGCCTCACGAAGTTTACGCGAGGGGGTCGTCAAAAAATGACGAACGTTGGCGGGGCGAAAATCGACTGGGATCTACTTAAGGTTTTCCAGGCTGTGGCGGACACGGGAAGCATCAACGCTGCTTCGAAGACGCTCTGCCTAAGCTACGGCAAGGTGTCCAAGGATCTCGAAGAGCTTGAACGCATGCTCGGCCACCAGCTGTTCGAACGATCAAGCCGGGG
>CANJXY010000259.1 GCA_947478925.1 Hyphomonadaceae bacterium | reverse complement strand
TATGCGTGGGACCAGGGTCGCATGACCAACTGGCCCGACTTCAAGAAGCCGCATGCGATGGGCCACTACACCGAGGCGGATATTCCGTTCCAGTGGGCGCTCGCGGATGCATTCACGATCTGCGATGCGTATCACTGCTCGTTCCAGGGTGGTACGAACACCAATCGCCTGTATCTGTGGTCGGCCACCAATGATGGCGAGGGCACGCTGGGCGGCCCCTCGATCTCTAACTCGCACGATACGCTGCCGGAGAAGCAACCGCTCGCGAAGACGCCCTATACGTGGACGACGTATCCGGAGCGGCTGGAAGCGGCGGGCGTGAGCTGGAAGATCTACGAGGACATGGCGGACAACTTTGGCGACAATCCGCTCGTCGGCTTCAAGGCGTTCCGAGACAGCCTGACGGGCGCGGGCAATCCTGCGCTAGCAGCGAAGGGTCTCTCGACGCAGCATCTCGACGTGTTGCGCGCGGATGTCATGGCGGGGACGTTGCCGTCGGTGTCATGGGTGATTTCGCCGGCCAAGGATTCGGAGCATCCCGGTCCGTCGAGTCCGGCGCAAGGAGCGGACTATATCGCGCGCGTGCTGGACGCGCTGACCAGCAATCCCGACCTGTGGGCGCAGACGGTTCTGCTGATCAACTACGACGAGAATGACGGCTTCTTCGATCACGCGCCGCCACCGGCGCCGCCCGCAATCGGCGCGGACGGTAAGTTACTGGGCGGTACGACGGTGGATCTCGCTGGCGAGTATCACCTCGTGCGCACCGACAGTGAGAAGACGGCGGAGCGTGATGACCTGATGGGGCGGCCTTACGGGCTGGGGCCGCGCGTGCCAATGTATGTGGTGTCGCCGTTCGCGCGAGGCGGGTGGGTCAACTCCGAGGTGTTCGACCACACGTCGGTGATCCGGTTCCTCGAGAAACGGTTCGGCGTGATGGAGCCGAACATTTCCGCATGGCGGCGTGCGGTGTGTGGTGACCTGAGCAGCTGCTTTGATTTCAAGACACCGAACGCGGTGGTGACGCAGCTGCCGCGAACGGCGGATGTGGCGAGCAAGGCTGCGGCGTTGCCGGGGCGGACGACGCCGCCGACGCCTGCGGCGCAGGCGCCGGTGCAGGCTGCGGGGACGCGGCTTTCGCGGGCGCTGCCGTACCGGTTCAGCGTGCAGGAGAGGGAAGGTGTTGGACTTACTCTCATGTTCGACAACCGATCAGGACGTACCGGCGTGGTCCTGCATGTCTATGATTTTCTTGCCCCCTCTTCGCTGCCGCAACGCTTCACGGTTGGGCCGCACAGTTCAATCAACGGCGCTTGGCCGTCTGGGGCATACGATATCGCTGTGTTCGGTCCCAATGGATTCTATCGTCGCTACGCCGGATCGGCCATGGACCAGCGGATCATGACCGACGTGCGTTTCACGCCCGGCGAGGCGGAGATGGCGCTTGATCTGGTCTGGATGTGGGATGGGCTTACGCACAACCCGACAGCTAATGATTTGATCGACATGATGTCGGCTTATGCCGCGTTTTCTCCGGCCCAGTGGTTGCTGCCAGCGCGACCTGAACCCAAGGAGATGCCCAAGGTGTGGGACCTGAACGCGACGCAGGGTTGGTACGACTTCACCTTACGCAGCACGCGCGATCCAAAGTGGATTCGGCGCCTTGCCGGACGACATGAGACCGGCGCGCATGGCGTCAGCGATCCGTTGGCAGGCGGCGCTGCGGTGATGAGCTGGGCGTGAGTGCCATGCCGGCGCTCGAGAGTTATCGCGACCGTTGGGTCGGGTGGGTGAAGGATCCGCTGATCGCGAGTGCCGGACTGACGTTTGACCGGACGCCTGCAGGGAAGATCATCGCGCCGAGGCGCAAGGTGCGCGTGTGTGCTTGGCACATGGATTTCGACGAACGTCCAACATGTTTTCTCGATGTAGGCAGCGCCGAGGAAGCGCGGGCCATCTGCGCTGGTCTGGTCGATGCGTGTGGATGGAATGTGGACTTCGCCACAGCGCATGATGATGCGGGGGAGGTGATCGTGGCCGCACCTTACTAGGGGCGGCGGCCCACCTGAAAAGAAAGTGGCGCCAGGTCCCCCCAGCGCCACCTTTGCCCCCCGGCAAGTTTGACTGATCGAAGTCGCGATCAGTACTTGTAGTACATGTCGAATTCGACCGGGTGCGGATGGGTTTCGACGCGCATGACGTCTTCCATCTTGAGGTCGATGTAGCTGTCGATGAAGTCGTCGTCCATGACACCGCCGGCCTTGAGGAAGTCGCGGTCGGCATCGAGGGATTCCATCGCCTGGCGGAGCGAGCCGCAGACGGTAGGGATGTTCTTCAGCTCTTCCGGCGGCAGTGAGTAGAGGTCCTTGTCCATCGACGGACCCGGATCTATTTTCTTTGCGATGCCATCGAGGCCGGCCATCATGAGAGCCGTAAAGGTGAGGTACGGGTTCGACGCCGGATCCGGGAAGCGGACCTCGATGCGCTTGCCCTTCGGGTTGGCGCACCACGGAATACGGACCGAAGCCGAACGGTTGCGCGCGGAGTAGGCGAGCAGCACTGGGGCTTCGTAGCCCGGGACGAGGCGCTTGTAGGAGTTGGTCGTGGCGTTCGAGAACGCATTGATCGCCTTGGCGTGCTTGATGATGCCGCCGATGTACCAGAGGCATTCCTGCGAAAGGTCGGCGTACTTGTCGCCAGCGAAAAGTGGGTTGCCGTCTTTCCAGATCGACTGGTGGACGTGCATGCCCGAGCCGTTGTCCTTGAAGTAGGGCTTCGGCATAAAGGTCGCCGTCTTGCCGTACGAGTGCGCGACGTTGTGCACGATGTATTTGTAGAGCTGCATGTTGTCGGCCATTTGGACCAGCGTGTTGAAGCGCATGCCGAGCTCGTGCTGGGCGGGGGCGACTTCGTGGTGGTGCTTCTCAGGCTGGAGGCCCATTTCGGACATTAGCGTCAGCATTTCCGAGCGCATGTCCTGCAGCGAGTCGATCGGTGGGACGGGGAAGTAGCCGCCCTTCGGCCCGGGGCGGTGGCCCATGTTGCCGCCTTCATAAGCGCGGCCGGTGTTGAACGGCAGTTCGCTATCGTCGAACGAATAGCCCGTGTTGTTCGGGTCCGTGTTCCATTTCACGTCGGAGAACACAAAGAACTCAGCCTCGGGGCCGAAATAAGCGGTGTCGCCGAAGCCGCCGGACTTCAGGTAGTTCTCGGCCTTCTTGGCCATCATGCGCGGGTCGCGGTTGTACGCGGTGTTGTCGTTCGGGTTGAGGATGTCACACATGATCGCAAGCGTCGTGTTCTGGAAGAACGGGTCGATGCGGGCCGACGATGGATCCGGCATCAGCAGCATGTCGGACTCGTTGATGGCTTTCCAGCCGGCGATCGAGGAGCCGTCGAACATCGTGCCGTCGACGAACAGGTCCTTGTCGACCATCGAGAGGTCGAACGTGACGTGCTGCATTTTACCGCGAACGTCCGTGAAGCGCAGATCGACGTACTGGACGTCTTTCTCTTTGATCATCTTGAAGATTGCGTCGGACACCTAGTGTCTCCCTCGTTTCACCCCGGGCCCGGCCGGACCCGATCCAAATAATTCCGTCCAATAGTCCTGATTCTGCGAGTCCTGTTAGATCGCCTGGTCGCCCGTTTCGCCTGTGCGGATGCGGATGACCTCGGTGATTTCCGAGACGAATATCTTCCCGTCGCCGATCTTGCCAGTGTGCGCAGACTTGGTGATTGCGCCGACTGCGGCCTCGAGCTGGGCGTCGGACACGACGACCTCGATCTTCAGCTTGGGCAGGAAATCGACGATGTATTCCGCGCCGCGATAGAGCTCGGTGTGGCCGCGCTGGCGACCAAAGCCCTTGGCTTCTAGAACGGTCATCCCTTGCAGCCCAACGGCGTGAAGGGCCTCCTTCACTTCGTCGAGTTTGAAGGGTTTGATGATCGCCTCGATCTTCTTCATCGCGGTGTTCCTGTGAGGCGCCGTTGCGGCGTCGGGAGCTTGCCGCTCATGCACGATGGCAGCGGGCGGGTGTAGGGCAGGCGCCTGAAGATCGTGCGGCGATGCTGTGGGCGCCTAACGTTTCATCATATACGGCGTATTTTTGTGCAAGTGGGCGTGGAGTTATCCACAGGCGGGGGCTTCGGCAAAACGTGTTAAACTCTCAATTAGTCAGCAATCGCGGGCATTTCGGCGCATGATCTACCTCATCCGACACGGTGAACCGGCTGGCGCATATGGCGCGCATCCGAATCCCGGGCTGACGGAACTCGGCACGCGGCAGGCGTTCGCGGCCGCCGAAGCCCTTGCCAAGGCTGGGGCCAAATGGGCGGTGACCTCGCCTCTGGCCAGGAGCCGGGAAACGGCTGCGCAGTTTGAGAAACTGATGGAAACGCACGCCCGGATCGAGACCGGCGTTGGCGAGATCGTCACCCCGAAGGGGATTGAGGATCGCGCGGATTGGCTGCGCGGCGTGATGGGCGGCAACTGGGCGCATGCGGACCGGAGCCTGAATGCGTGGCGGCAGAGCGTTCTGGCTGCGGTGGAGAAGATGCCCGAGGAGACTGCGGTGTTCTCGCACTTCGTGGCGATCAACGTGATCGTCGGCCTACTGACAAATGACGACCGCGTCGTGGTTTTCAAGCCGGGCCATGCATCGATCACGAAGCTGGCGCGTGTGGGCGGCAAACTGAAGGTCGTGACACTGGGGTCTGAAGCGGCG
>CANJXY010000258.1 GCA_947478925.1 Hyphomonadaceae bacterium | reverse complement strand
GCCGTGGCTGCGCCCAGCGCACGCAGGATGCGGCAGGCAGACTGGATCACCACGGGCGCATCTCCCTCGGCCAAGCGGCCGGCATGGATATCGCGGGTCCTCTATCACCCGTTCCGCGAAGCATTTGTGACAGTGTTTGTGACTGCCGCACGCAGGCGATGTAACATATGAAAATGCCGCTAAATCAGATAGTTAGGCGAGCGGGCGTTCAGGCATGTGCCGGCTGCATGACAGTCATCCACAGGCTTACCCACAGTCACTGTCACAAACGCCGTTGAGTCTGCGCCTCAGCCTGCGTGCCGCTCAATGGTGAGGTGGGCCAGCTCGTGGACCGGCTTCAGGCGTTCGCGCAGCGCCACAAGGTCGATTGTGGTTGCGACGCTGATGATGGCGGCGTGGGCTTGGGGGCCGATCCGCCAGACGTGCAGGTCAACGATCCGACTGTCGCCGGGGCCTTCGATCTGTTCGGTGATTTCCTGAATCAGCTGCGGGTCGGCGGTGTCGAGTAGCACGGCGGCCGTATCGCGCATCAGGCTCCACGACCAGCGGGCGATGACCAGGGCGCCGACAATACCCATCACCGGGTCGAGCCAGACCCAGCCGGCAAAGCGGCCCGCGACCAATGCCACGATCGCGAGCACGGAGGTGAAGGCGTCGGCCAAGACGTGGAGGTAGGCGGCGCGAAGGTTGTTGTCCTGCGAGGCGCCTTTGCCATGGTCGTGCGCATGATTGTGGTGCTGATGATGGTCACGGGCGTGGTGATGGTCGTGTCCGTGGCTATGCCCGTGATGGTCAGGCTTATGGCCGCCGGACAGCAGCAGGGCGCTGAGCAGGTTCACGACGAGACCGACGACGGCGACAATGATGGCCTGATCGAAGGCGACGTTGGCGGGACTGAACAGGCGCATCGACGACTCAAATGCGATACCGACGGCGATGACGGCCAGCACAAGCGCGGACGCAAAGCCGGCGAGGTCGCCGACCTTGCCCGTGCCGAAGCTGTAGCGCGGATTGCGCGCGTGGCGCCGCGCGAAGGCATAGGCGATGAAGGCGACGGTCAGCGCGCCGGCATGGGTCGCCATGTGGAATCCGTCGGCCAGCAGAGCCATGGAGCCATAGACCGTTCCCGCAATGATCTCGGCGACCATCATGGCGGCCGTGATGGCGACGACCCACATGGTGCGGCGGGCGTTCCGGTCATGGTCGCGGCCGAGATAGACGTGCTCGTGTTTCAGGTGATCCAACGCTTGTGTCGTCATGGACGATCCTATTTCGCGTAGCGGCGAATGATGGTGATGAGGTCTTCTGCGGCCTCGCGGCGGGTTTCGGCGCCAAGTTTCGGGGCGGCGACGTGCTCACGCACGAAATCGGCGAGTATCTCCTCCATCAGCCCGTTCATGGCGCCGCGCGCGCCGGCGACAAGATGCAGGACTTTCTCGCAACCCACCTCATCCTCTAGCGCGCGCTCGATGCCGTTCAGCTGTCCGGCGATACGACGCACTCGGGCGATTATCTGCTTTTTTGAGGCGGTCGTGTGCGACATGGGATAGGGGGGTATCCTATATGATGTGCAAGAGCAAGGGTTTGGGTTTGTGTGATCAGGACTGCAACTGAGCGCGGCCGAGGCGGGGGGGCGGTGCTCAACCGTTGACATAGTTCAACGATAAACTATATCATTCATCGTTGAACAAGATTACACGCCGCGGTTACTCAACAGAGGTCAGCCATGACAACCCGACGAGGCATTCTGAAACTGGTGGGAGGCGGAATCGTTGTCGCGGCGGCCGCCGGCGGCGGCTGGTACGCGATGAACGGGCCGTCGAACGAAGCACGCGAGGCGTGGCGGCAGGCCGGGACGCCGACAGAATATCGCCGTCGCTTTTTGTCCTACGCGCTTCTCGCGCCCAACCCGCACAACCGCCAACCCTGGCTGGTACGACTGGACGGGGAAGATGGGTTGACCCTGTTCTGCGATCTTGAACGTCGGCTGCCAGAGACAGACCCGTTCGACCGGCAGATCACGCTGGGATGCGGGGCATTCCTGGAACTGCTGTCGATAGCGGCAGCGCAGGAGGGCTATCGCACCGATCTCACGCCCTTCCCGGATGGCGTGTCGCTGCCGAGGTTAGACGAGCGGCCAATCGCAAGCGTGCGGTTTGTCGCCGAAGCGACGAAGCCAGATCCAGCATTCGCCTTCGTCGCGGAACGCCGCACGAACCGGAACACCTATGAAGCGCGCGAAGTGCCCGACGACCTGCTGAAGCAGCTTGAGGCCGCTGGAACCTTGCGCGGCGTGACGGCGCGGACGACGGGTGAGGGCGAGCTGTCGGCGAAGTTACGTGACATCAGCTGGCGAGGGCACGAGATGGAATCCATCACGCAGCGCACAATGAAGGAGAGCGCCGACCTGATGCGGATTGGGCGGGACGAAGTGAATCAGTGGCGCGACGGGCTGGTGCTCGAAGGACAGATGATTGAGTTCGCGCGGCTGACTGGCATGGTAACGCGCGAAGCTCTGCTCGACGTCAAGTCTGACGCGTTCAAGATGGGTATGGACCAGTATCGTGAGAAAGCTGCATCGGCACGAGCGTTCGCGTGGCTGGTCACCGCCGATCTGGGGGGCGAACTGGCCCGGTTGATGCAGCTCGATGCCGGACGCGCCTATGCGCGGCTCACGCTCAAGGCGACCCAGCTGGGTCTTGCAGTCCATCCGTGGAGCCAGACCTTGCAGGAGTATCCGGAGATGCAGCTGCTCTATCGCGAGGTGCACGACCTGATCGGCGAGGGTGGCAGGCTGCAGATGTTCGTACGTGTCGGATATGCTGACGCCGTAATCGCGGCGCCGCGCAGGGGCCTTGATGCGCTGATTGCGGACGCAGGCGGCGCCAAGAAAGAGGCGGATCAAGGTTGAACCGGGATGAGGCGCGCCTTCTCTATTTCCGGATGTTCACGGAAATCGGGATTATCAACCAGCTGTCCTCCAATCGGCTTGAGCGCGTTCTGCCGGACGGTGTGTCGATCGCGCAGTTCAGTGTTCTCAATCACTTTGTCCGCCTAGGCGGGCAATGGGCCCCGAGCCGTCTCGCGCGCGCTTTCCAGGTGACCAAGGGCGCGATGACCAACACGCTGCAGCGCCTGGAGGCGCAAGGGCTGGTCAAGATCGTCCCCGACAATGCGGATGCACGCGCCAAGCTGGTCGAGATCACCGCCGCAGGCCGCAAGATGCGCGAGACGTGCGTGCGCGCGACCGGCTCGATCATGGGCGAGGTATTTGCGTCGCTGCAGTTGGACGAGGTGCGTGCGGCGCTGCCCATGCTGGAGAAACTGCGTCAGGCGCTGGACACGACGCGGTAGGATGCATGCAAAAAATCTTGATCCCGCAATCGGACTGGCTGCGCCGTCCGGGATGCTGCAGCTATGGGTCTTCAATGATGCTGAGAGCTCGGAGACGCCCGATACCCCGCGCGGTTTGGCATCGCGGTGACCAGCGCTATCGGTTGGAAAAGGGAAAGCGCGGTAGTGGAACGGTTCGCGATCACGCAGAAACCAATCAAGGCGCGCGTGGCTGAGGCGCTCGAGATGCTTACGCTGGCGTATGAAGGCTAGGCGGCGGTCGCGTGCGTGCGGATGCGCTGGAGCATCGAGGCGAGGCCGTTGGAACGTTGCGGCGTGAGCGCGTCGGCGATGCCGATCTCGCGCAGGAAGGCTGGCGCGTCGAAGGCAAGAATGTCGGCAGGTTCCTGATCCGAGAAGAGGTGCAGCAGCATGGCGACGAGGCCGGCGACGATCATTGCGTCCGAGCTGCCACGGAAGCGGAGAGCGCCGGGTGCTGTTGGCGAATGTTCAGCCACAAGCCATACTTGGCTAGAGCAGCCGCGCACTTTGTTGTCGTCGGAATACTCTTCCGGTTTAAGCGGCGGCAGGGATTTTCCGAGGTCAATGAGGTGCGTGAAACGTGCTTCCCAATCATCGAGGAAGGCGAAATCTTCGCGGAGGGAGGCGGCTTGTTCGGTGACGCTCATGCGCAGGGAGATGGCCCGACGGAGCGCAGAGAGCAAGTGGCCTGCTCGGGTGAACCGGCTACCTGGTACTCGGGCGATGCCAACCACGCTGGCGATGCACGCGTCTTCATACCCGCCCATGTTGTCGCAGCGGATGCCGGGGCGGGTGCATAGCCCTTCGGCGCTGCTTTGTGGGCTGACGTAGATCGTCTCCACGGGAGCATGGCGGTCGTAGGTGACGACACCTTGAAGGTGCGGACGGCGAAGGTGCGGACGGTATTGAGCGGAGGTCACGGCTTCACCATGACGGCACCATAACACAGCGCCGCGACAGCCCGTGTCAGCAATGTGGAATTGCCGGCGACTTCAGTTTCTTGCTGGACGCCAGAGCGGTCCGACGGCCAGAAAAAGCACCACGACGTTGAAAGCCGCGTTGGACGGATTGCCGGACGCGAGTGATCCTGCGCTGTCGAGCACAAACCAGGACAGAATGCCGGCCAGCACGGTTCGGCGCACGGCTTCAGGCGCAGCGTCGTAGACCCACGTCGACAGGCACCAGATCGTGACGCCCCACCCCATCAGAAATCCGCCGGTCAGAGCCGACAGGAACCGGGTGTCGGCAGAGTCGTAGATTGTGGCGCCGTCGAGAGGCCAGCTCAGGAGATCGAGCGTGAAGCGCGCTGGTTCGAGGGTCGGTGCCATGGTCCCCAGAAAGAAAACCGGACCGAAT
>CANJXY010000257.1 GCA_947478925.1 Hyphomonadaceae bacterium | reverse complement strand
CCTGCCTGAGCCTGGACGCTTCTTCCCCGGTGATGGCCAGCGCCGGGATGTCGTCCAGCGCGGTCTCGAGGGGAACAAGCATGTCGTCCAGCGCGGGCTTATCGCTCATTTGCTGAAGAATTGAAAGCTCAATTGCCGCGCCCTCGGCAAATGCGCCGACACGGGTCCGACGGAGGGCGGCGACGTGGCCTTCGGCCCCCAGGGCGGCGGCGATATCACGGACCAGAGCCCTGATATAAAAGCCTTTTCCGCACGTTACCTTGATGACCGCGAGGTCTTCGGAGGGCGCGTCAGCGAGCTCGGCCTTGTAGAGATTTACCTTGCGTGAGGCCAGCTCCACTGTCTCGCCGTCACGGGCAAGATCGTACGCGCGTTCGCCGTTCACCTTGATGGCGGAGTATTGCGGGGGGACCTGTTCGATCTCGCCGACGAAGGTCGCGAGTGCGGTTTCGATCGCCGCGCGCGACGGGCGAACGTCGGATGTGCCGGTCACTTCGCCTTCGCGGTCCTGGGTGGTGGTGGAGGAGCCCCAGCGGATGGTGAAGACGTAGTCCTTGTCCGCTTCCATGACGTAGCCGACCGTCTTGGTGGCCTCGCCGAACGCCATGGGAAGGATGCCCGACGCCAGCGGATCGAGCGTGCCGCCATGGCCGCACTTCTGCGCATTATAGATCCGGCGGCAGGCGCCGACGGCCTGCGTGGAGGTGACGCCTTCCGGCTTGTCGAGGATCAGCCAGCCGTGAACCGGCTCGCCCTTTTTCTTGCGGCTCATCGCGATGTCTCCAGGCGCCGTGGCGGGATCGAACCGCCAGCGGGTCGAGTGTGGATCGGCGGCGTAGGCGGGCCGGGGGGAGGGGTCAAGTCTTGGAGCCCAACTGTTCGAATCGAATCGGAACGCCGTCACGCGCTCATTCTGCGGGACACGCTGCGCGCACATGACCACCAGCCGCCCGGGGCTCGGCGCGGTGATCCTCAAGGTGGGCACGCTGGGCGATCCGGCGATCTGTGGAGGGCCGATGATCGCGATCTACGCGGAGGAAGAGCAGGCGCTCCACCTTGTGCCGCAGGGTGTGCCGAAATTCGAAAAGCCGCCGCCAACGCGCTGACTGTCGCATCGAGTTGACCCGGTCCTTCATTCGCCTGCACGTTGTAGGTGTGATGAGGGAGGGACTTCATGCGGTTCAGCATTGTCGTTGCGGCGGCCTTTGCGCTCGCGCCTGTTGCATACGCAGAGGAATCGGGGTGCCCACTCCTCCAGCGCATCGTCGGGGGTGCGCCGACGGGTTTCGTCGAGTTGCGCGACGAGGAGCTCAGCGCCGGCTGGTTCGAATCGCGAATCTACCTCGACGACGCTGACGATTGTTCGGTGAATATCGGGGATCATAATCTCTTCTATTGTGCGTGGGAGTTCGACGCGCCGGCTCCGGCAAACGACATGGTCTCCGCAATTTCTGAGATGGCGACGCAGTGCCTCTCCGCTTGGGCGTTTGCGGACACGACCGGTGAGAAGTCATCCAATAACTTCGTCATCCTGAAGGGGATCACACTTTCGGGCGCCGGCAGCGATGTTGGCACACAGGTCAGCGTCTTTTCCGAGTCGGTCCTTGGCTCTCAGCAAAGCCGGGTCTCGATAGAAGTCAGGCGATAGGGGTTGGCGGTGGCGCGGCGCGGCGGCTTGGCCTAACACTCACCACTCGGGCAGTGAGAGGTTTCCCATGACGTTGTTGGTCCTGAGTGTCGTCGGCAGCGACCGGCCCGGCCTGACGAAGGCGCTGTCAGCGGCGGTGCTGTCGGCGGGCGGCAACTGGCTCGAGAGCCACCTGTCGCGACTGGGCGGGCTTTATGTCGGCTCGGTGCTGGTCGACCTTACGGATGGCAAGATCGAGATGCTGCGCTCGGCGGTGTCCGCTGTTGATGCGGCGGGCCTTGAAGTGCGCATCGTGCCCGCGCAGGGCCGCGCAGGCGTTGCAGGCGACACGCTCGCCTTCACGCTGGTGGGGCAGGACCGCCCCGGCATCGTCAAACAGGTGACGGCGACGATCAGCGAACTCGGCGCCAATATCGAGACGTTCAAGACGTGGCTGAGCGACGAAGCGCACTCGGGCGGGCACCTGTTCCACATGGACGCCAACCTGCGCCTGCCTTTGGGCTTGTCAGCGGCCAAGGTGCAGGACGCGCTGGAAGCGATCTCGGGCGAGATCATGGTGGATGTTGCGGTGCGCTAGGCGGTCGTTGGACGGGGGCGTTGTTCGATGACGGCTGGCAGGCAGGGCTTCATCGCCGCGCTTGGCATTGGTCAGATCTGTTCGTGGGGCGCGCTCTATTATGCCTTTCCGCTGATCGCCGAGCAGATCGAACGCGAGACAGGCTGGTCTCGCACGTCGCTCTATGGCGCTGCGACGGCGGGGTTGCTGATTGCGGCGGCGATGTCTTTCCCGCTTGGCCGGGCAATAGATCGTGGGCATGGCCGGTTCATCATGACGGGTGGGTCGGTGCTGGCGGGGCTGGTCATGCTGGCGTGGCCGCAGGTCAACGATCTTGTCGGGCTGTATGTGATTGTCGGCCTGCTCGGTGTGCTTCAGGCGGCGACGCTCTATGAGGCGGCGTTCGCGGTGGCGGCGCGCCGCTTCGGCGCGGCGGGCGCCCGCGACGCCATTGTCGCCGTGACGCTGTGGGCCGGCTTTGCCTCGACCGTGTTCGTCCCGCTGATCCAGCTGATGATCGACTTGTGGGGCTGGCGCGGCGCGGTGACGGCGCTGGGCGTCATCAACCTGGTGGTCTGTGCGGGGCTCTATGGTTGGGCGATCCGGCCGGAGCGCGACTTGATCCAGCGCGATCTTGACGGGCTGCAGGCGGTGAAGGCCGGGTCGGGCGTGCGGCGGGCGATGGCCTCGCCCGTGTTCTGGAGCCTGACGCTGGCCTACACCGCCCATGCCGCCGTCTTCACTGCCTTCACCTTCCATCTCTATCCGCTGTTGCTGGAGCGCGGCTTCGAAACGGCCGCCGTCATCGCCGCGATGGCGGTCATCGGACCGGGGCAGGTGGGCGGGCGCATTGCGATGACGATCTTCGCTGGCAAGGCGCCGATGCGGGTTGTCGGCTCATGGGTTGTGGCGGGTTTTGTATTGAGTCTCGCCATGCTGGTGTGGCTGCCGCCGTCCTTCGCGGCGGTCGTCGGCGTGGTGGCGCTCTACAGCGTTACGAACGGCATCCTCACCATCGTGCGCGGCGCCTCCATCCCGGAGATGATCAGCCGGCAGGACTATGGCGCGATCGCCGGCGCGATGAACACGCCCGCCATAGTCGCCCGGGCGCTGGCGCCGCTCGGAGCGGCGGCGCTCTGGTCGGTCAACAACTCTTACGATTCCACGCTCGTGGCGATGCTGATAGGGGCGATCGTGCTGGCGGCGGGGTTCTGGGTCGCAGCGGGGTTGGCGCGGCGCTCCAAATAGCTGCTTGCCTCAAACCTCGCTCACATACTCGAGCTCGATCGGGCCCGTCATGATGACGTGATCTGTGGCTTCGCTCCACGCGATCTCGATGTCGCCGCCGTCATTGTGGACGAGGACTTTTCGGTCGGTGAGGTTGCGACGGGCGGCGGCGACGATGGCGGCGCAGTTGTTGGAGCCGCAGGCGAGTGTCTGCCCAGCATTGCGCTCCCAGGTGCGCAGACGCGTTTCGGTGCGCGAGATGATCTCCAGGAAGCCGACGTTTACGCCCTGCGGAAACAACGGGTGCCATTCGACGAGGGAGCCGACGGCTTTCACGTCGACGGTGTCGAGAGCGGGCACGAAGAAGATGACGTGAGGGTTGCCCATGTTCACCGCGCCGGGGAGCTGGAGATAGGGCGCGTCGATGGGACCGATCTTGAGATCGATGCCGCGTGTGTCCATCCGCTCGGCGAGCGGGATCTCTTCCCATTTGAGGAGCGGCGAGCCCATGTCGACGGAGATTTTTGTCGGGCCAAGCCGGTCGGCCTTGAGCTTGCCGGCGACCGTTTCGATGACGAGCTTGTCCTTGCCGGTCTCTTCCATCACCAGCCAGGCAACACAGCGAGTGGCGTTGCCGCAGGCTTCGGCGGAGGAGCCGTCCTTGTTCCAGATGCGCATGAAGACGTCGCCGCGCAGCGTGGTCTCCATGGCGATGACCTGATCGGCGCCAACCCCGGTGTCGGCGTCGGCAAGCGCCTTCACCTGTTCGGGCTGCAGCCCGAGGCCTCCCTTCCGGTCGTCGAATATGACGAAGGAATTGCCGGCGCCGTTCATCTTCCAGAACTTCATGGTGGGAGATGTAATGGCTCGGCGGGGCGGAGGCTAGTGAGGGTTGTCGGCCTGTTTGTGGCCCTCGCGCAGGACGGCGAACCAGGCCAGCAGATCTTCGCGATCGCGCTCAGGAATGATGAAATTGGGCATGTTGCGGTGGTTGCTCACGAACCAGGCGTTGATCGCCATGGAGGTCATGCCCCGAGTGGCGGCGATGGCGGAGAAGCTGGGCGCAGTGTTGTTGGCCGGGGTTGGGACCCCCTGTTCGACGACGTGGCAGTCGGCGCAGTGGGCGCTGGCATAGGCGTGCCCACGTTCGGCGGCTCGACTGGCCTGCGCACCAGCGGGGAGGCTGGCGAATACGATGGCAAGAGAGGCGCTGGTCAGTATCGAGAGCAGGTGGGCCATGGGAAGCTCCATTCGGAACACGCGCAAGCATGGGCTTTTGCGCGGCCGCGGACTTGATACGCGTCAATCGGTTTGCAGCTCCCGCTGCGG
>CANJXY010000256.1 GCA_947478925.1 Hyphomonadaceae bacterium | reverse complement strand
TTTCGGCTTATAGACGCCCTCCCAAGCTGAAAGGCTTCGGTTTTTACCCAGCAAACCGGCGCAAGCCGGGCTTGTATCGCCAGGAAGCGGGCGTAGCTCAGGGGTAGAGCACGACCTTGCCAAGGTCGGGGTCGTGGGTTCGAATCCCATCGCCCGCTCCAAAAACTCTCTAAAAATAGACGGCTAGCGACACTCCTCCGAGTGTGGCTAAGCCGTTTGAGGTTTGGCGTGGAAATAGGTCACCGGCTCACTCCGCCGCAGATTTTTTTCGATGCGGGCAGATCAGTTTCGTTCCGTGTTGTGCCCCAGCGATCAGCGCTCATCGTACACGCGGGCGTGGTCATCGCGATCAATGATGACGGGGAAGCCGATGCCGCGCTGGGCGTTGTCCGGCAGTGTGACGAGAAGACATTCAAAGATATCCGCAACTGGTTGGAGAGGGCAGAGACCGGTGAAGACACCCTCGTCGTTGACGATGCGGGCGCGTATCCCAAGTCGGCATCTGTCGGCGGCGGTCTTCCAAAGCCTGTGATCCGCGAGCGACAGGTCTTTCTGCGTCGCCGGAGCAGCAAGACTGAAAGCCGATGCCTTCACCTGTCACACCGCTGGCAGAACTGTGGCCACCTAGCGTCGTTCACGGTGAGAGGTCACACGGCAGAGGCGACGACTTCAGATTCAGTCCAAGGAGCAGTCCTGCGAAACCAGATGCAATCCGTCTATGACCGGAGCGCCCCCCGTCTTCGGACAGTCGGACCAAACATTACGAATTCACGTCATGGGGCCCACTCCTGCCTGCCGCAAATTTCTGAGCCCGCGGCGCCGAGAGGACGCGACCTTCATGGAAATCACCTTGGTCGTCCGCATCGCAGACTTGGGGATAGCCAATGATATCAAGCCACCTCTGGAGGCTATCTCAGGCGTGGGATCGTAGTCTCGATTTCATCAGTCGTGTGTGAATCGATCTCTCGAGCCAACAGCCGTTGGAGGGTTCGGCGGTGCATGCCCAGGCGACGGGCGGTGACCGACACGTTGTGATCGCATTCAGCGAACACGTTCAAGATATGTTGGCGACGGACGGCGTTTGGGCTGGGCGAGTGCTCTGGCGGTTTTGCCGCGCCTCCGACAGGCGCGCGCAATGCATCCGCGATTTCATCGGGATCTGCGGGCTTTGGCAGATAGTCGATCGCGCCGGCCTTCACCGCCGACACCGCCGTCGGTATGTTTCCGTAACCGCTCAAAATGACGGCTCGACATTCTGGGTGCAACAGGTGGAGCGCGGTTACCACGGCCAGACCATTGCCTGGCTCGAGTCGCAGGTCGACCAGAGCATAACGGGGAGCGAACTCGCGCGCGAGGTCGATGGCGTCGCTCTCGGTCGACGCCGTAAGGACCGCAAATCCGCGAGCCTCCATCGCCCGTCGAAGCTGCGCGAGCAGCAGTGTGTCGTTCTCGACGATGAGGAGGGTATCGGCGTCAGACTCCAAGGTAGCACGCTCCAGTTTCATGCGAACTCATGCGATATGGTCTCGGCTGCAAGGACCGAAGAGACGACCCAACGTCGTAGATCCTGCCCATCCGACCTTCTGGGTTTGCGCTAAGCACATGCCTAGTGAACGAGTTTTTGGAGGCGAGGCCGGATGATGAGAAAACGTCGATAAGCAAGATCGAGCGCCCAAAGGATCGGTGGAAGCCGTGCGATCTCGCCAAACGGTCGCAGCAAGGGAATCGCGCGCCACATCGCGGCAAATGCCGCAGCTCCGGATACGACGGGGTACCCACGTTCCTGCGCGTGGAAACGTGATAGCAATTCGGCCCGATCGAGAGGGCATACCGCATCAGCGCGGTCCACATCTTCGAAATGGATTGCGCCCCGTCGATCCAATTTTTTGAACAGGGAGATTTCCCGCCGGCATAGCGGACAGGCCCCGTCAAACCAGACGGTCAGTGACGTGCTTGCCTCCTGCAACCGATCTCCCTTCTGAGGCAGGGGAGAGGTCCGTCTGGCGTTTGAGCGCGTATCAACCTTCATGACGTTTGACCCGTCCTGTCCGTCTTTCGGCGAAGCCGGCTTAGCTGCAAGTGGCTCCACAAGCCGGCGCAGTTTTAAATGCTTACGGTCGATCGCCCGCTACGGATCGATTGCCGGACGAATTGCCGCGCGAGGATCCGCACAGGCGAAGCGGGGGAGCAGAGTTACGAGTGTTGCGACCAAGTCGCGCTCCTGCGCGATCTCGCGCGTGTTGCCAACACTTGGCGATTTGCCAATTTTGGTCGCTCACCGTGTCCCTTGATTCAGGAAGGCGAACGCCGGGCTTGCTGACACAAAGGGCGCGGAATGAATTGGCAGTGCGACGCGAAATAGAGGAGCGGGAATGACCGAGGACGGAACTGCGCAGGCGAGAAGATCAAGCACCACCGTGCCTTCAAGCGCATTATGGCTTGGTGCGTTTGGTGCGATCCCTTTCCTGGGTCTGGCCGGCGCGACCCCATTTCTCTCCGGCCCGGAAAAGCTGCTAGCCGCCCATACGCTGGCGGCCTATGGCGCGGTCATTCTATCCTTTCTGGGTGGCGTCCATTGGGGGCTGGCAGTTGGATCTGATCATAGCTCTGGCGGAGGAAAGCTGTCCGCGAGGCTCGCTGTAAGCGTGATCCCCTCACTGGTGGGATGGGCGAGCCTCCTGATCGGAGAGGCGGTGGGGCTGTTCATACTGGCCGCCGCTTTTGCCGCCATGCTGCTCGTCGATCTCCGGGCCGCCAGACTGGGCGAGGCACCCCCTTGGTACCCAGGGCTGCGCATCCCACTAAGCCTGATGGTTATAGCCGCGCTGCTTGTTGGCGCCTGGACGGCCGTTGCGGGGCGCACCTAATCGGGTTCACCGCCAACTCATACCCCGATGAGCTCGGCCAGCTCCGTGCCTGATATCCAGGCCGCTTCGACCCGCGGAGCAATAAGCCAATCTCCACAGATCCCGAGGCGACGGTCACCATCGAAAATCGCACCTGAACCTTCAGCGCCGGATCGGGCGTAACGCCATCGATGGCTGGCCATGCCGAGACAGAGAGGCAGTTCTGTCTCCAGCAGCTCCGAAAACGACGCTTTCAGCGTAACGGCGATCCAATCCGGATCAGACTCGAGATGTCGTCCTGACCAATCAGGGCCGGCCTGCACAACCCAACTCTCCGGCCCGGTGCGTCCGGGCTTGGAATTATTCCGAGCGGCCCATCCGATGATGCCGTCTCCCCGCCAGCAATCCTGATTGACAGCAACCGCTTCGGCAAAAGCCAACATCACAGTCCAGCACGGCTCACTCCGCGGCCCACTTGCCCTGGCTGCAAGATCGGGCGCGGCAGATGCGAGCATGGCCGAAGTCTGCTCGGCAGGGACCGCGAACACTAAGAAATCAACCTCGAACACACCCCCGCTCTCGATTAGCAGACGCCAACCGGCGCCGGATCTTTCAACCTGCGTCACCTGGCTCTTCCAAAGCACCGTCGCTGCTTCAGTCATTTGCCGAACTGGCGCGTTCATAGCAGGCACGCCGACATAGGCCTCGCTTCCCGCGGATGGCCAGAGAGCAACCGCGCCATCCGCAATCCAGGCCTCTACCCGCGACCCAAAGCGTTGATCTCGAACGGTGAAATATTGCGCTCCGTGGTCGAAGTGCGCTTCGCCAGCTGTTGTCTTGATGCGCCGCATCGACATTCGACCGCCTGGCCCACGTCCCTTGTCGAGCAACACCACTTCGTGCCCGTTTCGCATCAACCCTTCCGCGCACGCCAGGCCAGCCATCCCCGCGCCAACGATTCCAATTCTCATCTGAAAACGGGCCCTCAACCTCACAAGCCGCGCAACATCGCTACCCGACGCTTCGCCCGCTCATTCTGCTGCTCAAACTAGAGGAAAGAGCGAGTGGTAGTTCCGAACCTACTCGTGCTCACCATCATAGCGACGACCCGAATTGGATTTGAATAAATCCGGCTTCGCCGTCGCCGCAGTATAAGTCGTGACCGTAATCACTGCCGCACCGATCAGAACAGCGTGCCCGATGATGCTTGCAAAACCCAAGGTGTAGCTCCCAAGCGCCACGCTGGATGCTGCAGCCCACATAAACCCGAGTGCCTGCAAGACGTAGTGTCTCATCGACACATCAGTGATGTGGCGGAGCGGGCTCACTTCCGTGTTAAAAGTATAGTTCCACCCGAATACGACCAACCGTCTCATATGCTTGCGCGCATGTTGTGCGCCCTCAATTTCTGAGTTTCGCCCTTGGCGTGCGCAGTCAGCTGACTACGTGCAGGGAACGTGTTTGCGATCTCTGCCCTTTCTACGCTTACGGGGTCCGATTGGATCGCGTGAATTTCAGACCGGTGACGTCGCCCAGTCAAAAAGAGGCGAACATCCTATCTGGCGATGCTGACAAGTTGTAAGCGGAGTGTCTTCGTCTGAGCGTCAGCAGCTGACAAAAGTTTTCGCTCACCAAAGGCCAGTTCGTGGCCCGAATAAGCCACGAGATCTGCACGCCGATGAGCGGCGTCATCGGGATGCTGGAAGTTCTTCTGCGCGCCGAAGTCGATCAGAACAAACGCGCCCATGCCACGACCGCACTGAAGTCGGCACGAGACCTTATGTCGGTGCTCGGTGACATCATCGATGTGTCCCAGCCGGAAAGCCGGCGTCTATCCTTGGGCCAAGTCCCCTTCAGTCTCTCGTCGGTGGTGGACGACGTCGTCACCCTGTTCGGCGCTCTTGCTCGTGACAAGTCGCTTGAGCTGACGGCTGCAGTTGCAGCTGCGACCCCAGAGTGGGTGATGGG
>CANJXY010000255.1 GCA_947478925.1 Hyphomonadaceae bacterium | reverse complement strand
CCTGACGAAAGTGAGTTGTTTGTTTGCGCAGAAGCCCACACTGTCGCGCGATTGACCGCTCCGTCTCGAAAGAACACTTCATGACGACGCGCAATCTCTTGGCCCTCTTCGCACCCGGCGCCATCGCGCTGATTGGCGCCAGCAATCAATCTGGCTCCGTTGGCGCGGTGCTTGCGCGCAATCTCTTCGCGGGTGGGTTCGATGGTCCGATCATGCCGGTCAATCCGCACGAAGGCGAAATCCAGTCGATTGCCTGCTATCGATCTATCTCCGACCTGCCGGCCACACCGGATCTGGCAGTAGTCGCGACACCTGCCGCGGCAATTCCTGGATTGATCGCCGAGCTCGGCACCCGTGGGTGCCGGGCTGCCGTCATCATCACGGCCGGACTCGAGCCACACACCAAGGCCGCAACACTGGCAGCGGCAAGACTGCACCTTCTGCGTGTTATTGGCCCGAACTGCCTCGGATTTCAGTCGCCAGCACGCGGAATAAACGCCAGCTTCGCGCATCTCGCGCCCGATCCAGGCGACATAGCCTTTGTCACGCAGTCAGGCGCCATCGCGACATCGATGATTGACTGGGCGCGGGGCCGCGGCATCGGCTTTTCGCACCTGCTCTCCCTCGGAGACATGAGCGACGTCGACTTCGGTGACCTGCTCGATTTTCTCGCGCTCGACGCGGCTACCCGGTCGATCCTGCTCTACGCGGAGACGATAACTCAGGCCCGCAAGTTCATGTCGGCTGGCCGGATTGCCGCTCGCGCCAAGCCGGTCATCGTGGTGAAGGGAGGTCGCAGTGTGTCAGGCGCCCGGGCTGCAACGTCACACACGGGCGCACTTGCAGGCGCCGACCTCGTCTATGACGCTGCCTTTCGTCGCGCCGGTATGATGCGGGTTGAAACACTACGCGATCTGTTCGACGCAGCCGAGACGCTTGCCAGCGGCTGGCGGCCACGCGGCGACCGTCTGCTCATCGTCACCAATGGCGGCGGCCTCGGCGTGCTCGCCGCGGACGCTCTCGAGAAGGAGGGTGGCCGTCTCGCCATGCTCTCCGAGGCATCCATCACCAGGCTAGACGCGGTTTTGCCGAAATCATGGTCGCGCGGAAACCCTGTCGATATCCTCGGCGACGCACCTGGACAGCGCTATGGCAGCGCCCTTGAGGCCGTCGCAGCTGATACCGGATGGGATGCCGCGCTGCTGATGAACTGCCCGACTGGCGTTGCCGACAATTCGGAAGCGGCAGCGACAGTTTTATCAGCGCGCAACAAGGACGCAGAGCGACCCTGGCTTGGATGCTGGATGGGGGAAGCAACTGCGGAGGCGCCACGCAGACTGCTGTCGCGCGCCGGCTTGCCGAACTTCGAAACGCCGGATGAAGCGGTCCGTGCGTTCATGCAACTGGTCGAGCATGCCCGCAACCAGGCCCTGCTGCTTCAGGCACCGGCAGCGAGCACTCCCCGCCTGGAGGGAGCTAAAGCCGGCGTTCGCGCTATCCTGAACATCGTTATCGCTGAAGGCCGGACGACATTGACTGAGCCCGAAGCCAAACAGGTGCTTGCGGGGTATGGCATCCCGGTCGTGATGACCATTGCCGCCGCGACACCGCAGGCAGCAGGGAAAGCGGCGGATGCGATCGGCGGAGCTGTGGTCCTGAAGATCTTGTCGCGTCAGATCACCCACAAGACTGATGTCGGCGGCGTTGTGCTTTCGCTAGAGGGCGCCGCCGCCGTCACCGCAGCTGCTGACGCCATGATAGAAGCGGTGCGCAAGCTCATGCCAGAAGCAGCGATCGACGGGTTCACTGTTCAGACAATGGTCAAACGACCGCTGGCTCAGGAGCTCATTCTCGGCGCAGTTGATGATCTCACCTTTGGACCTTGCGTGCTGTTCGGTCACGGCGGAGTCGCCACCGAGGTTATCGGCGATCGTGTGGTGGGCCTACCGCCGCTGAACGCAGATCTGGCGCGCGACATGATTGGGCGCACCCGCGTGGCCAGACTGCTCGCAGGCCATCGCAACCGCCCGCCGGCCGACCTGGACGCCGTCGCTGCGACCTTGGTCGCCCTGTCGGACCTCGTAATCGACTTTCCCGAGATCGCCGAACTCGATATCAACCCCCTGCTTGCCGATGCTAACGGCGTGATCGCGCTTGACGCGCGGGTGATCGTTCGCCTGGCCCCCAAAAATGCGACGGCGCGGTTGTCGATCTGCCCTTATCCAGAAGAGCTGACGCATCGCGTTCTGGTCGGCGATCAGGATTTTCAGATCCGCGCCATACGCCCGGATGACTCCGCTGCGCTAATCAGAATGATGCAGCATACGAACCCTGACGACCTGCGACTTCGCTTTCACGGCAGCGTCGGTGCGACACCGGACAGAATTGCCGAACGCCTGTCGCAGATCGACTATGACCGCGAGATGGCGCTTGTCGCCATTGAGCCATGTGGAAATTTCGCTGGTGTATCCCGCCTCGTCTTCGATCCAGACTTCTCGGCGGCAGAGCTGGCTATTCTGGTGCGGTCGGATCTTCAAAGCGAGGGTCTAGGCCGGGTCCTTTTGTCCGAACTTCTCGCCTACGCCAGAGAACGGGGTGCATCCCTCGCTTGGGGCGACACAATGAGGACGAACACTCGCCTTCTGAAACTCGCGAACGAACTGGGCGCAACGCAGCAGCCCGCACCAGGCGATCCACTGACCATACGCGTGGAGTTCAAACTGGCCCCGAAGCGCTGATTTCGGAGACCGTCCAAAGGTCGAATGGTGGCCGACTGAGCATCCGGAGCCTTTGACTGTTAAATTCGCTAGCGCACACGGCGCACGCCACCACTAGTCGTCGTCGCCTCCGTCGGCCTCGCCCTCTCCATCCCCGCTCCGATGGCAGCTCACACAATTGTCGATATTGCGAATGCCCTCCTCGAGGTGCTGCGCTCGCACTCGGCCTGGTTCGTGCTCGTGACAAGAGAAACATGTGTACGTGCTGAAATTGCCTTTGGAATGGCAGGTGGTGCATGTCGCCTTGTGCGGCCCTATCAGTGGGAAGAACCGATCGTGGTCGAATGTTGCGGGCTTCCACCCATTTTGGCTGTGACAGGTGACGCAATTTGCTGACTTGTCCGCATGAAGCGCGTCCGCAGGTGGCACGTGACAGCTTGAACACTGGTTCCGCATCGTCTCCTTCAGAAGAGCGTGTGAGAATGTCGGTTCGCGTGCGCCTGGGTTGGCGCCCGGATGCTCGACGTGGCACGACAAACAGGCTTGCGTCACGAGCGCCTGATGGAAGGCTGGTCGCGTGTTTTGACCAGCAAGTACTGCCCCTGTCGTCGTCCGAATTCCAATGTCCGCCACAGCGTGACACGAAACGCATCTCTCGGCGGTCGCCCCAAGGAATGGCGCATGACAGGAGGAACAGTTCTCCGCCAACGTCGCATGCGCTGGGATGAGCGAGCCGGGGCTGATCATGAGATGTGGATAGGCAAATACGAGTGCAATGATTGCGACAAGATTTGCACCGACGAGCGCCCAGACCCAACCGCGCTTCATTTCCATCCCCAGTGCCAGAACACGGCTGTAATGTGCGCCAACGCAAGCACGGCGAACGCAAGCGCGATCGGGAAATGAACAGCGCGCCATTGCTTGACGACATCAAATGTCAGGGTGTCCCAGTATGTGCTGTCCTCCAGTTCTTCGGCCGAAAGGCCCTGCCGACGCATGGCTTCACTGGCCTCCTCGAGTCGTCGCCGCGCCCGTTGAAGCAGGAATTTTCCGGTCAGGCCGCTCGCGACATTGATCAGCATGGCCCAGACTGCGAGCCATGCCAGGATGGCGTTGAAGTGGATCCCGGCGTGCACCAGTACGAGCAGCGACCCAGCCCACGCCATCCGCTCGTGCAACCGAAGCAAGTCCACAGGCTTGCCGGCCTGGATCAGCTTGCGCTTACGAAGCGAATAACCGAACGACCCCACAATGAGCAGCACACCGGGAATACCGAGATAGCGGCCGACCCAAACAGCATTGAACAGGTGCAGAAGCGCATCGAACAGCAGCGCCAGTGCGACGAGCGCAAGCAGCGACGCCAAAAACGGCAGAACCTCGCGCGTCAGAATATGAGCATGTCTGATCTTCATGCGTCCAGCACCAGTGCGGACCCAGGTTCAGAGATACAGGGAAGACAGTGGCCCGTCGCGACTTCGTAGGCGCCTGCCTGCGTATTGCGGACCGTGCCGGACACGACCCGCGTCTCGCAGGTCCCACAGCTGCCAGAGCGGCAGCCTGATTCCATGGCAATACCTTTGCGCTCGGCGAAATCCAGCAGCGTGGCATCCCGCCCGTCCCACGCCAGGGTACGTTTCGAGCGTTCAAACCGCACATCAATTGGCTCTGCAAGCGCTGATCGAGTTCCGCGCTTCGCAGGTTCCAACGACGCCGGCCCAAAAGCCTCGAAGTTAATGTCCGCTTCCGGGATGCCCGACGTCCGTAGTGCCGGGACAAGGCTGGCCATCATCGGCGGCGGCCCGCAAACATAGTACCTGCACCGTGCGCCAGTTGGCGCTGTACGCCTTAGAAGTCCGATGTCGATGTAGCCCGAATGCTGGAAATCGCGGCCTTCGACGTCCCCGGGCAAGGGACGTTCGTAGACGACCGACACATGGAGGTTTGAATTCGCCGCCGCCAGGTGTTCTAGGATTTTCCGGAACGCTTGATCAGCGCTGTTCCGGACACCGTAGTAAAGATGAATGGTTCGACCGGGCTGCTCGGCAACGGCCCAGAGGAGCTTGCTCATCACGGGCGTGATGCCGACGCCGCCTGCAATCAGAATCGACGGGAT
>CANJXY010000254.1 GCA_947478925.1 Hyphomonadaceae bacterium | reverse complement strand
CGCTGTTGAGAAAGCGCACGCGCTCTGCGCAAGGAACCAGAGCACAGAGACGCTCGGCACACTCTACAAGTACGGCAGGGTTGAGGACGAGCGAGCCGACTTTATCTGCAGCAGCGAGTGCAGTTGCGAGCTCGGGTGGACGGTGACCCAGCAGGAGCGGGCCGTTGCACAGAAAGCAATCGACATAGTCGTTTGTGTCGATGTCTTCGCTGATGGCGCCCGCGCCGCTGCGCATGTAAAGTGGGTGCGGCTTGAAGTACCGCAGATTACCTGAGACGCCTCCCGGCAGGACAGACGCCGCACGGTGAAACAGTGTGGCTGAAGCGGGTGTGCGAGCACGATAGTCGGCGTGGATGCTGGCTTCGAGCTGTCTCAGCGCGGAGGACGTCATCGCGCGAACTCCTAGTTGGCTTCGACTGAGACCGGCGCGACGACGGGCCCTGATGTCGCCCGCCCGCCGAGACGTCCTGCGGCGATGAACAGGGCAATCGCCACAAGCATTGCAGCGAACGAGAAGATCAGCACGGCAATCGGCGAGCCGTCATGGTAAAGCATGCCCGCGACGCCGGGACCGATCATTGAGCCGATCCCGAGGGCCGGCGCTCCGAGCGCGACATAGCGGCCATCTCCATCAAGCCGCGCTACTTCCGCCAGCGCTAGAGGCACGCCCGCCGACCAGCCGATCATGTAGAGACACATGCCAAGGGCGTAAGCGTTGAAGTCCTTCGGTATGCTGAGACAGATCAGGGCGGCGATCACCAGTCCTGCAGAAATCGCGAAGGGCAGCGCTGTCCCAAAGCGGTGCCCGATTGCGGCGACGACCAGCGAGCCGCCGATACCGAACAGGAGCGTGAGGCCAAGCAGGCCGCCAACGGCAGCGGGATCGAAATCCGAATTAGCGCCGATGCGTTCAGCAAAGGCCCAGATCCCGGAATTGCCTGCGTAGAAGACGAGTACAACCAGCAATGCACAGGCGACACCGGGAATGCTTGCCGCCGGTCTGGCAGCGTCCGGTGTTGCACCAACGGCTTCAGCTTTCTGCCATGCGCGCGGCAGAAAAAAGAGCAAGGGCGCGAGCAATAGCGTTGCAACGCCCATTCCGACGGCCGTCTCGGAAAAGCTGTTCGATGGCAGGAAAGTGGATGTCAGGACGGTCAGCAGGATCATGCCGGCGATGGATTCAGTGGCGGTCTTTATCCCGTACCAACGCTCGGGCGTTGTGGTGTCCCCAATGGCGACGCCAGCTATGCAATAGAGGCCACCATAAGCCGCGCCGCCGATCGTGGTCGCAATCAGAAACAGTGGATAGCTGGACGTCTGGTCGCTCCAGTAAAGCGCCGCGAGAGCAATCGGCAGAAGGCTAAGCGATACGGTCCGCCAGTGGACACGCCTTACCCAAGCGAACGCGCTAAAGCCGGCAATGTTGAAGCCAAAGAAAAAGGCAGTCCCGATGAGACCGATCTGCTCGCTGGTAAGGCTTTTCGACTCGCCCGCCGTGCCAAGGTAAAGCGGCAGGGCATTGTAAAACAGCGCACCAATCGTGGATGCAGCGAGAGCGGCACAAACAACGAGTTTCGCGTCGGCCGGGTTACGCGATGCGTGTTTTGTCTCCAGATCCATGACGCCATCCCTATTTGTGGACTGCTTCTGGACGTTGTTAGGCCGTCGGCCTATGTTTAGTCAAGTTGCGTTGCCGGCTGGTTCGCCGTCATGCAACAACATGGCGCTTCTGGTATGAGATGCATGGGGCGCTCGTGCGCACTCCACGACAATGGGATTGAGAAACTTGGACGATTCGCCAACAGCCGCCTCACCAACTCTGCCGGCGCGCAAAAAAGGCCGGGAGCGGCGGCAACAGATTATCGACACGGCCAAAGAAGTGCTGATGACCAGCGGCATCACCAGTCTTGTGCTGCGTGATATAGCTGTTCAGCTTGGCATTACGCACGGCAATCTGCAGTACTATTTTCCAACCAAGGAAGACCTGCTGGTCGCGATCTTCGACCAGGAATTGCTCGCGTACACAGACTCGCTGCATCGCGCTGCCAAGCAGACGACGTCCCGCCAGGGTCGGATCGCCGCTATCCTTGACGCCGGTCTAGCCGTTACAAAGAGCAAGTCTACCAGCCTCTGGCGCATGCTGATCTCATTTGCAGATCAGCGTCCCCAACTTGCGGAAATCCTGAAGAAGCAGAACCTGCAGTATGATCTCGAGCTGGCCAGCGAACTTGCTTTGATTATTCCCGAGGTGACGGAAGATCGCCGCAAGCATATCGCGCAGATTACCCGGATGATGCTCGACGGCTTCTCGATCCAACTGACGTGGGACGACCCGAACAGCCCGGAAATGCGCGCCCTTGAAAGCGAACTCAAGGTGACGCTCGCCTCGTGGATACTTGCCCCCGAGGATCGTTGAGCCCTTTCGGCTACCCCACCCCCCTTTCGAATCCTCTTCGTATGCGCGTGGCAGGCGAGCCTTGGATATCCGCGTCCGTGATTTCGCTCACCCCGTGATGCCTTTTGCGGGACGCTTGCTTTTTTTGTCCTTCGGCCTAAAATTGATCCAGGCTTGGGAAGAAATGGCGCCCTTGCAGTCACAAAGACGCGCCCAACCCGCCCGGGCGCCGAAAACGGGGAGTGAGTCGATGAAAATGGCATTTGCGTCCACGATGGCGCTTATCGTCGGGGCCGGCCTTGCGGGCACCGCAACGGCACAGGAGGTAGATCGCGGCGATAGCGTTACGGATACGATCGTCATCACGGCTCAGAAGTATGAGCAGAACATCGACGAGGTAGGCATCGCTGTCACGGCATTCACAGGCGAGCAGCTTGAATCTCTGGGCGTCAGGGATTCAACCGACCTGACGATGATTACGCCTGGCCTTCGCAATCCCAAGAGCAACAGTGGCTTCACATCGAGCTTCTCTCTTCGCGGCCTTTCTCAAAGCGACTACGGCGCAAGCCAGGAAGCGCCTGTGGCGCTCTATGTGGACGAAGTCTACCAGGCCAGCCAAGGCGCTGCGCAATTCCTCCTCTTTGACCTTGATCGCGTGGAGGTTCTGAGAGGACCGCAGGGCACGCTGTTTGGCCGCAACGCTACAGGGGGCGTGGTCCATTTCATCACGCAAAAGCCGACGCAGACTTCTGAAGGTTATGTGCAGGCATCGTACGGTCGGTTCAACGACCGCAAGATAGAGGGCGCAATCAACACGCCGATAACAGATAATGTTTCAGCCCGCGTATCGCTGGCCGGACATTGGATGGATGCAATCGCAGAGAACCGCATCGGTCCAGATCTTTGGGACGGCGATGAGTATGGCGGCCGAGCCCAGGTGCTCTTCGAGCCGACAGACGATGTCAGCTTTCTGCTCAACATACGTGGATCGAAACGTAACGTAATCGGACAACCTTATGTCTGGGCGGCAGCGCGTCCAACCGGCTTTGGCGGCACGGGGCAGTTTGCACCGGGCCTCACGGACAACTTCGGTTTTGCCGAGCCCGATCTCGATCCGCTCACGGTGTCGCTCGATGCTCCGAGCCACAACATCGCCAAATCAAATGGCATATCTGGTACGCTGACATGGGATCTGGGGTGGTCCACCCTTACTTCGATCTCGGACTTCAGCCACGTCGAGGTGGATCTCGTCGAAGATTCGGACATGCAGCCGGGCGAGTTTTTTCACTACTATGCTCTGGTAGATTCCGATCAGCTTTCCGAGGAAATCCGCTTCAACGGAGGGAGCGATGGCTTCCGATGGGTGACGGGCGCCTACTATCTCAAAGTCGACGGCAACTACACCCAGAGCGGTCGTATTCACGATCTTGGTTTCGGTGTTGATGTTCAGGATGCGGTCTATGACGTGCTGACTGAAAGCACGTCTGTATTCGGCCAGCTGGAATTCGACCTGTCAGACCAGGTTAGCGCGATCCTCGGCGCACGGTATGTGAAGGAGCGCAAGGCGCAGAACTATCTCAGCCAGTTCAAGGACGTTGTCGGCGGAACGCCAGTAGCTTTTGGGTCAAGCCCCGATCTGCTGCGCTTCAACGGCCGCCTGGCCGATGACCTCTATGCGGTGCGTGCCGAGCTGGATTGGAAGCCGATGGACGATGTTCTCGTCTACGCAAGTTACAACCGCGGCGTGAAAGGCGGTGGTTTCAACGCTCCGCTTGACCCGTCTGGCGCCGCCATCTTCATCGACCCAATAACATTCGATCCCGCCCCAACAGCAGATGCCGCAATGCGATATGCGCCGGAGACGCTGAACGCGTACGAACTCGGCCTGAAAACAAAGTTGTTTGACGGGCTCGCGCGCCTCCACCTGGCGGCATTCTACTACGACTACAAGGATTTCCAGGCGTTCAATTTCTCGGGCATCAGCACGCAATACATCACGAACCGGGACGCGAAGCTGCAGGGCGTTGATGCTGAGCTCTTCTCCTCCCCGATCGATGGTCTGGATCTGGTGTTCGGGGCGTCATATCTCGATCAGGTCGTCTATGACGTGCCAGTCGGCTCGCTCACACTCGATCGCCAGATGACCTACGCCCCGGAATGGAATCTGACCGCTCTGGCCCGTTATGAGTGGGATTTTTTGGGCGGCCTTCTCGCGGTCCAGGCCAACGCCAACTATGTCAGCGAGCAATTTCTGGGCTTGACCAACTCTGACGTGCTGCGTGAGCCCGCCTACACGATTGCAAATGCCCGGACAACGTACACCTTCCCCGGCGACCAGGTGAGTGTTTCGCTCTTCGTCGACAATCTCACTGACGAGACCTACCGCTCGGTCGCGTTTGATCTTGCGGGGTTCTTTGGTTCAGTCGAAAGTCAGAT
>CANJXY010000253.1 GCA_947478925.1 Hyphomonadaceae bacterium | reverse complement strand
TCCACCGCCGACAGGCGGCTAGCAAGAGCGGTGCGCTGCTTTGCGGTTTCGGAAACGTCCGCCGCGACAGTTGCACGGTCCGACTGTCCCCATATTCCACGTGTGTTGCCCTGCATGCCGGGAGGCGCGGGCCAGGCCGGCATCAGCACCCAGTAGACGACGGCGAACACGATCGATCCCCAGAAGATGAACAGCCACCACCGCGGCAGCGGGTTGTTCAGCTCCTTGATGCCGTCCCATTCGTGGCCGGTCGTCTCGACCTTGGAGTGCGGGTCGATTTCAGGCGAGTGGTCGGTCATCGCCGTTGTCCTTTTCGGTGATGGGGAGTTGTGCAGCGCGGCGGAAGCCCTGTCCGTTGCGTGGCCAGAGGGCGTAGACTAGCGCGCAGATGAAGATCGCGGTGAAGTACAGAGTGCCCCAGGTCTGCGCGAATGAAGACCATCCTTCGTACGTCATGTGCGCTACCTCTGGTTCGAGAGATCGTCGGCTTCGTAGGTCTTGAAGTCGACCAGCGTGCCGAGCATCTGCAGATAGGCAATCAGCGCATCCAGTTCGGTTGGCTCGCCGGTCTCGCCATCGAAGTTGCGAACCGGTACGCTGCCCGCCCGGCCCGCAATCACATCATAGGGCTTGCGCATGGCGTCGATGTCGTAGTCGCCGCCCGCTTGCGCAGCCGCGTCATCCAGAGCGCTGTCGATCATCGGGGTGGTATAGGGCACGCCTTCGAATTGGAGCGTGCGCATCTGGTCCTGGATCGTGGACAGATCCACGGGCCGCCCGGCCAGGAAGGCGTAGGGAGGCATTATCGATTCCGGCACGAGTGCACGCGGATTGATCAGGTGATCCTTGTGCCAGTCATCGGAATACTTGCCACCGACGCGCGCGAGATCGGGGCCGGTGCGCTTGGAACCCCACTGGAACGGATGGTCGTACATACTCTCGGCGGCGAGTGAATAGTGACCATAGCGCTCGACCTCGTCGCGCAGCGGGCGGATCATCTGCGAATGGCAGACGTTGCAGCCCTCGCGGACGTAGATGTTCTGCCCGGCGAGTTCGAGTGGCGTATAGGGCCGCATTCCTTCGACCTTCTCGATCGTGTTCTTGAGATAGAACAGCGGCACGATCTCGATCAGGCCGCCGATGGCGACGACCACCAGGATGCCTATCAGCAGGATGAAGGTATGCTTCTCGAAAAGCTTGTGCTTGTTGAACAGCTTGCTCTGGCGCGTCGCCATGCGTGCCTCCTACTCGGCAGGTTGAACGGCGGGCGAGGCGCGCAACTTCCGCCGCTCTTCAGCGGGAACGTCGCCGCGCGCCGTACGCACGAGGTTGTAGACCATGATCAGCGCGCCGGTGAGATAGAGCCCACCGCCCAGAGCGCGGATGATGTAGGAAATGTGCTTCGCGCTGACGGTTTCGATGAATGAGTATTCGAGAAAGCCGAACTGGTTGTAGGCACGCCACATCAGGCCTTCCATGATGCCAGACACCCACATCGAGGTGATGTAGAGCACGATGCCGATGGTCGCGATCCAGAAGTGCCATTCAACCAGCGCGTTGGAATAGAGACGGTTGCGCTTCCATACCCACTGCGTCATGCAGTAGAGCGCACCGAAGGTAACGAAGCCAACCCAACCAAGCGCGCCGGAGTGAACGTGACCGATACCCCAGTCGGTGTAGTGCGAGAGAGCGTTTACCTCGCGCACCGACATCACCGGACCTTCAAAGGTCGCCATGCCGTAGAAGGCGACCGAAACCACCAGCATGCGGACGACTGGATCCGTGCGCAGCTTGTCCCAAGCGCCCGACAGCGTCATCAGGCCGTTGATCATGCCGCCCCAGCTCGGCATCCAGAGCATGATCGAGAACGTCATGCCGAGGGTCTGCGCCCACTGCGGCAGCGCCGTGTAGTGGAGATGGTGCGGGCCCGCCCAGATGTAGATGAAAATCAGTGACCAGAAGTGGACGATTGACAGGCGATAGGACCAGACCGGGCGGTCGATGCGCTTAGGAATGAAGTAGTACATGATGGCAAGGAAGCCAGCGGTCAGGAAGAAGCCGACCGCGTTGTGGCCGTACCACCACTGGATCAGCGCGCTCTGCACGCCGCTGAACACAGAGATCGACTTCGAGCCGGCAAAGCTGACCGGGATCGAGAGATTGTTGACGAGGTGCAGCAGCGCGATCGTCACGATAAAGGCGAGATAGAACCAGTTCGCCACGTAGATGTGTGGTTCCTTGCGGCGGAGTATCGTGCCGACGAATACAGCCAGATAGGTGACCCAGACGATGGTGAGCCAGATGTCGGCATACCATTCCGGTTCGGCATATTCCTTGGATTGCGTGACGCCCATCAGGTAGCCCGTGGCGGCGATCACGATGAAGAGGTTGTAGCCCCAGAACACAAACCACGGCCAGATGCCGCCGACGAGGCGCGTACGGCAGGTGCGCTGAACGACGTAGAAGGAGGTCGCAATAAGAGCATTGCCGCCGAACGCGAAGATCACCGCCGAAGTGTGCAGCGGACGCAGACGTCCGAAATTGGTCCAGCCGAGTTCAGGAAAATAGAAGAGGTTCGGGAAGGTCAGCTGTAGCGCAATGATCAGACCGACCACGAAACCAGCGATGCCCCAGAACATCGTAGCAGCGATGCCGGCCTTGACGATGCCCTCCTCGTAATAGGTGCGATCGAAGCGCGGTTGGCGCTCGGACAGTTCGTGCCAGGTAAGAAGACCGCCAAGTCCCAGCGTGGCGGCGATGGCGAACATGAAGGAGTGGGTCCGGAATGCTGGATCGACCGCGTTCGCTGCTCCAGCCAGCGCCAGGACCAGCACAATGAGCATCACCATCCCGACAGCTACCGCGCTGCCATCGACTCGCTCACGTGAAAATGCGGCCGCCATGAACCTGTCCTCTCAAGCGGTGCGCTCTCCCTTGCGGAGGCGCAGCGAGGGGGCTTTGACATGGTCGCGACGCGCGCTGCTTGATCCAACGCAAAGAGGGGAAGACAGGACGGCGTACACATGATCCGCGGTCGCCCCGTCCCCCAATCCGCAGCGACCGTTAGGTGGAGACGTCTGTGAAACAAATGGCTGTGTTCCTGTCCGGCGTTACAGCCACTCTCACAGGCGTCTTCATCCGTTCCTGCAAGTCAGGCATCGAGATGGACATGGCCAGTGCGTGGTGCGGCAAAGCGCCGCCCGGAGGTGCGCTATTCGGCTCACATGTACATTGCGCCGGTTGCGCGCTCGCTTTCGCTGGCCTCGTTGCGATAGGCCTTTCCATCGCCAGCCTCATCATCAAGCGCAACCTGCAGCGCGCCGGCGCCAAGGTGCGCCAATGACCGAACTCGCCTACCGCGCCCGCAACGCAGAAGATGTCTGGGACTACCTGCCCGAGTTCGCGTCCGAGCAACTGCCCCGCTACACGAGCTACCCCCCGGCCAATCGCTTCTCGGCCGAGACTGATGGTGAGACGGCACGGGCGGCACGCGCACGCCTTCGCACCGGCGCCGCCATTTCACTCTACTTGCACATCCCGTTCTGTCAGAAGCTCTGCTGGTATTGCGGATGCCACACCAGTGTCCCGACGATCGCAGACCCGGTCGACACCTACGTCGAAGCCTTGAAGTCGGAAATCGCACTGGTCGCACGTGATCTTCCTGCTGGCGCTCATGTGACGCGAATTCATTTCGGCGGAGGCTCGCCGGATATCCTCTTGCCACGCCAGGTGGACGATCTGTTCGCAACGCTTCGCTTGCATTTCGATGTTTCGGCTCTTGCCGATATCGCCGTGGAGCTGGACCCGCGCGGCATCTCAGAGGATCTGGTTCAGGCGTTTGCGAACGCCGGCCTCACGCGCGCCAGCCTAGGCGTTCAGGTGCTCGACGCCGACGTGCAGCGGCGCATCAACCGCATGCAGCCGCGAGCGGACATCGAAACAGCGATCCGCATGCTGCGCAGAGCCGGGGTCGAAGGCATCAACATCGACATGATGTATGGCCTGCCGGGCCAAACGATGGGGCATGTTGCTGAGACCGCCCTCTTCGCCTCGACTCAGGACGTCGATCGGATTGCGGTCTTCGGTTACGCGCATGTGCCGTGGATGAAGAAGCATCAGAAGGCCTTTTCGGCAGTCGATCTGCCGGCTGGCGAAGCTCGGTTCCGTCAGGCCGAAGTCGCCGCTCGCACCCTGACCTCCGCTGGCTATATCCCGATCGGCTTTGACCATTTTGCCGCGCCGGGCGACTCACTCTCCACGGCCGAGCGCCAGGGTAAGCTTCACCGCAACTTTCAGGGCTATACGGATGACGCCAGCGACGCGTTGATCGGTCTCGGCGCCTCGGCGATTTCCTCCTTGCCTGACCTGTTCTATCAGAACACGTCCGATACCGCTGACTATCGCGCCGTTCTCGCGCGCGAAACCTCGCCCGTTGTCCGTGGACTAACGCCGTCGCGAGAAGAGATTTCAACTGGACGCCTGATCGAGCGCGTCCTCTGCGATTTCGAGGTCAATCTCGACGCAGGCACGAAGGCCGCGGCCTATCCAAAACTCGCGCCGTTGATCCGGGCAGGCATTGTAGGCCTTAAGGGCGGCAAGCTCACTGTGTCGGCGCGCGGCAAGCCTTACGTTCGCAACGTGGCTGCCTGTTTCGACCCGGGATTCGCGCCAAAGCCAGGCACGCACAGCCTTGCCGTCTAAGTCGGCCTCGCCGCTTCTGCCCGCTGCGACAAATTTTCTTTCCGCGCCATAAACCGCCCGAAACAAGCCCTTTTTCGTCGTTTGTCACGTTTCGTCACACAGACAGACACACTTCGGCAAACGCCCGCAAGTTTGGCCAGCAAGGTTGCACGCATTGGAACCGGACAAGGACCATCTCAATGTGCATCGCAGGCGGAC
>CANJXY010000252.1 GCA_947478925.1 Hyphomonadaceae bacterium | reverse complement strand
ATCTTGCCCTTCCCCTCGTCGCCCCACTGGGCGCCGACCACTGCAACTCCGGTCATGGGCTTGGCTCCTGAAACCGGGCGCAAATGACACTCCATATTCCCCCGGCGCAAGTGCGAACCGTCGCCCCGAATCAACCATTCGGTAACCAGCGGCCGCCACCCTCCGCCGCATGGCAAAACGCACACAATCCCGCTCCTATCCCCGGCGCTCGCGCGGGCGTTCGGGCTCGACCTCCATCCTTGTCAGCGCCGTTCTCGCGGCCGTGGCGGCCGCCTGGTACTACTGGGGCGACGAAATCGGCTTCCCGATGCCGACCGGTTCTGCATCCTCGGGGTCGGTGATTGCCGAGGCGCCCCGGGCCGACGCCCCTTCGGACCCGGTGGCCGAGGCGGACCGGCCGCCTTCCGCAGAGCCCGTCGCATCAGGCGAAGCCGTCACCGGCACCGCCTCTGTCATCGATGCCGATACGTTGGACATTCATTCCCAGCGCTTCCGTCTTGTCGGTGTCGATGCGCCGGAGTCGAAACAGAAATGTCTGGATGCCAGCGGCGATCTCTATCGCTGCGGGGCCGCAGCTGCCAACGCGCTGGACCAGTGGATCAACCGCAATCCGGTCACCTGCGTTTCGGAAGGTCACGACCGCTATAACCGCACGCTGGGCAAATGCTCGGTGCGGGGGACAAGCGTGCAGAACTGGCTGGTGACGAACGGTCATGCCGTCGCCTACCGCGCCTACTCGAAGGAGTTCATCCCCGCCGAGGAAGCCGCGCAGGCGGCAAAGGTCGGTATCTGGGCAGGCGAGTTCGTAATGCCTTCTGACTGGCGCAAAGGCAAACGGCTGTCGGTCGAAGCCGCGGCAAACCAGACCTCCTCCAACTTGCCTTGAGTGGGCGACATTTCGTGACCGATCCGGCGCATGTCGGAAACGGCTCGCCCGTCACCTGCCGCTCATGACGCGTGGAGGGTCATATGAAGCGCACGCGGGCAATCATTTCGGTTCTGAGGCTTGGTAGCGCTGCCGCCTGCGCCTCAGGCCCGCCCGAAACTCGCGGTGGCTGGCGCGGCCCGGGGGGCGGCGGGTCGGGCTGATTTCGCCCACCCACGGCCACACAATTGCACCCTTTTGCGCCTGTAGAAGGGTGGAGAGGTGGGGAGCTTCTCAAGCCCCCTCGGTCGATGATGCGAATGCCCCCCAAGCAGGTTCCCCCACCTGCCGTATCGTCCCGAACACAGAGCTGCTCCCCACCTCACCCTTCTCGCTTCAGCAGAATCCCCCCCCGAAACCACGCTCCGCCCGCGCCTGGGCTTGACCAGCGCGCCGACCAAGCGCCAAGACCGGGGCATGACCTCGAGCCGGAAGCGCATTCTCGTGACAGGCGGCGCCAAACGCGCCGGACGGCGCCTTGTCGAACACCTGTCGGCTTCGGGCCACGCCATCATCATCCACGCCAACAGCAACGCCGCCGAAGCAGATCAGCTCTGCGAAACGCTACGTGCGAAAAATCCAGACACATGGTCGATCCACGCTGATCTCTCCGATCATTCCGCCGCATACGCGCTCATCGATCAGGCGGCGCGACTCGCCGGCGGCCCCATCAGCGGCCTCATCAATTCGGCATCGGTTTTCGACTATGACGCGCCTAGCGCCATCAAGCTCGACGTGCTCGACCTTGCGCTCGCCGTGAACCTGCGCGCGCCCGCCCTGCTCTCTGAACGCTTCTTCGCGCAAGCAGATCCGGCGCGCGACAACTGCATCATCAATATGCTCGACCAGAAGCTCTGGAATTTGAACCCGGACTTCTTCTCCTACACGCTCTCGAAGGCCGGCCTTCTTGCCGTAACCGACATGATGGCCCGCGCCTTCGCACCGACCGTCCGCGTCAACGCCATCGCGCCGGGTCTGCTGCTCCCCTCCTTCGACCAGAGCCAGGCCGAGTTCGAAGCTGTCGCCAGTCGCAATCCGATGGGCCGGCCGATCAATCTCGACGACATGACCTCAACCGCTGAATTCCTCCTCGGCAACACTGCCCTCACCGCGCAGATCCTGCACGTCGACAACGGCCAACGTCTCGCCGCGAGCGCGCGCGATGTGATGTTCGATGCGCGCCCTGCCAAGGGAAACGGATGACACACCCCGATTTCTACCTCGTCCGCCTCAGCCGGATTGAAACACTCGCCTCTATTGGCATTCACGCATTCGAGCAGGCCGCACGCCAGGCCCTTCTGGTCTCCGTCGTCCTTATGCTCAAGCCCCCGCCAGGACAGGACAGCATCGAGGGCGTTCAGGACTATGATTTCGTGCGCGAGGGCGTCCTCCGGTTCGTCGCGGCCCGCCATTTCAACCTGCACGAGACCCTTTGCGGGGAAATTCTCGATCTGTGCCTGCGTCAGCCCGGCGTGCTGGGAGCGGTTGTGCAAACCGACAAGCCCGACGTATATCCCGGCGTCGCAGCCGTGGCCTGCCGCATGGCGCGGATGGGCCCATCCCTGTCCGGCTTCCCCTGGTGGACGCTGGAAGTCTGAGTTCCGGTCATGTTCGAGATCAGCGCAACGGCCAGCTTTGAGGCCAGCCACTACATCGAGGCCGAAGCCGGCGCGCAGCACTATCGCCGCGTCCACGGCCACAGCTTTGTCGTGACTGCCAGCGTCGCATCCATCCGCCCGGACGAAGACGGCTGGGTAATGGATCTTGGCGCGCTGGAAGGTCTGCTGAGGAGCATCCTCGCCGGGCTGGACCATACTGTGCTCAACGATGTGCCGGGTCTTGAGAAGCCCACCTTCGAGCATATCCTCATCTGGATTGAGTCTCGGATGAAGGAAGCTGGGGTCTCCCCCTCGCGTCTGGAGATCGAGCGGCCTACATTGAAGCAACGGGCGGTTTACACGCCCGCCAGGTAAGGAGCCGGACATGGCCAAGGCGAGCGATCCGAAGAAACCGGCCAAAAAGGCTGCAGACGGCCCCAAGAGCCAGAGCGATATCGCCAAGCAGGCGCTCGAAAAGCTCCAGAGCGCCAAAGCCGCCAAGAGCGGCGCACCTGGCGGCCTCAAGAAACCCGGCTTCGACCCCAACCAGCTCAAGGGCGGCGGCAAGGCTTTCGGCGGCGGCGGCAATCAGATGATGCGTCGCACGCAGGGCAAGGGCGGCGGCGGCGGCGGTGGCGCTGGCAGCGGCGGCGGCGGGAACGTCTAGCCGCTAGCCCTTCACCTCAGCCGCCTCGAGGGCCGCGAGCCATTCGGATTCCGCCGCATCGAGCTGCGCCTGCACTTTCGCGCGGCCCTTCAGCTTGGCTTCGGCATCGGCCTTGTGCGTGAACGTGTCGGGGTCACCGAGATCACGGTCCAGAAGCTCAAGTGCAGCACGCGCCTTCTCGACTTCCTTTTCAGCGGTCTCGATGCGATGCTTCTGCTTGAAAGACATCTTCGGCGCTTTCGGCTTGTCGTTCTTCGCTGAACCGACGCTCGATGCCGCAGCGATCTCGGCGCGCGCGATCGCGTGCTGCTTATCCTCATTGGGACGATCAGCCGCCAGCACCAGCGCCTTGTAGTCGGCGAGGTCACCGTCATAAGGCTTCGCTTTGCCGCTGTTCACCAGCCAGAGGCGATCCGCCGTCGCTTCAGCCAGGTAGGTATCGTGCGTGATGATCAGCACCGCGCCGTTGAAGTCGTTGAGCGCATAGATCAGCGCCTCGCGGCTATCGATGTCCAAGTGCGATGTCGGTTCGTCGAGGATCAGAATGTGAGGCTTCTTGTAGGTCGTCAGCCCCATCAGCAGACGCACTTTCTCGCCTCCCGACAGCTTGTCGACCTTGGTCTCGCACTTCTCGTGACCGAACCCGAACTGCGCCGCCAGCGCGCGCACCTGCGCCTGTCCCGCGTTGGGGATCAGGTCCTTGACGTGCTCGAGCACGTTCTCGCCCGCCCGCAATTCGTCCAGCTGGTCCTGGCTGAAATAGCCGACGCGCAGGTTCTTTGACGCACGCCGCAGACCCTGCAATAGCGGCAGTTTCTGCGCGATCGATTTCACCAGCGTCGTCTTGCCCTGCCCGTTCGCGCCGACAATCGCAATGCGGTCATCGAAATCGAGGCGGAGGCTCACGCGCTCCAGCACAGGTTTGCCCGAGGCATAACCCATGTCCGCCTGCTCGATCTCGAGGATCGGAGAGGGCAGCTCTTCTGCTTCGTAGAACTTGAACGGAATGGTGCGCTCGGCGAGCGGCACCGTAATCACCGTCATTTTTTCCAGCATCTTCATGCGGCTCTGCGCCTGGGCGGCTTTCGACGCCTTGGCCTTGAAGCGATCGATGAAGCTCTGCATGTGCGCGCGCTGGACGTCCTGCTTTTCCTTCTGCGCCGCGAGGTGCTGCGTGCGCTCCGAGCGACGTTGCAGGTAGGTGTCATAACCGCCCGCCTGCAGAACCAGCTTGGTGTTCTCGACCGCAAGGATGTGCGTCACAGATCGGTTAAGCAGGTCGCGGTCGTGGCTGACGATCACCACCGTATGCGGATACTTGCGGATATAGACTTCGAGCCAGGCCGCACCTTCAAGATCGAGATAGTTGGTCGGCTCGTCGAGCAGCAGCAGTTCCGGCCGCGCAAACAGCACGCCGCCCAGCGCTGCGCGCATGCGCCAACCGCCCGAGAATTCCTTGCACGCCCGCGACAGGTCGTTCTGTGTGAAGCCGAGACCGACCAGAATCTCCGCTGCGCGCGCCTCGCCCGACCACGCGTCGATGTCGGCCAGCCGCATGTGGATCTCGCCGATACGGTCGGGGTCCTCGCACGTTTCGGCTTCGCGCATCAGGGTTGCGCGTTCGATATCCGCATCCAGCACCACATCGAGCAGCGTCCGGTCGTTGGCTGCAACCTCCTGCTCCACGAAGCCCATCTTGGCGCCGCGATTGATCCGGAT
>CANJXY010000251.1 GCA_947478925.1 Hyphomonadaceae bacterium | reverse complement strand
CGACACGCTGAGGCGCTCGCTCATCTGCGCAAGGCGGTCGACCTCAATCCGAGCCTGGCGATGGCCTACGCGCAGATGGGCTCGTGTCACAATCTGATGGGCGATTATAGCGCGGCCATAGCCCAGCTGGAGCTTGCGCTGCGTCTCAGTCCTCAGGATTACTATGCCTTCTACGTGTTCGGCGAACTCGCGATCTCGCATGTGTTGCTGGCGGATCAGCCGCGGGCAATTGCCTATGCCCGCAAGGCGCTTGCGTTGCGGCCATCATACTGGAATGCGCGCATGAGCGAGATCGCCGCTCTGGTGCATTCGGGCGATCTTGAAGCCGCTGCGCTGTCGTACCAGACACTGATGTTTCGAACGCCCAAGTTCACGCTCAACTATATTGAATGGTTGCCTTACGACGCGCCCAGCGTGCGGACTTTCTTTTCCGAAGCCATTGAGCAAGCCAGCCGAGTCAGCTCAACCTTGAATTAGGCGTCCGCTTCACTCAGGGGGCGGGGCGTCTCGCGTGCCGGAAACGGAGAGCGCAGGCGGCTTTGGCCGCAGGGGACGGGTTTGGACGGGGGGGCTACGTGCTGACACCAAAATACTTCGCGCGTATTCGCGAACTGGCTGCGCGTCCGGTCGAGACCGGCGCCTTTGATTTCTCCGAGCTTGGCGGTGGCGGCGGCCTTGTCTCGGCCCTCGCACGCAACCGCACGGTCCATGCGCTGCTTCGAACCATTTGCCCGGTCGGGCGGATAGGCCGGTTTGGCTGGGTCGTGCGCTACGCTGATGTCAGCGACGTACGGCGCCGCAGCAGCGAGTTCATCGCACCCTACGGCGAAGAAATGGTCCAGCTGACCGGCAAGAAGAACTTCCTGCTGGGTCTGGAGGACGGCCCGGACTATCAGCGCCAGCTCGACTTCATGCGGCAGGTGATGCGCCAGGATGATGTGGAGCGGCTGATAGCACCCAACGCTGCCAGTCTGTCCCGGGAGCTGATTGACTGCAGTGGCGGCGAGATCGATGCAGTCGAGGACCTCCTGTTCCGGGTGGCGGCCGAGACATGCGCCGACTACTTCGGCTTGGAGATTGATGACCCCATAGCGTTCAGCCAATGGCTGATGTCGCTGAGCGCGCTCCTGTTCGCGGACTATTTCGGTAACGAGGACACGCATCGGCTTGCGCGCGCTGGCGCAAAGCACATCCGTCATGTGATCGACGGCGCCATCACCCGCGTGCGAACCCTCTATCAGAGTCAGCCACCTGCGGGACATCCGGCGCAGGAGCAAGCTGCGCGTCAGGCTCGGTCCGACGATACGCTGGTCGGCCGGCTGATGAGGCTGCAGCTCGCCAACCCTGCGACCGGGCCCGACGACGACGACATTCGCGCGATCCTGATGGGAACGGCTGTCGGCTATGTTCCGACTGGCGGCGGTGCTGGCGGCAATATTCTCAATGAACTTCTTGATCGTCCCGAATGGCTTGAGTCTGCGCGGAAGGCAGCGGTCGCTGGCGACGACGCAGTGCTTGGAAAAATTCTCGGCGAGGCGATGCGCTTTGCCCCGCCAATCGATCCCGGTCTGCCGCGCTATGTGAAGCGTACCGCGAAGGTCGGATCGGTCACGTTCCCCGAAGGGTCTACGCTCCTTGTCGCTTCCAAGTCTGCGATGTTTGATGGTCGCGCGGTCGACGCGCCCGAGAGGTTCAACCCTGATCGCGATCTGTCCGGCGACCTGCAGTTCGGTGGCGAGTTTCTGCATTACTGCGTCGGCGAGCAGATCGCACGGGCGTTGCTTCTCGAGGCATTCAAACCTCTGCTCCGTCAGGCCAGACTCCGCCGCGCTCCGGGCGGGGTGGGGCGCCTCACGACCGTCGGTCCCTTCCCGCAACATCTGAAAGTCGTCTTCGAACCGACGTTGGGTCACCGTCTGCAGTCCATGATCACCATCTGTGTCGAGGTCACCGAGCCGGTCCCGGCAAGCGAGATCGACAAGGAGATCGAGCGGCTCGGCAATCCCGCGCAGCCAGCCATCAGGGAGGCGCTGAACAGCACCAATCGCATTCACTTCGCCCATATCTCGGCGATCGCGGGCGATGTTGACGCCAGTGGCCGGACGATCACGCCAACCTATGTGCTGGTCGAGCTGACAGCAGATGGGGAGACCGATAGCGCAATTGATGCTCTGGTAGCCGGAGCAGGCGTCCACCTCATGCGCGTCTTTACCCTGGCGACGGGCGTTGCGACGAATGACGCGCTTGGCGCCCTGCTCAAGCGCTGCACACGGCGCCTTGTATCCGGGCGTGTGCTCCCATGGCCTTCGACGGCGAGCGGTCTTGATTTTCCCGGCACACCGGAACTCAGCATTCCGCAGATTGAAAGAGATCGCGAGACGGCAGCCCTTGCGAGCAAGCTGCTTGATACGTACATCGCCTCGCGCGCGTCGCGCGGGGGGCTTGCCTCACCGGCTATCGAGGCCGTGCGCGAGGGGATACGGACGTCCAGTTATCGCGCGAGACTCTGTCGCGCCACAGGTCAGGATCAGGCGGTCAGCCGCCGGACGGATCGCAATCTTGGCGAGACACTTGGAGCGCTCCTCACCGACCGTGAGATCCTGGGTACGCTCCTCATCACGCTGGGCGCGACGCTGCTCATCCATTTCCTGCTTGATTCACGGACCTACTCCCGGCTGGAAACGTTGGGTGATCTTGCAGGCTTCCTGGGGGTGTCGCTGCGGGCCGGCCTATCGCTCGCGGTGGGCGCTGCGGCTTCGCTCGCTCTATTTGCATTGACCCACTGGATTGGGTTCAAGCCTCGGCTCACAAGCAGAACTCCACTCGACCAGCGGATAAGCGAAAGCGGCCTCACGCTCACTGCGCTCGCGCTGGTTCTCGGCGTCGCGCACTTCGCGCTGTTCCAGAACGAGATCGGCGCCCCGGCCTGGGATGCAGCCAATCTCGGAACGCGTCTCATCCTGGTCTTGCGGGTGACCTCGGAGATCGCCTCATCTCTGATCTTCGGGCTCGTCGTCTATGTTTTCCTTGTCGCCGTCGCCATCAGTCTCTTCCTGTTCATGCTGCGTCGCAGTGAGATCACGGGACTGCCTCAAGACGACGATCCGCCACATGATCATGTCGACGCTCTGCTCAAGCGCGAAAATCCAGCCGGCTACGTCCAGAACCATCTGATCGCGGTGACGCCGCTCAAGACCAATCCTCGCTGGCTGCGCCGGTTCACGCTCGGGCTTGCCTTCTTCGGAATCCGAAAACTTGTCGAGCATCGGTTTCGCCCTGGCTTCGTCCTCGACATCGGCACGATCCATTTCGCGCGTTGGTTCCGCCTTCCCAAGACGGACAAGCTCGTCTTCCTGTCCAACTATGATGGCAGCTGGGAGAGCTATCTCGAGGACTTCATTACCAAGGCGCATCTCGGCCAGTCGGCAGTCTGGAGCAATGGCGTCGGCTTCCCCGAGACAAGGTTTCTCATCAATGGAGGCGCGTCCGATGGTGCGCGATTCAAGCGCTGGGTCCGCCGGCAACAGCGCGAGTCGCGGTTCTGGTATTCGCGTTTTCCGAAGCTCACGACGGACCAGATGCGCAACAACGGATTGATCTGTGACGGTCTTGCGAAGGCGCGCACCGAGAGCGAGGCGCAGGCCTGGCTCGATCTCTTCGGCTCGCGTCCCCGGCCGCGTTACGCGATGGAACACGAAGAGATCCAGACGCTCGTCTTCAGCGGAATGCCAAAGCTGCTCTCAGGAGAAATCATTCCCCTTCGCATACCGGATGACAATGCCGTCTGGCCAACCTGGCTTTTGAGCCTTCTTGGCGCCGATGAGACCGGCAACGCCTCTGCCTGGCGCATCGCGTTTGGGCAAGCCCCGCCCCATGACTGCGCGCTGACGCTCGCCCTGTCGGCAGAAGGCATGCGCCGCTGCGGGCTGGGCGATCTGGCGTGGCGTGATGGCGGGAAGGCCGATGGGACCACGCTGGATTCCTTCCCCGATGCTTTCATCCGGGGGATGAGCAGCGCCGAACGCGCACGTATGCTCGGCGACCTGGGTGAGAGCGCGCCGGCCAGTTGGCCGTGGGCCAGGGAGGGCGGCATGCCTCACCTCGTGCTTATGCTTTACGCGGCGAATGACGCAGTGCTCAAGACGCACGCAGCGCACCTGCGAAAGCAGCTTGCGGACGATTTGGGTTTCTCCGTGTTGCCCTCCATCCGGATGAAGGATCGCGCCACAGGACATAGCGAGATCGACTATGAGCCGTTCGGGTTCAGGGACGGTCTCTCCCAGCCCATCATTCGGGGCACGCGCCCGGTTCGAGGTCCGGGGGACGCCATGCATGTGGTGGAGCCTGGCGAATTTGTGCTCGGCTATCCGGACAATCGCGGGGATACGCCGCCAACGCCGGTCGTTGCTGCCGAGTATGACCGCAACATTCTGCCGAACCTGATAGCATATCAGCCGGGCCGCTTTCCGGACTTCAAGATCAAGGACGAGGAGGCGCCGCGCGACTTTGGCCGCAACGGATCCTTCCTGGTTATCCGCCAGCTTGAGCAGGATGTGGCAGGCTTCCATGCACAAGCGGAGCGGGCGGCAACCATGCTGCGATCCATGGTACCCGGTGTGCACGTCAACCGGGCCTGGGTCGAGGCGAAGATGGTGGGTCGCTGGCATGACGGCTCGCCGCTCGTCAGGCATCCGTCGGAAGCGGGAGGGGTAAAGGCGGGATCGAACGATTTCATGTTTGGCGCAGAAGACCCGCAAGGGTTGCGCTGTCCGTATGGCGCTCACATTCGCCGCGCTTTTCCACGCGACAGCCTGAGCCCTGATAGTCCCGATCAGCTCAGTATCAGCAATCGGCACCGGCTGTTGCGACGCGGTCGGCCTTATGTGGCGCCGGGCGAGCCCGCGACCGCGCCGGCCCGCGGATTGATCTTCAT
>CANJXY010000250.1 GCA_947478925.1 Hyphomonadaceae bacterium | reverse complement strand
CCGCCTCTCGCTCACTGTCATTCCCGGTGCAGCGCAGCGAAGACGGGGAACCTAGGGGGCAACTCTTGAACCCATCCCCGTTCGTCGGGATGAGCAGTGAAACGACAGAGATCAGCCCGCCCGCTTGTAAGTCAGCGTCGACCAGCCGTTCAGCCGCCGGCGATTGACCAGTGTGAGCCCGCGACCGGAATACGCCGCCCGCACCTGCGGCTCCTGATGCGTCAGCAGGCCCGACAGGATCACCCGCCCGCCCGGCTTCACCAGCTTCGCGATCTCCGGCGCCAGACCGACCAGTGGCCGCGCGAGAATGTTCGCCAATACGAGATCGTACGGCGCCCGCGTCCGAATCGCGGCATGCCCCGAGCCGCGCACATGCATCAGCTTCAGCTTTCGCCCCGCGCGATTATTCTTGCGGTTCTCGTGCGCGATGCGAATCGACTCCTTGTCGATGTCCGTACCGAGCGCGAACTCCGTCCCTGTCTTCACCGCGGCCAGAGCGAGCACGCCCGATCCTGTGCCGATATCCAGAACGCGTTGCGGACGCTTGCGCCGGATCTCGGCCGAGAGCGATTGCAGGCAACCCTTGGTTGTTCCGTGATGCCCGGTGCCGAACGCCGGCCCCGCCTCGATCCACACCGGGATCTTGCCGCCCTCGAGATGCGCCAGCTCATGCCAGCCTGCCACCACAAACGGCCCGGCGTGTACCGCGGGCAATCCAGCCAGCGACACCGCTACCCAATCCTTGTCGTCCAGCTTCTCGACCGCCGCCCGCGCGCCAGGAAACTCGCGCTCGATGATGGCGGCGGCTTCGTTGGCCTGGCCTTCCTCGATGCAGAAGGCATCCAGGCTCCACGAAACCTTTGATGCTTCCTCAACCGACACCGCCGAAGCAGGCGAGGGGTCCATCCCGGAAAGCACGTCAGAAAGCCGCTCGGCGTCGAGACGCGGCAGAAGACAATGAACGCGATACATGGCGGCCCCGGCGATGAATGTGCCCGGCTTATATAGCCTCGCCGCCGCCGCGCAACGCAGTGCTCCCAAAAGCGAAAGCCCCGGATCTTGCGATCCGGGGCTTCCATGTGATCTCCGGCATCGTCACGCCAGTGATCAGATTGTCGTCCGATCAGCGTTGCTGCGGCTTGTCCTGACCCTGGCGTTGATCATCCGGACGCTTCTGTTGCGGGTTCTGGCCATTCTGACCTCGCTGCCCTGACGCCCCTCTTTCGCTTCCTGCTGACATTTGCCGCCATCGGTGTTCCTGGCAATCGCAGTGAACGCCAAGCCTGTGTCTGGCTAGCGTCGGCGTCCGCCCAGCGGCTGACGATCGCCCTGATCGCTGTCGCCGAGATTGCGCATTGGCTGGTTCCCTTCCGGCTGCACAGCGATGCCGATGTAGTTGACGTTCTCGCCAATCGCGCCCGGCGGCGTATCATTGTAACCGCCCTTGGGACCCTTGCCGAACACTTCGTCATGCAGCGGATGACGCTCGCTGTGATTGATCTCTTGCTTGGCCAAATGTGCCTCCTGATTTTCGTGTCCCACGGCTCCCAAGACAAACGCGGCGCACGCCAGCTGGTTGCGCGCCGCGTTCTAACTGCGGGCGTTTGCAAACCACCGGCCACTGTGCAGTGCAACGCGTCAGCGGTCCGATCTCACCGATCCCGCGCACGCACTAGACCCCACCTGACCTCCGCCTTTTCAGGGGTGGGGACAAGCGACGCGACGCCGTCCCTTAATGCTGGAACCACAGCGTCCCAGACGGCATCAGCCGGTCCGACGGCGAGCGCGCGCTCGGCGGCAGGACTTCCACCACCAGCCGCAGTGACCTACAAACCGCGCATGTCCTTTGACCGTGACCGCTTCGTCGCCGACTGCTCCGCTTCGCTCACCGAGAGCGACAGCCAAGCCGCCATCCATGAACACCTCGCCCGCGCCGTGTCTGATCACGCCGGCGTCCTTGCTGCGATGGGCGAACCGAGCGAGGCCGGCTTGGACATTCTCATCGCTTCGCCGCAGCTTACCATCTTCGCGGCGAAATGGGCGCCGAACATGACGCTGTCGCCGCACAACCATCTGATGTGGGCGCTGATCGGCATCTACACGGGCAGGGAGGACAACATCTTCTGGAAGCGCACGGCGAATGGTCTCCACGCAGGCGGCGCCAGCGCGCTGTTCGCCGGCGACGTCGCCTCGCTGCCGCGCGATGTGATCCATTCGGTCACCAATCCGCTAGGCCGCTTCACCGCTGGACTGCACATTTATGGCGGCGATTTCTTCGAGACCGAGCGCAGCCTGTGGAATGCCGAGACGCTGGAAGAAGAGCCCTCCAACGGCGAGCGCGTCCGCGCGATGTTCGCGGCCGAGAACGCCAAGCTGCGTCGTTGAAGCTTACGAAGGACTACTCGCTGCGGCTTTCTCCGCCCGTCTGTGAACGGCCCTGGCGATCGTTCTCGCGGCCGCCGGACAGAATGTGCTCGAGGGCGTAATTCCCTTCGTGGCAGGCATATTCATAGACCGCCTGGTTCAGCCGGTTCAGCGGCATCTCTCCGCGCCATACCGAGGTGTAGACCGTTGGATCGTCGACCTCGAAGGCGTAGAGGATCTGGTTGTCGTTGATGCGCGTGAAGCGCTCGGTGAGCTTGCCGTTCTTAGACAGGAAGGTGCCGCCCGCACCGCGTTGCGTTTCATTGATATTGGCTGTCTCGACCACCAGCGTATCGCCATCCCACCACGCGACGCTGTCGCCATGCCATTGCTTGCGATCATCCGGCTGGTGCTTGCCGCCGATCTTCGCAAGGCGCACGTCGTGGATCATCTCCGACAGCAACATCAGATAGTCGTCGGTCAGCACGATCTGGAAATTGTTGTTGTACAGGTACTGGCCCAGCGGCGGACCCGCATTGCCGATGATCAGGCAGCGTTCGGAGAGGCCGCGTTCTTCGGGGTTGTCGAACCCTGTGCCCAGCCGGCGTGGCGCCTCTGCACGCAGCTTCTTGCCTTCGGCCGTCATGGCCGGAACCTTGCCATCGACGGGAAACACGATGAAGGACGAGCGAAGTTCGCCATTGATGTTCGCCACCGTCGAGCCCGGATCGGTGTAGGCCACGTCGTAATTGCCGACGGGGGGCAGGGGCTTGCCCTTCTCTGGTGCGCCCGTCTTCGGATCGACGAAGTTCGATTCGGTCTTGTTTCTCTGATTGAAAAGCGCGCCGCCTTCGAGTTCGTCCGCCTGGGCGCGGGAGAGGATGAGGGGGAGGCCTGGGGGGCGTTCAAGCCGGGTGACGGATGCCGTGCTCCAGACGCCCTGCAGGTCGGGCTTGCCGCCGTGCTGACGCGGCGGTTGATAGCTGTTTTGGGCGGCTGCGAGGGGGGCGACGACCGCGCCTCCGACCGCCAGCAAAACCGCAATGAATGCCCGCGCCCGGACTCGTTTCATGATCGTCTCTCCCCGTTGACGCCTCAGGGTCTCCGCCCCGCGCCTCAGCGGGCGGACAGTGCCTCAAAGCCGCGCCCGCCAGCAAGCCGGCAGGCGCCACTCTTTCGTGAGGTAAATCTAGTCTTCGTCGCCGCCGGTATCGACCGTCTCTGTATCAAGCGGATCACGCACGATCTGGTCGACGTGCTGGCTGGGGCGAGCGCGTTCCTCGCGGCGGCGGTCGTCCGAGGGCTTCGGGCGGGCGTCGAACGAACGTGTTGTGTCGGTCGGCGAGTATACGGGCGGCTTCACGGCCGTTGAGGCTGGTTTTACCGTCTTCTTGAATGTGGCCATGGGTGCGGTCTCCGTGACGCAAGACCTGGGGCCCGTCCCCTGCCTAACGTGGTTCAACGGGTAGCGAGACGAGCTCGTCAGACCGGCATCATGCAAACGCCGCACGCCGTCACGGATATCAGGCACGGCCATAGCTTGCAGGCGGAAGCTAGTCTTCGGCCTTGGTTGATTTTTCGGGCAGCAGCAGCGGCCGACGGCCCATGCGTTGTTCGCGCGTCAGCACGGTCGGCGCCCGTTCGGAGGACGCAGCAGCCCGCTCCCGCGCAGCCTTGGCAGGATCATACGGCGTGCGTTTTTCGGGGGCCTTGCTCATGAAACGCGCCTTCACTGTCTAGATGCGACCAGCGCCGGGCGAGGGAGCGTCGCAGACGAAAGACCGGGCGATTCCGGTATTCCGTACCCGACATATAGCACGCAAAGGGGCGCAGCGGGCATAATTCCGCTGCGCCGACCATCACGTCAGGTGGAAGCGGCCCTAGATTTTCCGCGCCATGCCGGCGGGGCGCTGGTCGTTGGCCATGCCCTGGTCGGAGATTTCGCCTTCATGGGGAGCGCGGCGATCGCTGGGTCGCCCCGACTTGCCGTTCACGGCCATCTGCTGGGCGCGGTTGGCTTCATTGGCGCGCTGGGCGGCGGTCGGCGGCTTCTGCGGATGCTGGGTCGATTTTGACATGACGTCTCCGCGTCAACCGGCGCAGACAGAACTCCGCCACGCCGGGACGAGCCCTAGACGTGGGCCCCGCAGTCCACCCCGGCAACCTGCTTATTCAGCCAGCCCGCCTTGGTTCGGACGCAGTTGGGGAGAGCGACGCGGGCAGGCCGCCCGTGTCGCAGCTTGGGCCGCCCACGCCTGAATGCTACATTCCGCCCTAGACTTTGCCTTTGGGGAAGGACGACATGCGCACGCTCAGCACGATCAAGACGGCGCTCGCAGCGATCCTGGCGGCAATGTTGCTCGCGGGCTGTGCCATGATGGACCTCGATGATCCCGGGGAATTCCAGTCGCTCTCCTCCGAGAAGATCCCGGGCGTCAAGCCCGACGACATCCGCATCGAGGGCCTGCACGGCTTCATGCTCAACACCTATTGGACCGCCGTCACGCCCAAGGGCCGATATGGCTGCATGCGCGACCTCAATGGCGAACCCGCGTGCGAGAAGCGCCGCTGAT
>CANJXY010000249.1 GCA_947478925.1 Hyphomonadaceae bacterium | reverse complement strand
GTTCGTCATCACCATCACCATCGTTTTGTTTTTTGTGCCGCTCTGGTCGGCTTATTGGTGAAGCTACACGAGGTTGGCTAAGCAATCGCTAAGTCGAACGAGTTTGATGCAATTTTCTACTCGTTTTTGTTTGGTTTTACTTTGTTGATGTTGGTAATCAGGAAGTAAACAGAACACACTCAACTGAACCTGTCGCTGCGGGGCTTTGTGCTGCAGCGCTCCGCTTTACAAGGCTCGTCCGTGTGCTTGTCTACGGCGCGGCGAAAGGGATCAGAGGGAGGCGAACGTGGGGACGAGATTGCGAGCCGTCGGCGCAATCGGCGCCGCCTGTCTTCTTGTGTCGTGCAGCCCCGCGCCAACGCCGGATGCAACACTGAGCGTTGCGCCCGCCGCCGAGCCTGCCGCCGAGCCAGAGCCCGCCATGCCACTCGTGCCCGATGCGGAAGCATCATCTATTCCGATGATGAACGGCGTGCCCCTTGTTCCGCTTACGGCGGAAGTCAGTTTCCTCGACGCGCTGGAGCCGGAGGCGACTTACCGGAGCCCGTCCGACTACAACACCAACCACACGGCGATCCAGATCATCAAGGACGAAGAGAAGCTGCGCCTCGAGGCTTATGAACTGGGTGGGCTGTGGCTGATCGGCTACGGCCATCTCATGCTTGAAGGCGAGACAGACGTCATCGACGAGATCACGGCTGACGCTTTCCTGAAGGACGACCTGCACTGGTGTGAAGAGTCGATCGAGCGCTATGTCAAAGTACCGATCACGCTGAACGAGTTCAGCGCCATGACGGCGTTCTGCTACAATGTGGGTTCAGCCAAGACACAAAAATCGTCGATCGTGAAGCGTGTCAACAAGGAGGACCGGCCGGGCGCCGCCAATAGTTTCCTCTTGTGGAACCGGATGAACGGCGTGGTTATGAAGGCGCTGGCCAAACGCCGCGCGCGCGAGCGGACGCTGTTCCTGACGCCTTGACGGGTCCCGGTCACGCGCTCGTCCTTCGACGGATGGCGCTTTGCGCCTGCTTTGGGTCTGCGCTCAAAGAAGATCGGCGCCAAGCTAGCGCTCAAGCCGATCAGCGTCCGGGGGGAGCGTCCGTCGAACCACGCGCACGGCGCTCACAGACGCTACGCCCTTGCCTCACTCGCCGTGCCTTCCACAATCTGCCTGATTGCTTGCTCGAACACCTTGGGCGGCTGGCCGCCCTGGATCATCCAGCGCTGGTTGAAGATCACGGACGGCACGGCGCTGATGCCGCGATTGCGCCAGACGTCTTCCTCGTGGCGGACTTCAGCTGCGTAGGCGCCCGATTTGAGCACATCACGCGCCGCGCCCGCGTCCAGCCCAGCAGCTTTCGCGGCGCCGACGAGCACCTCGTGATCGCTCGTCGATTTCTGCTCGGTGAAGTTCACGGTGAAGAGCGCCTCTTTCATTTCCAGCTGGCGGCCTTCGATGCCAGCCCAGTAAAGGAGGCGGTGCGCGTCGAACGTATTCCAGATGCGGCTGTTGGCGTCGTAGGCAAACCTGAAGCCCAGCGCCTCCCCGCTATCCCGAATGGCGTTGCGCGATGCCGCCGAGCGTGCCGGGTCGGCGCCGTACTTTTTCTGGACGTGCTCGGTCGTGTTCTCGCCTTCGGGCGGCATGTCGGGATTGAGCTCGAAGGGCTGAAAGTGTATTTCCGCCTCGACCTCGTCGCCCACTGCATCCAGCGCTCGCATTAGCGAGCGCAGGCCAATCACGCACCAGGGGCAGGCGACGTCGGACACGAAATCGATGCGAAGCTGCTTGGCCATGCCAGTCTCCCTCAGGATGTGGGCTCACTTGATCCTGCATATCTAGGACCGAAGACGGCCTTGCGCCACTGCGACCCGGCGCGCGATACGTCTGGCAGGGAGAAAACACATGTCCACCCGCGCGTTCGACGTCCAGCTTGAGTCCATCGGCCAGGTCCTGGCCGGGCCGTGGCGCAAGCCGGTCAACATGTTGCTGGAACAGTCGTATGATAATCACCTGTCGCTGCACGATGACGCGATGGCGCAGAAACTCGGATTCAAGGCAGGACCGATCGAGGGGCCGACGCATTACAGCCAGTTTGTTCCGTTGGCCGAGGCGATCTGGGGCGAGCGTTTCCTGCGTGAAGGCTGCCTGTCGGCGCACTACCGCAACATGGTGATGGAGGGCGAGGAAGTACGCGCCTTCATCGAGCGCGAGCCAGGCGAGGATCACGCGAAGATCTGGGCGACCAAGCGTGACGGCACAGAAGTGCTGAAGGGCACCGCCTCCGTCGGTCCGCAAGCGCCACCCACAGCGCTCGACCTCCGGCTCAACGAACTCCAGCCACTGGAACAGCCAGTCATACTTCACGCCCTCAAGGTCGGGCAGCGCACGAAGCGCACGAAGATCCGCATGGATGCGGACCAGCACATGGGCGACCTCTACCCCTTCTCGCTCACGCAGAAGCTCGCGAAGATCACCGAGCCGTCGCCCTGGTATTCCGGCAAGGACACTCCGTGGGGCCGCCCGATCGTGCCCTGGGAGATGGTCAGCGTGCTGCTGCAGTATGTTGCGCGACAGGACGGGCTGAAGATCCGTGGGCCAGCCGTCGGCCTCTTTGCCGACCAGGAAATCCGGATGATAGATGGCCCGCTGTTCGTCGGCGAAGACTATGAGATCGAACGCGAGATCGTGGCGCTGAGCGGCAGCCGTCGGACCGAATCCTACTGGACGCGCACGTTCGTCTATCGTCCCGGTGAATCGAAAGAGATCGCCACGATGTTGCTCAATCAGGCGACGCTGCGCGAGTCGTACGCGTCTTACGCAGCGGAACGAGCAGAACTGTATCCCGCGGTCTGAGCTGCGGTCTACGGCATGGCCTGACTCGCGGTCGGCCAGCTGATGCAAAAATGCTGCACTATCAGGCAGTTTTACGGCAGACCCTATTCTATAGGGCTTGCGTGAATTGACGCGCCCCTGCGTGCGTGTCCGACTGCCGGTCGCCACTCTCGTCTGAGACGTGGGGTCAGAGCCGTCAACACGATCGTCACAGCGAAAGGAGAGCCAATCAGGAAAATGGAGTGACCCGTGAACAGACCCTATCTGAAGCCATTTCTTCTGAGTACGTCCGTACTCGGCCTAATCGCTACGCAGACAGTACTAGCCGCGCCCGTACTGGCGCAGACGACCCCAGACATCAAAGAAGACGTCGTCGTCGTCACAGGCACGCGCATTCAGCGCGAAGGCCTGGTCTCTTCCAGCCCGATCACGACGATCGGCGCGGATGAGCTTTCGCTGAAGCAACCGGTTGATGTCGAAACGGTTCTCCGTGCGATGCCGCAATTTCTACCCGGCAATGGCGGACAGGTGAATAACGGGTCTTCGGGCACCTCGACCCTCGACCTGCGCGGCCTGAGCACGCCCCGCACACTGCCGCTCATCGACGGCAAGCGGATGGTTGCCTTCGACCCGAACGGGCTCTTCGATGTGACCTCCATCCCTTTGGCTCTTCTCGATCGTGTTGACGTCGTGACGGGCGGCGCATCGGCCGTGTACGGTTCGGACGCCGTCGCAGGCGTCGTCAACTTCATCCTAAATGACGATTTCCGGGGCGCTCAGTTCGACGCCAACTACTCAGTCACTGACCACGGTGACGGCGAAACCGATTCGTATCAGGCCACAGTTGGCGCCGGCTTCGACGATGGACGCGGCAACGTGGCCCTCAGTGTCGGCTACCTCGACAAGGAAGCTGTTTATCAATCCCGCGGACCAGCCTCACTTACGCCGGGCGCGAGCTCCACGACGGATCCGACCGCTGTCGATAGCGCTTTGGGCGCCCGCACGCAGATTAGCGCGACCGGCAACCTCGTTCCGTTCTATCAGGGCTTCAACTTCAATCCGCAAAATCTCTACCAGTCGCCGCAGACACGATGGAACGCGACCGCGTTGGCCAAATACTCCGTCAGCGATCATGTTGAGGCGTACGGTCGGTTCATCTTTGCAAACTCCCGCAGCGCACCGCAGCTCGCGTCTTCGGGGACGTTCGGCCGCACCTTTTCGGTACCGCTGAGAAACCCCTTTCTGTCCGCGCAGGCCAGCAGCTATCTGGCGGCCAACAACACGCCGGTAGCCTGCTCAGACCCGACGCTCGGAAACTGCGTGAACGTCGGCCTGCGTTGGCGCGCCGTCGACGTCGGCCCGCGGCAATACGTCTACGCCTATGAAACCTTCCAGGCGCTGGCAGGCTTGCGTGGCGATTTCTTCGGTTGGGATTGGGATGTTTCCGCTGCACACGGCGAAACCGACCTGCAACGTCAGCAGCGGAACGACATCGATTCGAACCGCATCCAGCAGGCTCTCTTCGCGACAAACACGACGACATGCTCCGATCCGTCGTTGTTCTGCACGCCTGTCAACCTGTTCAACCCGTCGGTCGCGACAAATCCAGACGCACTGAACTTCATTCGTCTCAACCTCCAGGTCCAGTCGGTCACCAAGCAGGACTACGTCACGGCGTCGATCAGCAACGACCTCGGCGACTTCAAGAGCCCGTGGGCGACTTCACCGATCGGCGTGTCCTTCGGCACGGAATACCGCATGGAGTCGTCGGACTACCAACCCGACGCGGCCTCTCAGGGCGGCGTGTCGCCTGGCTTCGGAACCACGAACCCGACGACTGGCGAGTACGATGTAAAAGAATTGTTCGGCGAGACGATTGTCCCGCTGGTTGAAGACATGCCGTTCGCCAAGTCAATCAACCTGGAACTCGGTTATCGTACGTCCGACTATTCGACGTCGGGGAGGGTCGAGAGCTACAAGGCTGGCGGCGACTGGTCTCCAATTGAGGGCCTCCGGTTCCGCAGCATGTTCCAGCGCGCTGTCCGCGCTGCCAATATCGGGGAGCTGTTTAACCCGGTGACATCTGGGACGGGCGATCTCCGGGTCGACCCTTGCGCCAACGGCACTGCAGCCACGCC
>CANJXY010000248.1 GCA_947478925.1 Hyphomonadaceae bacterium | reverse complement strand
GGTGACGCGCGCGTCACCGAGATCGAGCTGCTCAGGCGGGATTCTCGGTGAGAGTCCGGGCGTGGGCTTCGCGTGTTGTGATTGGCTGTTCGATTTTCTTTCGGTTCTGTCAGGTAAACTCGGGCAGGTTTTGTGGGCCTTTTGAGGTCCGCGTCGATCAAGCCACCGCCTTGCTCCAGACGGAGTCCGAGCGTGCGCGGAAGACGCGCAAGGTTGGCCGACTGATCATGTGCCGCTGAACGTGGAACACGTTGTAGATCGCTGCGTGCGTTTCGAGAAAGCGCTGCGCTGAGTTTCGCGATTTGAAGTTGAGCATCTTTCGTTCGCGCCTTCGGATCGGCACATGGGAATTTTCAATGCGATTGTTCTCGCGAAGTCTGCCAGGTCGATGGCGATCATCGAGTCCGATTTCGCGCAGAGCAGAAGCGCAGGATTTGAGTCCGTCAGTGACGATCGTCTCCGGTTCGACATGCTGATTTCGCAACAGCCGCCGCAACAATCTCAATGCAGCTCCAGTGTTGCGGCGTTTCTGCACGACCATGTCCATCACTTCGCCCTCGTCGTCGACCGCACGCCAGAGAAGCATGCGCTCGCCACCGATCGTGCAGACCATTTCATCAAGGCGCCAGCGCGGGGAGGGCGGCGCCTTGCGCCGCCTGAGATTGGCGGCAATCTTGGGTCCGAATTTGTTGTCCCAGCATCGGATGGTTTCGTAGGAAACGTCGATCCCGCGTTGCGCCAACATCTCCTCGACATCGCGCAAACTGACCGTGAAGCGAAAGTAGAGCCAGACGGCGTGCTGGATCACCGTCGGCGGGAAGCGGTGCCGCTTGTAGGATACTCGCGTCATCGGGGTCTCCGAAAAGCCTGAAAGCGGGGCAAGTTCAGAGACCGTTTCGCATCAGACTGACAGCACCTGTTGCAGAGACCATAGCGCATTGGTCTGACAGCACCTTCCAGTCGCTCGCTGATTGTGGAAGACTTGTTTCTCGTGTCGGAGATAGGGCGTGCACGGAGGTGATTTGCAGGCGGAAGGGACGACGGCGGACGCGCCAAAGCTACGCGTCTTCTTGTCGTATTCGCGCAAGGATGCCGAGTTCGTCGGGCGGCTCGCCGAGGCGCTGACGGCGCGGGGGTATCTGGCCGACTTCGATCGCTCGCCCCATGACAAAGACAATGTGACCACCGGGATCTCGGCCGAGGATGATTGGTGGAAGCGGCTGCAGGAAATGATCGAGCTCGCGGACGCGATGGTGTTTGTTGTGACGCCCGACTCGGTGGGCTCGAAAGTGTGCGACGAGGAGATCGTTTACGCGCGTTCGCTGGGCAAACGAGTAATCCCGGTCCTGCGGCGGGAGATCGACTTCGCCACCGCCCCGCCGCGGCTCGCGGCGCTCAACATCAAGATTGCATTGATCGGCGAGGAGCCGGCGGTGTTCGACGCAGGCGCTGCGGCGTTGTCGGCGGCGCTGGACCGCGACGTGGCGTGGCTGCGCGAGCAGACTCGGCTGATTCTTGCAGTGGCAGACTGGGAGAAGTCGGGGCGGCGCGAGGACGAGCTGTTGCGCGGGGTGGAGATCAGCGAGGCCGAGGCGTGGTCTGCGCGGCGGCCGCCAAGCGCGCCGGAAGTGCCGGAGCCTGTGCTGTTGTTCCTCGCTCGGAGTCGCGAGGCACAGGCCGCGAGGGAGGAAACGGAGCGACGCTCGCTGAAGCGGCAGCGCGCTCTGTGGCGCTGGGTCGGTGGGCTGGTGTTAGTGGCTATGGTGGCGACGCTCGCCGGCGCGTGGTTCGTGATGCAAGGCCAGAGGCAGGTTGCGCGGCGGATGTCTGCGGCGATCGCACAGCAGGCGGGCGAGGCCTACGACCAGAGGCGATATGACCGCGCGCTGAGGCTGGCGGTGCTGGCCTCGCACGACGCTTGGCTGTCTCCAGCGGCGAGTGAGGGCGGCTTCGAGATCGGCAAGGCGATGGCGGCGACGCGCCTGGAGGCGCGCTTTCCGAATATCGACGGAGCCTACTGCCTGTCGGTGAACGTCGACGGCACGCTGGTGCTTGCGGTGTCGAAAGACGCGCCGCGACTGTTTGCGCGAGACGCAAGGGGCGAGTGGGCGGAGCAGGATTTGCCCGGGGCGGACATGGAACTCACCAATTGCGCCGCATTTGCTCCCGACGGAAAAAGTTTCGTCACGACGAGCATTGGGAAAGTAATGCTCTGGGCGTCAGGACCCAATGGGTGGACGGGGCACAAGCTGGAGGCAGGCTCGGACAAGCCGCTGGTCAAGCCAGTGGTTCTGGCAAGCGGGCGGGTCTTCGCTTTGACAAAGTCGACCATCGTGGTGTGGACGCCGGACGGCAAGGGCGGCTGGTCGCGCGAGTTGCTTGAGGACGAACAGACGGCGAGGGCCGATGAGTCGCTAGATCATGTGCAGGCGTCGGCGGACGGGAAGCGGCTGCTCAGTGTGTCGTCCGCGGCGATCCAGGTGTGGACTGAGGGCGAGGACGGAAAGTGGACCAGCGATGAGCTGCTGGAGGTGGACAGGTCGCTCGGGATTGCGGCGCTGAGCCCGGACGGCAAGCGGATTGTGGTGAAGGCTTACGATGAAGTCCAAACCTTGATGGAGGACAATAAAGGAATCTGGTTCAACGACGAAAGTCGGACGATCAAGCCGAGCGAGGACAACGCCATCATCGACGTCCTGACCTCACCGAATGGACGGCTGATGCTGACCGCCGGCACAAGTACGCCGAGGCTGAGGTTCGCATTCGAAGACGACGGGCGGTACAGCCTGGCGCACGTCGAAAACTTTGCTGCAGACTTCAGTGGATTTTCCGTTGCATCCTTTTCTGCGGACAGCAACGCCTTCATGGCGTCAGGCGTCGACGGAACAGTGAAGGTCTGGACGCTTAACGAGCGGGACGTACTGGAAGGCCCGAATGTGTCCGCGCCCATCAGGATCGTGGGAGAGGAGCACATCCTGGAACAGGCGCTTTCGGGGGATGGAAGCGTAGCGGCGACTGTCGGATCTCAGGGGCCCCTGGAAATCTGGCGCCTAGGGAATGGCGCGACGAAAAGGGCGGCGCTTGCTCCGCCGAATATCACCCGGCAGCCGAACCCGGTGGCGTATTCGCCCTCCTCAAAGCATCTGGTTGGTGTCGACGTCGAGGGCAACCTCGTAGTGTGGGAGCAGAACGAGGCCGAGCGTAAGGCCGAGATTGTAACGGGCATGTCGGCATCGAGTTATGTCGGCATGCCGAATGAGACAACGGTGGTGACCAATGGCGGCAATGGCCTTGTCGTATTTTCGCGCGACAACGCCGCGAAATGGGGCGAGGGCAAGTGGACCGTGGAGATGCTGGACAAGTATCACGGCGACTGGGCGAGCGCCTCGGGGGACGGACGACGGATCGTTGCGCCCTCAGACATACTCGAAGTCAAGATCTGGACGCGCGGCGACAACGGAAAGTGGACATCCGAAAAGCTCGAGGACGATGACTACCATCAGATCGACTCGGCCTCGATCTCGGCAGATGGGACGGCGATTGCTGCAGTCGACGCAGCCATTACGTCGATGTGGCAGCAAGACAAGGCGGGCGTTTGGAAGCCGCAAGTCGTAGAGGGCGTTTCCGGCTATGGGCTGCGTTCGGTTGCGTTCGGTGCAGGGAAGGTGTTCGTGACAGCGTCGGCGACCGGCACACTGCTATGGTCGCCGAAGGCCGACGGAACATGGACATTCGAGCGAGTGAGCGGGGCCGAGTTTCCTGCCGATCATGCCGAGCTGTCGCCAAGCGGCCGCACCATCGTGACGACGAAGGACGGCGCCCCTGCGCGGGTCTGGACAAAGCGGGAGGACGGCAAGTGGATCGGCGCGGCGCTCGGCGACGCGGCGAATGCCAAGGGCGCGGCGCTGGCGCCGGACGGGCATGAGGTGACGTTACTATTGGAGAGCGGACCGACCGTTTTCGATGCAAGCTGGCTGACGCAGGCGACAGATCCGCGCTCGGTTCGAAGGGCAGGAACCGAGCTGGCGAAGCAGGCCTGCGCCACGAAGTTGGGCGGAGGCGGTGTCGGTGGGATGCGCAAGCTGTCGGCGAAGGACACGGAGGCAGCGCCGATCGTAGGAGCGCGCGCGGGCGAGGATGTCTGCGCGTGGCGGCCGGCCTGGTATGACGGCGTGCTGGACTCGCTGTTCGGTTGGATGGGATAGCGGAGCCCGAACTCGACCGGCTTCTGGATTGCGTGATACACCTCGCATAACCCGTTTGCCTATGACCGCAATTGGGCGATGACCCGCCGCAATGCGGCGTCATCGTGGAATGACAAGAGTGGATCGACGCAGCCGGCGCCATATTACAGGTTACGGCGAACAGTGGCCCTCAACGGTCGTTCGGGACCTGACAAGTAAACTCGCAGCGGCAGATTCCAGCGCCGAGCGCGAGCCTGCGCTCAAGCCGCCGCCTGATTCCAGCCCCAGTTTGCCCTTGCCCGGAAGAGCTTAAGCTTCGATCGGCTGATCATGTGCCGCTGAAAGTCGAAGGCGTTGTAGATGGCAGCGTGCGTGGTGAGGAAGCGCTGCGCCGAGGGTATGGACTTGAACCCGAGCATCTTCCGCTCGCGCCTTCGGATTGGAAGATGCGAGTTTTCGGCGCGATTGCTTTCGCGAAGCCGACCCGGCCGATGACGATCTTCCAGGCCAAGAACGCTCAATGCAGAGCCGTAGGATGTCAGATAGTCGGTGACGAAGCTCTCTGGTTCGACGGCCCCGGTTCCGGAGCAGGCGCTTCAACAGTTTCAGCGCTGCGCCGGTGCTGTGGCGCTTCTGAACAACGAGATCGAGAACCTCGCCCTCATCATCGACAGCGCGCCACAGATACACGAGCTCACCGTTGATGTTGCAGACCATCTCGTCGAGATGCCACCGCGGGAGGGTGGCGCTTTGCGACGTTGAAGCTTCTTTGCGATCTGCGGCCCGAACTTGATGGTCCAGCAACGCACGGTCTCGTAGCTGACGCCGATCCCGCGTTGCGCCAGCAACTCCTCGACATCACGAAAGCTCAGGGTGAAACGGAAG
>CANJXY010000247.1 GCA_947478925.1 Hyphomonadaceae bacterium | reverse complement strand
GCTGAGCGAGACGCGATTCGTGAAGCCCTCCGAAATGGAGAACCGTGGGATGTCGAGTATTTTGGCAGAACGGCCACTGGCCGAAAAATTCTGCTGCGCTCCACCGGCCACGCGGATCGGATCGATGGCAGGACGACGCGGATATTCGGCATCATTCAGGACATCACAAGCAGCAGGGCTGCTGAGGCTGCCCTAAAGCGCAGCGAGGCGCTCGCTTCGGAGATATCGGACCTCGCCCACATAGGCGGGTGGGAGTTCGAACTCGCGACGTCGAGAACGACCTGGTCGGCTGTGACACGACGCATCTACGAGATGGACGAGGCCTATGTGCCGCTCGCCGAAGACCGCAAGAAGTTTGTCCTGCCCGAATATCTTTCCGCAGTGGACGCTGCAATCCGGGAAGCGATTGTGACGGGTAAAAAGGTCACGGTAGAGCTTCAGGCGCTGACCGGAAAAGGCAGGCGGATATGGATCCGCAATATCTGTCAGGCTGAACGAGTGAATGGTCGGACTGTTCGTCTTGTGGGAACGGCGCAGGACATCACGGCCCAGAAATCAGCCGAAGCCCGGCTCAACGCTTTGAACATTCGCCTTGAGGCAGCACTGGAAGCCGCCGAGCTACGCGTCTGGGAAGTTGACGTTGCAAGTGGAGAGATGAAGTGGAGCACGCAAGCTCCTCCTTCCTTTGCAACTGTCGAGATGGGAAACAAAACAAACGCGCATTCAGCATTGGAATTCATCCATCCTGAAGATCGCGATACCCTTGAAAGACAAACGTGGCTTGTGGCCATCACCGATCGGGCTTCAACCAACCGAGTCCGTGTCTTTGCACCCGAGGGTGGTTTTCGCGATGTCGAAATCCGCATGCGCCTTGCGCCTGATTTTGACGCCGCCCCCGCGATCCTCGGTATCTCACGCGATATCACGCGGGAAGTGGCCCTCAATGCAGAGTTGGCGAGCAAGCGGGACGAGGCGGAGGCGGCGTCTGTCGCAAAAAGCGAGTTTCTCGCACGCATGAGTCACGAAATTCGCACGCCGCTAACCGGCGTCATCGGCATGCTCGACGTTCTCGTGCGTACCGAAGGTACCCCTGAGCGCAGGGACCAGACAGACACTGCGCTGCGGGCTGCGCGCGATCTCATGCATGTGCTTGACGACGTAATCGATATCTCGCAGCTCGCTAGCCACCAGATGGCAATTCAATATCACCCGCTACAGGTTGTTGACCTGGTGCACGGGGTGGTCGAGTTGTTCGCTATCCGCGCAGAGTCAAAATCCCTGACGCTCGCCGCTGACGTGTCCACCGACGTGCCAGTCTGGCTTCTAGGCGATGGTCATCGCCTTCGACAGGTGATTGCCAACCTGGTCAATAACGCTCTCAAATTCACCGATGAAGGCCATATCACGATTGGTGTTGGCTATGCAGTCAGGCAAGCCGAGTTGCGGGTCGAAGTCACAGACACGGGCAAAGGCATTTCTGCCGACCAGCTCGGCAACCTCTTTCAGCCTTTCTTCCAGGCGGACACGTCGGTGACACGAAAACATGGCGGATCAGGTCTTGGACTTTCGATCTGCAAGGAAATCGTGGAAAAGATGGGAGGCACGATCGGCGTTGAAAGTGAGATCGGTCGTGGAACGAAGGTCTGGTTCGTGGTTCGGGCCGATCCAGCGGCGGCCCCCGACCTGGCTCATCTTGCTCCAGCGATAGAACAGAAGGCTGCCCCTCTGCGCATACTCATCGCCGAAGACAACGAGGCGACGCAGAAAATTCTTTCCGCGCTGCTGACTCCAGAAGGCCACACACTCAAGATCGTTGCGGACGGTCAAGGCGCCGTTGCAGCCGCTGCGGCCGAAAAGTTCGATGTAATTCTGATGGACGTGATGATGCCGGTGATGGATGGGCCAACGGCGACGCGTCGAATTCGAGAATTGAGCGGGGCGGGGAGCAAAGTGCCGATACTGGCGCTGACAGCAAATGTGACAAAGGGCGCTCGTGAGTCGTATCTCGCGGCGGGAATGACCGACTATCTTACAAAGCCGATCGATATTCCGGCGCTCTTCGCGGCACTGGCAAGTGTAGCGCATTACCGTGCGCACGACATTCGGTAGCCCTTCCGGGCGACCAGGACTTTCACATTGGTTCTATGCTGCACTCGGCGGACGTGACGCGTTGCGGCGGAAGCTCGCTGACAAGCTGACGGTGGACCTCCTACTGGCTTAGGAGACGTTACCCTGCCAGTCGGGCAACGCCCATTCGAGCATTTTCAGATTTCGGAATTCGGCGAGCCGCCATTCTCCCTTCCGGATTTTTTGACCGATGCTCGCCCCCAGCGCGCCGCAATCGAAATACTTGCCCCTCGCCTTCGGAACTCGATAGACCGCCAGTGGACATTGCCCGCAGCAGTGTGTTCCTTTCGGAAGGCCACGATGTAAATTTGAATGCATGATGCGGAAAGCGAGATCTTTCTCGATAGCTTGGTAGAATGCCGAGCCTTCGTAACGTCTTTCAAATGCCTTTCGGCTTCCCCAGCACAATCGGCGGGCTGCCCCTGAGAAACGGGACGCACGTGCGCGCTGCCACGGACACTGGGCCACAGCCGGCCGCCACAGCTGTAAACAAGTCGAGGCGATTTCTTAACCTATCAAGGGGTACATCGTTCTGACAAATCGGAGCGGCTCGTGCGATCCAGTCAAGCGACAGAGACAGATCTTTACGCGTTGGTATATACGAGCCGTGCCCGCCGCTATTTACCCGCCGCACAATCCTTGCACAACATCCTGGCTTGCTCGCAATTCCGCAACGGGCAGGCTGGGATTACGGGGGTCTTGGTCAGCTTTAGCGACATGTTCCTCCAAACGCTTGAAGGCAGCAGGCACGCTGTGCAGGAGACGTTCCAGCGCATTCGCCGTGACACCCGTCATCACTCTGTTCGTGTGCTCTGGGAGGGGCATACTGCCTGTCGCCAGTTTTCTGGACGGAGCATGTGCGGGGTGCATGTCGATTCATCAGGCGCATCCGTGATCGCGGACCTTGAGAGCCTGGCGGGCTTCGAGCCAAGCCAAGTCGCCTCACCGCAAGCCGAAAATCCGCTCCGGGTCATGGAGCATTTTCAAGCTTCCTACTTCCGCCCAGCTTTGGACTTCGTGCGCGACAGCGATGTCGTCTATCTCTAGCCTCGCGAGCGACGATTGCTCTGTTTGCCGCCAGATGTCGTCGTTGATGAGAGTCGAAGATTGCACATTGGACTTGTGAGCAGCATGGGCTGGCGAAGTAACGACCAGCCATTGAGGGTCAGGACGCGCCCTCGCAGTGGAGTGTTACGGATGACTGGATAGCTGCAACGCTACCATTCAGGGTCATCGCACCGTTCGCGCGACTTCTGGCCAAGGGCTGCTAGTCATTTGCAAGGGCGAAGTCGGTGGCTCCTCGTCCGCAAATGGGCGCCTTCGGAGGTCAGCTGCCTCAGATCATCGAGACACCCGTTCAACATCGATAGAACGCGACGTACTGGCGCGTCACGCCGCAGATACCACATCACAGACAGGGGCAATGGCTGGGCCACAATTGTCGCAGCCGTGATTGATCCCGAACAACATGCAGGTCGGCAAGCGGGACGACATCCTTCCACAGTGGAGAATGCAGCCCATGTACGGATCAACCGAAGGCTTAACGGTTCTCGTTCTTGACGATCATGAGCGGATCCAGGGCATCTGGAGCGTGCTGCTGGCTGCGGCGGGCTTGGAGTACATTGGCGCGCGCGATCTCGGTTCAGCGAAAACGCTGATTGGAAAGCACCATGTCGACGTGGTTGTCATTGATGAGCACCTGGCCGACCCACAAGAACCGGGCTCGGACTTTGCGATCTGGCTGCGGGAGCAGACCGATCAGTCACTGTCGGCTATGCCGATCCTCGCCTGCACGTCTGACCAGTCTCCGGCCGCCCGCGAAAGGCTGCTTGCAGCAGGGGCCAGCTTCGTAACCTACAAGCCGATAGATGCGCGCCAAGCTCTGCTACTTATCGAGGGTCTTGCTCAGCGGATGGTCTCGCGCACCGTTCGTCGCGAAGGGTAGCCGAGCTGCAAGCTGTCCTGACCTGCGCTCCGCCGCTCACAATACCCGTGGGGGCCCGCAGCAGAGGGTTCAAGGAGCGGAACGTCCAGTCTGGGGGGCCACGGTCTTGCGAAGCAGAACGAGGTTGTCGATCTTGATGTTGCGTGACCAGACGAACTTGGCGTCGCCAAATTCCCTTTCGAGCTTGGTATAGGCGTCCTTCGGCCCGAACTGGGCTCGCGTATAGACCGTCGCCGCCGGCCAGCTTGCGTCGCTGAAGGTAGGCGCCGCCCAGCCTGCGGGTTCGGCAAAATGCACAGCCTGGCACGTCGCAGCACGAGCACTCGTGGCGCATGCCGGCTTGATGGAACAGGCGCTGCTATCGCGGGCGCCGAGCGCTCCAATCTTCAGGCATGTCAAATTGTCCAGTGGGGCGAGATAGAATGTCTCGGCCTTCCAGCTTTCGTCTGTCATGGTCCCATCGCTGAAATGCGCAACAATGCCGCCGTCCCCGACGTTGTATCGCCCGTACTCCATGCCGATGCCGAGGTGCTCCTCCCAATCGACAGCGCGAAGCGCATACGTGATGGGGTACTTCGCCCTGAACCGACAGGCAGTTGAATTGAACGGGGTGAAGGCGATTGGATCGCGACAAACGAACGCCCCATTCACATAGAGCTCGAAGTAATTGTCACCGTGAATCAGCGCGGTAATCTCCACACCATCAGGGTCGATAACAACCGTATTAAGTTGGGCGGCATAGCTGGGGTTGAGTCCGTTGCCCATGCAGTCGTTGAAAACGTCGGTCCCGGTATCGCCGGGGTGAACTGCTGCCGGCACCGCCCAAGTCCCGCCCTCGTCATCGGCGACCATGCCCACACGCGCTTCAACAAACTGGGTTCCCGGTGCGTTGCATTTCGTTGGTGACGCAGCGTTCACGCCAGAGGCGGCGACGCCATTGGAGACATGACCGCCGGCGCCGGCAATTGCTTGCCGGGCGGCCGCCAATTCGCTGGCAGAGGGAAG
>CANJXY010000246.1 GCA_947478925.1 Hyphomonadaceae bacterium | reverse complement strand
GCCGTCCCAGCCTTCATGCTTGTCATTATCAGCTTCTGGCCGCAGATGATCCTCGCAATTCTCAACGGGCGCCGCGCCGCGTCCGGAAGAAAGATCCGCCGAAGCGTCTGCGCAGACTTCGCGATCTTGCTCGCCCACGCCGAAGCCGGACCCGCCTTCACGTTGTGGCGACAGGCCTATCCCCGCCTCGGCTGGAACCCGCGCGGGGTGGGGGTCACCCTTGTCGCTGCCGCCGAAGTCTGGGGCGACACGATCGCGCGTTGCCGGGTCTATCCCCGCGTCTGTCGGGAGATGGGCGCTTAGGTCGGCGCCTAAGTCGAAGACCTGCGCGAGCAGTACAACATCCTCGCGCGAGCCCTGGTCGTCTATGGTTCCACGGACGCGTGGCCGAGCTGCGCTACTCTCTATGAGCTGGTGCGCGTGGACGGATTTTCCTCACCTCTTGCGTACAACCTGAGCAGCGCGCAAAGCGCACGTCCGTCAAAGGGCCCGTGCGGTCAGGCGCACGCACGCCGACCGTCGCCAAACCACAGACCAAAATCAGCTCACCCAATCTGGCAGCCACGCGCGCGCGGTCGCGGTCGCATGTCCGCGCAGAGGGTGACGCACCCGCCTCAACCCGCTATCACCAGAGCGTCGCACCGGAGCACCACCATGAAGCAAGCTTTCCTCGCCCTCGGCGCCGTCCTCATGGCTGCCTGCTCTACCCTCCCGCTAGAAGCTTCGGCCCAGCCCCCCTTCAAGGCTGAAGGCAAGACCCTCCGACAGATCTACGAGCACCTCCACGCCAATCCCGAGCTATCTTTTCAGGAGAAAAACTCCTCCGTCATCCTTGCCGCAGAAATGAAGCGCCTCGGCTTCACGGTCACCACCGGCGTCGGCGATGCCTGGACCAAGGCCCGCGCGCAGAAGGAATACGGCAAGATCGAAGACGGCGTTGGCGGCTATGGTGTCGTGGCCGTCCTCAAGAACGGCGATGGCCCCACCATCATGATCCGCGCCGATATGGACGCGCTGCCGCTCACCGAAAAGACCGGCCTGCCCTACGCCTCAAAACTGCGCGACACGTCATGGAGCGGCGAGACCACCGGCGTGATGCATGCCTGCGGTCACGACATTCACATGACCACCTGGATCGGCACGGCGCGCGAACTCGTCGTCCGCAAAGCCGACTGGAAAGGCACGCTTGTGATGATCGCCCAGCCCGCCGAAGAAATCGGTCTCGGCGCGCTCGCCATGCTGGAGGATGGCCTGTTCACGCGCTTCCCGAAGCCAGACAAAGTCATCGCCCTGCATGACCACGCAGCCCTGCCAGCTGGCGAACTCGGCATCGGCTCCGGCTTTGTCATGGCGAACGTCGACAGCGTCGACCTCAAAATCACCGGCGTCGGCGGCCACGGCGCCTATCCGCAGGACACCAAGGATCCGATCGTCATCGGCGCCCGCATCATCACCACGCTGCAGACTATCGTTTCGCGCGAAATCCCCGCGGGCGAGCCCGCCGTCGTCACTGTCGGCGCCTTCAATGGTGGCTTCAAGCACAACATCATCCCCGACGACGTGGAGATGCAGCTCACCGTCCGCTCTTTCGCCGACGCGACGCGTGACAAGCTGCTGAAAGCCATCGAGCGCATTGCCCGCGCCGAAACGATGGCCGCCGGGGTCGACCCCGACAAAGGCGTCTGGATGCGCGTGAAGGACGACTTCACGCCCTCCCTGTACAACGACCCCGTGCTCGCCGCGCGTCTCGGCGCCGTGTGGGAAAAAATCTTCCCGCTCTCGTCGCTGCACCCCGCCACGCCCAGCATGGGCGGCGAAGACTTCTCCCGCTTCGGCCGCACGGCGGACAAGATCCCCGTCATGCTCCTCTGGCTCGGCGCAGTCCCGCAAGCCAAGTATGACGCCGCCCAGAAGCCCGGCGCCAAAGGCCTCCCCGCTCTCCATTCCTCCGAGTTCGCCCCCGACCCAGACCCGACGCTGGCCGCTGGCGTCAAGGCAATGACTGTGGCGGCGATTGATCTGCTGAAGTAGCGGCATGGGTGAGCGCGCTCTGATCCTGAGGAGGCCCAAAGGGCCGTCCCGAAGGACGAGGGCGATAAGGGGACCCTAGCGACGCCTACTCGCTCTTTCCCGCCCCAGCCTTCGTCTGCTTCTTCTCTTCCCTGAACCGCAGGAAGGCGAAGATCGCGGACCCGACACCGGCCATAGCGGCGAGTACTGCAAACAAGGGCTGTACGCCCTTGGCCCATGACACGAGCGCATCGAACTGTTCCACCTCGACCGCAATCACATCGCGATAGGCATCCAGCGGCTCGGCATCGAGCGAGCCGGTCGCATAGCCGAAGATTTCGAGCATCAGCGTATGTTCGCCCGTCTCGGTTGGCGTCACGCGCCACTGCCAACGGTTCACGGCCCGGCCCGACAGCCGCTGACGGTCCACCGTCTGCGAGGTGATGTCGAAACCCGCGCCGGTCAGCTGCGCTGACACCGTGTCGGACAGATCGACATCACGCTCGATAATCTCACCCTTGAAGCCCTCGAGCGCGGCCTTGCCTGCATCGGCGTCGGCCGTCGCATTGACCACGAGCGACACATCCACCGGCTTGTTCAGCGCCAGCTTCTGTGGCGGACGATTGTATGTCACGCGCCGCGACTTGAACTGCGCCTCAAGCCCAACCGGCGCCGCCGTCTGCGTCACGCCTGGCACACTCGCCGGCAGCACGGTGTCCTGCGCCGGCGTAGCACGCGCAGAAGGCTTGGCCGGCGCCTGCACGGCCTGCGTGCTGACGCTCGGCTCCGCCGGGGCCGGCGTCACGGCGGGCGTCGCAGGCGTGGCCAGCGGTTCCCCTGACGGCGGCGTCGGCGGCGCGAGCGACGTTGACGGTGTCGTCGATGGGGTCGCGGGTTTGACCTTGTCGATCTCTTTTTCGACACGCGCCTTCAGCTTGTCGAGCGGCGACACCGGCTTGCTAGGCGTCACGGGCGTTTCCACAGCAGGCGGCGCGACGAAAGGATCCGTCACCGTCACCGCCGCCGGCGCCGGATCGATCTTCGGATCAACCTTTGGTTCGGCTTTCGACGTCGTCGTAGTGGGCATTGCTGGAGCCGGCTTGGCGTGAGCGGGCTTGGCCGTATTGGGCTGCACAGCCGCCGGTTCGATCGCCGCAGCGATCTCCGGCTCACGCACGATCGGTTCACGCGGCTCGCTGACGACAGGATTGGCCGATCCGCCAAACTGCCCGATGGCCCACACCGATCCCGCGCCGATGGCGACGAGAGCGAGCAAGGCTGCGACAACGATCCGGTTCATCCGGGTCTCCCTGAAAGGCGTCAGACAAGTTTAGTCGGCTTCGTCTTCAAATCCACCGTCGTCCGCATCCACCGGCCGCGCGGCCTTCGCAGGCGGCAGCTTAGCCCCGTTCCGGCGCATCACCTCGTAGAACGCTATGGCGGCGGCGTTGGAAACATTCAGGCTTTCCATGCCTGGCCACATCGGAATCCGCGCCAACATCGTGCAAGCCTTGCCCACCTGATGCCGGATGCCCGGTCCCTCAGCGCCCAGCACGATGGCCACGGGCTCCGGTCCCTTCACTGCCTGGTCCAGGGTCAGCTCGGCTTCACCGGCCAGCCCGATGACCTTCCACCCCGCATCGCGCAGCTCATCAATCGCGCGCGAGATGTTGACGACGCGCACCTCATCCACCACCTCGATCGCTCCCACGGCCGCCTTCGCCAGCGCGCCGCCAGCCACCGGAGCGTTCCGCGTTTGCATCACGATGGCCCCCACACCAAACGCCGCCGCCGAACGGAAGATGGCGCCAACATTCTGCGGGTCGGTGACCTGGTCGAGAATGACGATCGGCTGTTCCGCCCGCATCACGGCATCGCTGATGTCCAGCCCGTCCAGCGGTTTGCAGCGCACCGCGAGTCCCTGGTGCACCGCTCCCGGCGGCAGGCGCGTGTCGATGTCGCGCGGCTCGAGCAGCTCTGCGAACTTCGGCAACGCTTTGGGATCGAGCCCCGCGCGGATAGCCCCGTTCGGGCTGACATATGCTTTTGAGACACGCCGCTTCGGATTGGCGAGAACCGCCCCGGCCGCGTGGAGACCCCAGATCCAGACTTCACCATGCTCCTCGAACGAAGCATCGCGGCGTTCGAACTGTCGCGGACCATTATTCCGGCCGCCCTGTGGCCGCCGATTCTTGTCCCATGACTTGCCGCCACCACCTTCAGAATTCGCAGTGCTGGATTCGCCTGGCTCGCGACTCCCACCGCCCGCACCGTCGCGTCCTCGGCCGCCCGGACCGCCACCATCGCGGAAAGGGCCTGATTTCCGGCCGTTTCCGGGCCGGTTGCGTGGTCGATCCTTCGTCACTATAAGACGCCCTCCGCGGCGGGATGACCTCCCGTTTCGGGCTCACACGCGGCCGCGTCAAGCAGTCTCGTGACCCGCGAGGGCACCCTTGGAGGGGTGGGAGAGTGGTTAATTCCAGCAGACTGTAAATCTGCCCGCTTCACTGCGTACACTGGTTCGAATCCAGTCCCCTCCACCAGCCTTTCCGCGTAGCGCATTGTAATCGCTAGCGCTTGCGAAACGGGCCTTGGGTCGACCCCGCCAGCTACCCCGCCAACACCATTCACAAGGCTGATGCGCGGCTTCTGATCCGCCACATCGCGCGTGCGACGAAGTGCGGGCGCGCAGTGCCTGTGTGCTGAGGTTGAGCGTGAACCTGCGTGGGCTTAGGGCGCCGAAGGGTGCCGCGATCAATCTCTTGAAAGGCGGAGGGGCCGACGACCGGCGCCGTTTCACAGTTTGCGCCATAACGCTGATGAGCGGCTCCCGCGAATGACGCGAATACCCCCCGTCTCCGGACAGTCGGACCAAACATTACCTACGACCGGACCGGGGCCTTTCTGACCATTCGGCACGTGGCTGCCCCAGTTGGCTCGGCCGTCGATGAAACCTTCGGTGCATTAGTCGTCTACTTTTGCGTCCTCTGTTCAAACTGTTACAATATCCGTATCATAAATAGGGGTAAGCCGGGGGTGCGACTGGAGTAGCGCAATGATCGACGGAGAAAGAGACCGCTCCGCGGC
>CANJXY010000245.1 GCA_947478925.1 Hyphomonadaceae bacterium | reverse complement strand
GCTGTAGGCGTGCTGCGTGTCTTTGCTGCCGTCCCGTAATCGATGGGCGCCACGCCCGATGCGTCAAAGGCGCATTGAACCGCGCCGATGAGCTGGCCGACTTTCTGAGTCGTGAGATCATCAAGGCGGCGCTCTCGAGCGTGGCCGGGGCCACCGACAATGATGAAGCCGGCAACGATGGCGACGCCTGCGACGGCCGCCGCAGCGATGGCGAGGATGGGGCCGAGATCAAGGCGCCTGGTCATTAGCGTCTCCATGTTCGGCGTCGCGGATGAAGTAGAAGAACACGCCTCCGGCGAGGATGGCGACGACAAGCAGCTTCAGGATCAGGCGGGCGGAGAGTTCTCCGGCAAGGAAGTTGTAGACGAGGCCGATGGCGTCGCCGATCAGGGTGAAGGCGGCGATGATGAGTGTGGCGTAGGTAAGCCATTTGCGAACGGCGCTGCGCTGCATTGCCGGGTTGCTGCGGCGCTGCTTGCGGATGTGGAGAGCGAGCCAGGCGAACAGCGGGCCGCCGACGATGAGACTGGCGATGGCCTGACGGATCTGGGCGTCGCGGCCCATAAACAGGAAGCCGCCATAGGGGTTGTCGAGTTCATCCGGGATCGCGGTGTCGATCAGACAGAACAGCAGCGAGCCGAGGTTCCACGCCACGACGCCGAGCAGGATGAACAGGACGAGGTAGAGGAAGGCCTCACGCGCAGAAACATATTGGCGCGGGCGGGGCACGGCCATGGCGAGGTCGGAAAGCGCATAAGCGTCTAGTGCGTCGTCGACTTCCTTCTGCGTCCAGCCGGCGCTGACGAGTGCAGCGGCAATCCGGTCTCGCGACTCGCCCCGGTTGAGGGCTTCGCGGATGAAGGTGTCGAGCGTCTGGTTGGCCATTGAAACCCCTCAACTCAGGGCATGCTAGGCCGGATCGTTGCGCGAGGAAATCCGCAATAGCTGTCTCCCGAACGAGCGTGAAGCGCCCGCGCATTGCTGTGCAAGCGCTTCAGTTCTTCTCCGTGGGGGAAGATGGACAAGCTCTTCCTGGTTACGGCGCAGCCGGTTTGAAGCGGCTGGCAGCCCGTGCCCGGAAGGGGGGGGGCGCCAAGCACGGTCGAGCATCCGCGAACCCGTTTGTGAGCCTGGCGCTTGCTGGTGCACGTGGTCCGCGGCGGGGCGACCTCGATTGCGTCTTCGCCGGTCACGTAGTCAAGACGTCCGCCGCTCGCGACGTCATAGAGAGCGCGTTGACCGCAATGCCGAGCGGCGGCGGTCGTGCCGTCGCGTTTCGCGATGACGTTGGTGAAGGCAGGCTCGTTGCCACGCGTTGCAACCTACGTGCTGTCGCGCGAACCGAATTTCGCTGGCAGGTCGTTGCCGGTACGCACGCGCGCGGAAGTTCGGGTTGTCGTAATGGAGCACGCCCGGCCCGAGACTGTGGACGACGCGCGTCGTGGTCCTGTCCGTCCGTTGCTGTTCCATCTGGAAGAGGCCGCCGGCCGAGCAATCCTTGGCCTGGATCTTCATGCTGACGACTGTGCCCGTGCGGCTGATAACGAGGTCGCCATCTGCCGTCGTGACACTGATGGAGCTTGAGAGCGTGGCGCCCCTGAGGTCAGGTGTCTTTGACTGGAAGGCCACCGTGCGGCGACTACCGGTCAGGTCTTCGGCGCCGGCAATGCTCGTGAAGGTGCAGTTCGCGACGCCGAACGTGGAGGAGACCACGTTGAACCCGTTATACTCGCCGAGAATCGGGAACCTCGGACCAAGCTTGCTTGCCGGAGCCGGGGTCGTGACAAGGGAGCCGGTGGGAACGTTGATGCCGTTCAACACGCCGGAGATGCCAAAGCCGCCACCTGCGCAGCCATCAGACTTTGCGGCGTGGGCGGCGGGCGATGCCATGACTGACATCGCAGCGATACTGCATAGGGTGGCTAAGAATTTTCGTGCTCTGCTCGGTTCAACGTCTGCTGTGTATTGTATTTGCTGGTCCAGAACCTCGGTTTGCCCACACTTCAGTAGCCACCCCAAGAGCGAAAGCGCTGCATCCTTGAGGGATGACATGCGCTGTGTACGGACGATGGAAACGAAGCAGTTGCGCAAAAACGTGGCGGGATTATTTCTCGGCAATTGCGCTGGAGGAATTCACGCGTCTTTGGGAGTGGCCGCGTTGCTTGTGATCGGCTGACCGCCCGCTGAATCGCAGGCAAATGAGCGCTTCCCAAAAAATAAAAACGGGCGGCAAGAACAGCTTGCCGCCCGCTTTCGTCACAAAGCAGCCCGCAAATTACGCCGTTGCTGCACGCTCCGCAGCGCGGATGTCGATTTCGACGCCCGGCTGCGCACGGAACACCATCATGTTGCGCTGCTCGCTCGTATAGGCGGGCCATGCGGGTACTTTCGCGTTCGACGGATCACCGTTTTTCGCGAAGGCCAGCCAGCTTTCAGACATCTGATCCGCGATGGCCTGGGCCTCGGGGCTCTTGCCTGACATCGATTCAGATTTCGCGACGTTGTCGAACACCATGCCGATATCAAGCGCGTGCGGAACATAGCGCTTGCCGTCCATCACGGGTGTCTTCCAGTCGAGATGATAGAAAAACACCGGGGCGCCACCCGCCGCGGCCTGCGCGGCCTTGCGATCGGCCACCGTCACGCTGCCGCGCATGAAGCGGTTGTCGGCATTGGCCATGAAGTAGAGCTCCGGCGCTTCGATCTCCGGATAGTCCTTCCTGTAGAGATCAATGATTTTCTTCGCGTCATGCTTGGGGAAGGACTTCTTGATTTCGGCAGGCAGCGTTTCCCAGGTGAGGTTGAAGTTGGGATCATCGGCCTGGGTAAGCGACGTGCCCTCGGTGCGGTTACAGCCGATGAGGAGCGGCACGTCGGCCGACATCGGCGGCGCGTCAGGATCAAACATGTGACGGGTGAAGATCTTCCCGTCCTTCACAGGCGAGCCGATGTTGGTGAGGCCTTGGGCGGCCGTCTGGATATCAGCGACAGGTATTGCGAGAATTTCGCTGATGGTCGCTTTGGTTAGGCCGAGTTTCTTGACCAGGTCGTCCGCGCCTTTTGCTGAAGCATCGGGTTCGGCCAGCTTGATGCCGGGGCCGGACTGCGCGACGGAGCGGTGGAAGAGGCCTTTGGCCTTGTCGGTCGCCATCAGCGAGCATGTTTTTAGACCGCCACCGGATTCGCCGAAGATCAGCACCTTGCCAGGATCGCCGCCGAACGCCGCGATGTTGTCGCGGACCCATTCGAGGGAGGCCACCATGTCGAGCACACCGGCAACGCCGGAATCCGCGAACTGTTCGCCATAGCCGGCGAGGTTGAGATAGCCGAACACGTTGAGGCGGTGGTTGACGGTTACGATCACCACGTCGCCGCGCTTGGCGAGACGCACGCCGTCATAGGCGTACGACGAGCCTGAGCCGGTGGACCAGCCGCCGCCATGAAACCACACCATGACCGGGCGCTTCTTGTCGTCGGCGGCGGGGGTCCAGACGTTGAGGAATAGGCAATCCTCACTGGTGGGCAGCGGCGGGACGGGGCGCCACGATGCGAAGAGGCCGCCGCCATCGCCGGAAACAGGCTGGGGCGCCGAGGCCGCATACTCCGTGGCGTCCTTCACGTCCGTCCACGGCTCTGGCGCGCGCGGGGCCTGGAAGCGTGTGGTGGCGGTGTCGGCGCCGTAACGGACGCCCTTGAAGACGGCGATCGAGTCTTCGAGGAAGCCCTTCACCTTACCGTACTTCGTGGCGACAACCGGATTGGCATCCGGCTGGACGGCGACGGGCGCCGCTGGCGTGTTGTCGCAGGCGGCAAGTACGCCGCCCGCAGCGGCAACGGCGATCACGGCGACGGATGCTTTCAGGATGGTGCGGCGACTGCCGATCATTGGCGTGGTCATGGTTCTCTCTCCCCAGGGTTCTTCCGGTCTGGAGCCGGATTGTGTTGCGGAGACTAAAGGGCGTGGCATAGTACCGTCCACCATTCGCGCATGACGATAAGGAGAGCTGGCCGCTGACGGGCCCGCTTACCCAGCGTGAAATCACCCTTGTTGGGGAATTGGATGACACAGTCAGGACCGTCTCACACAGAATTCATGCCGGCAGAACCGCCCGAGGGCTTTGCCCCGCATTATCGCAAATCGCCGCTGACCGATCCTTGGGAGCCGCTGTTTTCACGTGTGCTCGCGGATCGCGTCATTATAGGGCTTCATGTCAGGGAGCCGCACATGAACTCACGCGGTATGCTGCATGGTGGATTGATTGCTGCGCTTGCGGACAATGCGATGGGGCTAACTTGCGTGCAGGTGATGACGCGTGATGGACGAAAGCCGGCTGGGGGGCTTGTTACAGTCTCGATGGCGACGGACTTCATCGGCGCGGCGAAGCTGGGCCAGTGGATCGCATTCGATACACAGTATGTGAAGACGGGCAAAACGCTTTGCTTTGCGCAGGCTTTTGTCACGGCGGATGGCGAAGTGATCGCGCGAGCCGATGCGCGCTTCAAGGTGGCGTGACGCCTTCGCGCCTTATTGCGACCAGGGCCGCGTGGGTTGGTTGAGGATCATGATCTTCTGCCAGATCTTGCGCGACAGGCTAGTGGTCAGGTCCTCGATCTCGTTGACCGAGTCGATAATTACCGGATCGCGCATGTTCTGCATGTAGAGCGCGGCCAGCTTGCCGGTGAGCGACAGCATCTCGCTGCAATAGTCGAGATAGCGGGCCAGCTCGAACTCGCTCATCTCGTGGACTTGCGAAGAAGCAGTTGAGTTGTAACCCTTCCATAGTTGCGACGGGTCTTTGGTCAGCTGGTGCATGTCGACCACGTGGGCAATGGAGCGCAGCTCATGCAGGTCCGCCAGCACGGCTGAACGGCGCCAACGGGTCTCGAGGTTGAGTAGGAACCAGCTCGCGGCGCCAGACAGCGCGACGGTGTTCACCGCGGCGTCGATACCCTGAATGACGTTCGACACTTCGCCATTGAACTCGAGGCCCATCAGGCTGAGGCCGAAGGCAAAACCGAGAAGTCCCACCGCGCCCAGCGTGATCGCGACGCCGACGCCGACGCGCAGCCAGATATTCGGCTTTGTGACGTCAGCCAGCTTCCGCTTGTCATCGCGGGCAACG
>CANJXY010000244.1 GCA_947478925.1 Hyphomonadaceae bacterium | reverse complement strand
CCGATCAGGCCATCGCGCGCACGGCGCGTATAGGTTTTGGCGCCGGTCTTCTCGTCCTGCACCGGCCGGTATCCATTGAACGAGATCATCGGGTATTCCATCCCGCCACCCGTCCACGTGTTGACCGATATTGCGTTGGGGTAGGGGTACGGGAACGACATCGCCGAATACGTGTCGATCGTATGCGCGACCGCGCGCGTCGAGAATTGCGACCACAAGGGATCTGCCTCGGTGGGAAACAGCGACTGCGCCAGCACATCCGCGCCTGCGGGCTGTTTCACCGTCATCGCATCCCAGATGAACTTGCGCGAGGACGCCCATGCAAAATCGCGCACGTTCGACGCCTTCCAGCGCCACGTCCGCATCGCTGACGTACCCTCCTTTTCGTTCGCGAGCGCTTCATCCGGCGTCACGACATACAATGGCTTGTCATAGGCCTTGCGTGCCTGCGCCAGGCGGTTGCGCTGTTCTGCCGTGAGCACGTCATTCGGGTTCTGCAGGATGCCAGTCGCAGTCACGATATGATCGGCCGGCACGGTGATCGACACATCGTAATTGCCGAACTCCAGCGTGAACTCGCCCGAGCCCAGGAACTGCTTGTGCTGCCAGCCCGTATAATCGGTGTAAGCCGCCAGACGCGGGAACCACTGCGCCTGGAAGAAGGTGTAGGTGTCGCTGTCGCGGAAATGCTCGTAACCGGTCCGGCCGCCGAGCAGGCCGTTGTCGACAATGTTGAACGCCCAGGCGAGCTTGATTGTCGTGTTCTCTCGCGGCGCTAGCGGCTTCGGGAGGTCGACCCGCATCATAGTGTCGTTGACCGTGAACGGCATCGCCCTGCCCGCGCCATCCGTGACGGACTGGATCTCATAGCCGTGCGCCTTGTCGGCATAAGACTGGAACTGTCGCAACAAGCCAATGCTGGCGCTGTCACTGGCCGCTGTCTGGGTCTGCCGCGCCACCGAGTCCTGTTTGAAGATGTTCTGGTCGAGCTGCAGCCAGACATAGCTCAACGGATGCGGCGAATTGTTATGGTAATCGATCGCGCCCGTCGCCGTGATCCGCCTTTTCACTTCGTCCAGCGTGGCGTGGATCACGTAGTCGCCCTGTTGCTGCCAGTACGACTCGCCCGGCGCGCCGGACGCCGCGCGATAGGTGTTCGGCGTCGGCAGATCGACATCCAGCTGCCTGAACTTGTCGTCGAACGAGCCCTTGGTCTGCTTGTTGGCGTCGGCCAACGCAGGACCGCAACCAAGAACCAAAACGGCCGCCGCCGCCAGCCACGCCAATTTCATCCACAGGCTCCCGCAACAGTTTGGTCGAGCGTTAGCAATAATCGGTGAAAAGTCACCGCGCCGTTACGACGAGACGCAATCTCCCGCCGCGCGCGAGCCCGCGCCGGAAAAGGAAAGGCCGGCTTCTTGCGAAGCCGGCCCAGGTGCACAGGAACAGAACCGTCGGGAACCATCGAGGGACATCAAGGCGTCCCGGCGGTGTGTCCTTTGTTTAGGTGAGTGAGTCTGAACGGCGATTGAGGCCCTTGTTGTCCTCAATTCAGATGAGACTAATATCGGGAAGTCACTGGTTTCACGCCACATTTCAGTCTGAATCATCGATCATGCAACCGGCTTTCAGCTCTGGGCGATCGCGCCCGCTGACAGGAAGTCCGCGGCTCGTTCAGCATCGATGCCCCAGCTTTCGAGCACCTGCTTCGAATGCTTGCCTGCGAGCGCCGGGACGCCATTCACCGCTCCCGCCGTACGCGAAAAACGCGGCGCTGGTCCGGGCTGGGTGATGCCGAATTCCTCGACAAAGGTTTTGCGCTCTGCGTTGTGAGGATGCTTTGGCGCCTCGTCCATGCTGAGCACCGGCGCGATACAAGCGTCCGTTCCGTCGAACACCTTCATCCAGTCATCGCGCGATTTCGTCTTCACCACCTCGGCAACCCGTTTCGCATATTCTGGCCAGTGGCCGCGGCTCATCTGCGCCGAAAAAGCATCCGCCGGCAGGCCGAGGCCTTTCACGAACACGGCATGGAATTGCGGCTCGATCGCCCCGATCGCGAGATACTCTCCGTCGGCACATTCGTACGTGTCGTAGAAGTGCGCGCCACCATCGAGCATGTTGTCATCGCGGTTGGCGTTCCAGATGCCGGCAGCCTTCATGCCGTAGAACATGGTCATCAGCGAAGCTGCGCCATCGATCATCGCGCAGTCGATGACCTGGCCCTTGCCGGATGACTTCGCCTCGATAATCCCCGCCAGCAGGCCAAACGCGAGATAAAGCGCCCCGCCTCCGAAATCACCGACAAGGTTTAATGGCGGCGCTGGCGGTTCGCCCTTGCGCCCCATCGTGTGCAGCGCGCCCGTGAGCGCGATGTAGTCGATGTCGTGTCCGGCCATCGAGGCCCACGGTCCGGTCTGGCCCCAACCCGTCATGCGGCCGAATACGAGTTTCGGATTGCGCTTCAGAGCCACGTCGGGCCCGACGCCGAGCCGCTCCATCACGCCAGGCCGGAAGCCCTCGATCAGCCCATCTGCTTTCTCAATCAGGCTCAACGCCGCCTCGACGCCTTCGGGCTTCTTGAGGTCGACCGCAATCGACCGCTTGCCCCGGTTGGCGAGATCCGGATGCGACCGCCCGACGCTCTCCGCACGATCGATGCGCACGACATCAGCGCCCAGGTCGGCCAGCAGCATCCCGCAGAAGGGTCCCGGGCCGATGCCCGCGAACTCCACGATCTTCACGCCAACAAGGGGACCAGACGCCATCACTCTTCTCCAATTGAAGGGACGACACTCCCGTCATTGACGCGAACGTCAAGTCTGTCGTGGCGGCAAGCGACGTGCTCTACAGCCGACAAACCCGTGTAGAGTAAACCGAATGCGCCGTCTGCTGACTGTCCTCGCCGCCCTTGCCTTGACGGCGTGCGCCAACTCACCCGCCCCGACGCTCGAACTTGCAGGCAATCGGCTGTTTGTCGCAGCGACGATCAATTCCGTGCCCGTCTCCGCCCTCCTAGACAGCGCTGCGGTGATGTCTTTCGCCGACAGCACATGGGCCCAGGCGAACGGTCTTGCTGTCGCCGGCGCAGACATCGCCAAAGGCTCGGGCGGAACAGCCGACGTCAGCTTCGCGGAACATGTTTCCATAGCCACCCTTGGCTCACGGCTCGACGACGCCACGGTTGCCGTGCTCGACCTGTCCGACATATCGAAGCGGTTGGTCGGCCGGCCTCTGGCCTTCATCCTTGGCCGCGAGATCTTCGACAAGGAGCGCCTCACGCTCGACATCGAAGGCGGCTTGATGACCGTCGCCGACCGGGCCAGGACGCCCGCAGGGGTCGCGCTCCCGCTGACAGGCGCACGCGGCATCGAATCCTTCGCGGCGCACGTCAACGGCCAACCTGTCGGAGCGGACTTCGACCTCGGCAACGGAACCGACATCATGATTGGCAAGGCCTTGGCGGAAAAGCTCGGCCTGCTGGCCGATCCCGCCGCGCTCGAAAACCGGAAGGGGGGCGGCATCGGCGGCGAGATCGTGCGCAAGATCGTCCGCCTGAAGACGCTGGAGATCGCCGGGCTCAAATTCGAGAATGTCGAAGCCGCGATCGACGAGAACGATTCCGCAGGCGACCTCAATGTCGGCGTCAGCGTGCTCCGCAAATTCCGGATCACCACGGATTTCGAACAGAGCCGCATCTGGCTGGCACCTCGTTAGCCGCCAACTCAATCGCCGAACAGCGCGCCATGCACCACGGCTGGCCCGGACTGCCCATGCGGCCAGTTCAGGCGGTCGAAATACCGGCTATTCGGCAGCGTCTCATCGATCGTCATGGCTCCGGTTTTCGGATCAATCTTCACGACCAGCGCCCAGGACTCGTTGTTGCCCGTCACCACCAGCCTATCCGACGCACGATTCGCCGCAACCCAGTGCGGCATGTGAAACTCTGGCGCCAACGTGATGCGCGAAGCCTCGACTGGATGCTCGGGGTCAGAGAGATCCAGCGCGATCAGTCCGTTCACCTCAGGTACGGTCTGCACCCAGTAATTCCCGACCACGACCGGGACCGCACACGAATTATGCAACGTCGTTCCACCCGGAAACGTGTCGCCCAATGTCGCCGACGGCGCCCCATGCGTGACGCCATTGATGTGGAACACGCCGCACGTAAACGTCAGACATAAACCGTCCCGTCTGGTATGACGCGCGGTTCCGCCGGGTCGAGATGGAATTCACATTGGGTCACCGGCAGCGACAGGGTCGCCAGCGGCTTCATCGTCGACGGCCGCCAGATCTGCACCTGATGCCCGCGAAAGAATTCCTCGAACGGCGGCCATCCCATTTCGGTCAGCGCGACGACCGCGCGATCCTTGCCTGGCACAACCGCCAGACTATCGGGCCACGCCTGTTTCGCAGGTGTCTCCGCTGACGCCGCCGACGTCGTCCGCGGCCCGCGCCCATGCTGCGCCAGCTCAGCCAGGCCGCCCGGCGCGCCATACTTTCCGTTCCGGCCCTACAGTGTCACCAGCACATTGCCAGCGTCGAGCCGGGCATAGCTGTGCGGGAAGCTCATGTCCTTCATGTCGGTGAACCGCTTCACCAGCTTCGGCTTCAGCGGATCATGCAGGTCGATCAGCGACGTCAGCCCACTGACCCACCCGTCCGCGAACAGCATCCCACCTTTGGGAAACTCATACTCGACATGGTGCGGCATGGTCCCCTGGGCGCCGAGCGGCAGCCTCGCAACGTTTTCGTCGCAGCTCATAGATCCCAGACGCAGATCCACGACCGCCAGGAAATCCTCGTCCTGCCCGTCCTTGTCCCCCGCCCAGACAAACAGGAAGTCTGCGGCACTCTGCTGCGGCTCCGGCGCGCTGACACACCCTGCTGCCAGCAACGCAGTCGCGAGCGCACCGCAAACCGTCCACCGCATCAGTGTGCTTCCCGCAACGCCACTCAGAGCGGAATGCTCGCTTTCCCCCCGCGCCCGCAACACGCTCTGGGAGCCGCCGCGTGACGGTAGCCCGGATACCCCCCGGCACTTTCCCATCTATCGGGTTTTGCCCTACATTCCGGCGAGCCAGCATAGGTAGGGCACATGAAAGCCGGCACAACACACCGCCTCTATT
>CANJXY010000243.1 GCA_947478925.1 Hyphomonadaceae bacterium | reverse complement strand
TAATTCCGTCAGCCATTGTAGTCCCCCCTCAGCAGCGTCTGTTTTAAAGCCTGTTTCAAAAAAACGTTCGTGCGCAGCGCCAGAGGCGCTACGTCATCTGTCATCGACAGCGTTGTGATCTCTCTGAAAATTAGGCGCACAGATTTCGGCTAGCCGACCGGCGCGCTTCAGTCCCCCCGTCACTCCCCCAGCATTGGCGTAGTGAATCTACGCACATAGCAAACCCGTACGCACGCTAAGCAGACAAAACGCGAAACTCAAGACCCCGGCGTGTGACGCCTTATCCGCAACTTGGCTGACTTCGTTCTGCGCCGTTTCAAACTTTCGTGGCATCGCAGAGTCGCGACGCATGTAGCCTCATGCTGGCGATCTGAACGTTCGCACAACCCGATATTCAGGCCTGTCGATCGTTCAGATCGTCAACACAACTGTCAGTCGTCGGCCCGTCTCCCCAAACTTGTCTGCCACCGTCGCCGCAGGCGGCGAGCGCTCCGATCTCATGGCCCGAAGCGAGATCCCCACCGTCATCAGTCCCGGGGGTCTCATAGCGCTCATTTGTGACAACCACAGCGCAGCGGCCGCTCGCGCGCGCTTCGGCGAGCCATGACCTGTTCGCCGCGCGTCGCCCGATTACCGTAACGGATACCGGTCGCGTTCGCGCGCCGTCCGCAGGGTCAAAGGGTCGCAAAGTTGCCAAGTGTTTCACGATCTTGCTAAGGGATCCCGGTTGCACGGTTCTGAAGTAGCGTTGGGGAGAGATTTGCAATGACAGCTCCGATTCGCAGGACTTTCCGGCGCCTAGCACCCGACTTTTTTCCGACTTTGTCTTGCACCGGCGCCTGACCTTGGCCGCAAACCGACCGAACCTTGCGCATGAACCGGACTTCCAGGTGGGTGTCCTAAAGGTAAGCCCGTCGGCGTGTCGTGTCTTCGCTTCTGACACCGAGATTCGGATCGAGGCGCAGACCATGGCAGTCCTTGTGGTGCTCGCGCGCGCAGCTGGCGCTACCGTCACGCGCGAGGAGTTGGTCAGCGCTTGCTGGCAGGGGCGGATTGTCAGCGATGACGCGATCTCCCGGACAATCGCCAAGGTCCGAGCGCTGGCCCGTAACGCGGCGCCCACGCCCTTCACGCTCGAAACCTTACCGAAGGTTGGCTACCGGCTTATCGAAGCTCAGACCGTAACCGGCGTGACTACCGTCGACCCTGAGGACGGACCCGAACCGCCCGGACGTTCTGAGGACGAGACAGCCCGACCGCCTGAACGCCGATTGCTATCGATGAGACTCAAATGGCGGAGCGCGGCTTTGGTGGCGCTGACAGCCGTGGCAATCCCGTTGGTGTGGGGCGTCCTGTCGGCTGGTAGCAAGGCCGCCAGCACCGAGGCGAGCAGCGCGTGGGACGGCGACAGTCTGCGCGCCTGGCAGGTCGCCGATGCCTTGTTCACACTGGATGAGCAACGGCTCAGGCTCTATCTGCAGCAAGGCTGGAATCCGAACTGGCTTCTGGATTCCGAAGGCAACACCCCGCTGCATACCCTGATGCTTGTTTGCGAGCGCAACCCTACCCACGATCAAGCGGGCGTGGTGAAGGTAGCTCGATTTCTGGTGGCCGCGGGTTCCGATCCATCGATCAAGAACAAGTGGGGTGATACGCCTTTGATCATCGCCAAGACCCCAAAGTATTGCGGGCCGGATCATCCCGTGGTCGCGTATCTGCAAGCCTTGTAGTTTGCCGTTTGCGGAAACGTCGACACGCGAAGCGTGCACGCTGATCACCTGTTGAGCAGTGATGAGGCGCCGCAGCACCACGATCGAAATCTGTCTGTCACCGACTTGCGAGTCGGCAACAGGTATGCTCAGCCTTCGTCATGGGAGTTGGGGAATTACCATGACATTGCAATCTTCAGAATTTGCGCTTGCGATCACGCACGTGCTCAAGGGCGTCGTGCGGACGACCAGTTCAAACAAAATTGGTCAGAGACATATAGAACGTACGTCACAGCGTGCGACCGCCTTGAATGAGCGCCAGCGACGCCAGCTCATCCTTGAGCAGCTCTACACGGAGCATACCGCTCTTGTTGATACGGCATCCGACGCACTGGACTTTTTGCCGCCAGACGCCTGGGTCAACAGCCGTCTGCTCGCATTGCGCGAAGCCTGGCGTGTCCACAATGTGGATGGGTTCAGATGCGAGATCTTTGATGTGTGATCCCGTCAAGACCAAGGCGGTGTCGCGAGCAAGTTGATCGCCGACACACTTTGTCGGACGAAACCCAGATACGGATGCGCTGAATCGCGATTGTGCCCGTAGTGGCGCTCAAAGAGGTTTGACGCTGCGGGACTCGACGGCGCAACGTCGCTTCGCTTGTTCCAAACCCCGAGACTCGCCGGGTACTTCTTGCGCGCGCGGACTGGCCTCAGCACCGGGCGCCTGACGTGGGCCTCGCGGCGCAACGTCAGGTTGTTGCCTCAAACGCCTTCAGATGACGGCGCGAGCCGGCCAGCCACTGTTGAGTTGGTGGCCGTCGTGTGCCCGTCCCCCCGTCCCATGCACAGGAACATAACAAGTCGCCACACGAAGACTATCTATGGTTTTCCTTAGGCTCTCGATCTGCCGCCTTGCTCATTGCCTGCAAAGGGAAACGCGTTAGAGATTATGGCAGAGCGTGGGTATGGGAGTACGCGTTGGAGAAGACAGGGGGGCTTGAGCTCTCGGGCTTGATGGACACGCTGGTAAGTCAGACGGATCCCGTCAGCCGATGGCAGGCTTTGACGGCCTCGCTCGCCAATTTTGGCCTCACCCAGATCAACTACGCGTTCCTCGATTTCGAGTCCGCCAGTCGCATGGAGGCGCGGGGCGACCCCGCGATGTCGACGATGCGGCGCGACTGGATCGAGTATTATACCGAGCGACACTACGACATGCGCGACGATGCCGTGGCGCACATACGCCAGGGCAACATCCATCCGATGCTGTGGAGCCTTGAACAGGTTCCGCGATTGAAATCCGGCCATATGAACTATGAGGCCGGTGACGCCGGACTAAAATCCGGGCTTCTGGTCCCGCTCGCGGGACCTGCGGGATCGGACCTGCCGGGCGCAGCGATCATGTTAGGCTCCGGCTTCAATGAAGCCGAGTTTCTGAAACTGATCGGGTCCAACGGCATGGCGCTCGTCGGGCTTGCACACCTCTTCCATGCCGGGGCCGTGGGAGAGTTGATCAGGCGTCGTCACAACGTGCAGCCCTTGAGTTCGCGCGAACGCGACTGTCTTCAGCTGATCGCGCGCGGTCTGCGTGTGGATGCGATCGGCGACCGTCTGGCGATCGCAACCGTCACGGTTGAGCTTCACCTCCGCTCCGCCCGCCGAAAGCTTGGCGCGAAAACCACGGCCGAAGCCGTTGCGCGTGCGTTGCTCTATCAGCAGATACAACCGACCTGACGCGTGAACCTCGATTGGCGCCCGTGCGACTCTACCTCGGCACGCGGTCAAGCAAGTCCGCATGCTCCGCGGGTCGGGTGGGCGTTCTCAGGCATCCGTGCTTTGGAGGTGGGGGGATGGAGGGACGCCCCTCGCGAGCCGCCCCTCCCCACCTCAGTCCAGGGTTGGGGGGAAGGACTGAGGTAACTGATGCTTCCCGCAAGGATTACGATTCCACAACCCGGCAAGACGGACGACTCAGTCATCAGGGAAAGTATATTTTGGTGCATCTGCAAACAAACGGGCGATGGCGTTGCGCGCGTGGTTGCAAAGAATAGACATATCGGACGCCGCCTCCGGGCAGGACAGCCCACCTGCCAGGAGGCGGGTCCGCCGGATCGGTCACCCGATCCGGCATTCCGGCATTGACGTCTTGAGGTTGCCCGTCCCCCCATTTTCACCAGGGCCAAGCAATACACAATCGGCGCCGAGATCTGCGAGGGAGCGACCGTGTGAGTTGATTTTGCATAGTTTAGGCCTTGTTTCCGTGATGCCGGTCACACATCAAGGCGTGAGAGGTAAATTTCTGAATGTCGGCGAGCCAGGAACAGATCAAGCAGGCCTGGGCCACCTTTGCGGGCCTCCAGCCCGATGACCCGGCGACGCTCGAACTTGCTCAGGCATCCCACGCGCGGCAGCTCACCAAGGGCGCCCTTCTCCTCAAGGAGGCGGATTCCGATACCGAGGTCTTTCTTCTCTTGTCCGGCGCGCTTCGCACGCTTCGTAGCACCGAACAGGGCCAGGATGTCTGGTTCACTGATCTTCAGCCCGGCGAACTGATCGGTGAGATCGCCGCCCTGATCAATCAACCGCGAAGCTCGGACGTAAAGGCTCACCTACCCAGCGTGGTGCTCGCTATCAGCCAGCGCCGGTTCCTCGAAATAGCGTCGCGCCACGGCGCGGTCGGTCTTGCCGTCGCGCGCCTCCTTGCCCGACGCCTTGCCCGGACGTCTGACAAGCTTGCCGAGCTGGTCGCCCTCTCCGTACCCCACCGCCTGCACCAGGAACTGATCCGCCTGAGCGCGCCGATCGCCGACGGCCAGGCAATCGTGACGCCCAACGCGATCCCCTCGGTCACCGAGCTGGGCCGGCGCATTCATGCCACCCGCGAGGCAACTTCGCGCGCGCTTCGCGATCTGGAGCTGCAAGGCATCATCGCCCGCTCAGGTGAGGCATGGATTTTGGCAGACCTGATCGGCGCGGCTGCTGAAGACTAATCAACCCCGCTCGAGCGAACCGGTGGTCGGCTCGCGAGGAAGCGCAAGGCAGACCAGCTCGGCAGGAAAAAATAGCCGCCGTTACGGACTGTAACGAAAGACTGCAGTTCCGGGATCCTGACCGGACCCAGCGTGGTCGGAATTGTGAACTCGGTTCTCAGAGCCTGCTCATCTTCCGAACGGCTAGCGGCAATCGGATCTGCCTGATCAGCCATTCCGTGGAAACCCGACGATCCAATCCAGGTCTGCTGCACAAATTCGAACTGGCGCTCGATGTCAGCATTGAGGCACATGAAGATCAATCCGCGGGCCGGCGCGGTCGCGGGCTCGCCCGGCGCCACATAAGGCCGACCGCGTCGCAACAGCCGGTGCCGATTGCTGATACTGAGCTGATCGGGACTATCAGGGCTCAGGCTGTCGCGTGGAAAAGCGCGGCGAAT
>CANJXY010000242.1 GCA_947478925.1 Hyphomonadaceae bacterium | reverse complement strand
TGTGGACATGGCTAAATGCTGTCGCGACGGTGCGTACGTCACGAAATCGTCCGTGATTGCCTCTCGGCGCCTTCGGCAAGCTCTGTGTGCTGAGTTCATCCGCCCAGACGAGGTTGATTGCTCGCGCGCCAGTCTCAAGGAGTTACGACCGCGAGCGATTTAGGCTAAGACTATCCTGACCGCACGGCATGTGACAACGCGCGGCAGCGCGCTGTCATCCATCTGACGTGTTAGCGTAGGATCGTCCCTGCAGATCCTGGGATTCGCGGAGCCTTGCATGCAGCGTCTCATCATCTGGCTCCCCGCCGTCGCCATCCTTGTTGTGGCGCTGGCGGCAGCCTCCTGCAGCATGACGCCGGCCCCGTCCTGCAATCTTACCGCCCCAAGCGCATCCACTGCTGGTTTCGGCTGCGCTGCAAAGTGGATCGACGCCAACGTTGCGATCAACCAGGTACAATCCTTCGGGACGCACAACTCCTATAAAGAGCAGATCCCTGACGTTGAAATGGCGCTCATCCAGGAGCGCCTGCCTGCCGTCGCTCCAACCCTCGACTATTGGCATCGCTCCTTCGCCGAGCAGCTCGACAAGGGCGCGCGCCAGATCGAGCTTGATCCGTCAGACGATCCCGAAGGCGGCCTCTATTCCACGCCGCTCGCCCGCAAGATCCTGACCGAGCGTGGTGTCACGCCGCCCAGCTACGATATCTCCGTCATGGCGAAGCCTGGCATCAAGGTGATCCACGTCGCTGACATCGACTATCGCTCGCACTGCCTCCTCTTCGTCGACTGCCTGAAGCAGGTGAAGGCCTGGTCCGACGCGCATCCTGATCACACGCCGATCCTGATGATGATAAACCCGAAGTCTTCGGGGATCTCGTGGACCGGCGCTGTCAAGGTCCTGCCGTGGGTGAAGGCCTCGTTCGATCGCATGGATGCCGAAATTCGCACCGTCTTCTCCGAGGACCAGCTCATTACGCCTGACGATGTGCGCGGAGCGCACGCCACCCTGCGCGAGGCTGTCCTCGCAGGCGGCTGGCCAAAGCTGGGGCAGGCAAGAGGAAAGATCATCTTCACGATGGACCTCTCGCCAGAAGCCAATGCGCCGTACGCCGAAGGTCATCCCTCGCTCAAAGGCCGCGTTGCCTTCATGACCACTTTCCCCGACGCGCCCGAAGCCGCCTACTTCACCATGAATGATCCCGAGCCGCAGTTCGCCGAAATCCAGGCACTCGTGAAGCAGGGCTTCCTCATCCGGACGCGCGCCGACGCCGACACCAAGGAAGCCCGCGCCGGAACAACTGCTCGTCGCGACGCCGCGATAGCATCCGGGGCCCAGTTCATTTCCACCGACTACCTCTGGCCCGACCCTCGCTTCGGCACGGGTTACAAGGCGAGCCTGCCGAACGGTGAAGTTACCCGCTGCAATCCCCTCAATGCCCCGCGTGGTTGCGACGCGGGGGCGGAATAGCTCGCGGGGGTCGCGCCCCCCTGTCCATCTGGCCCCACTTTGGCTAACAAGTCCCGGCAAACTGATCGGGAACGCTCTATGACCGCGCGCACGCTCCGAGAATTCCTCGCCGATCCAAACGAAACCGGAGATGCTGCCCCGCGCGACCTGGCGATCCTTATCGAGGCGATCTCCGACAGCTGCCGCACGATCTCTTACCTCGTCTCGCGCGGCGCGCTCGCCGGCGTCCTTGGCTCGGCGGGAACTGGCAATGTCCAGGGCGAAGAGCAGAAGCAACTCGACATCCTTGCCAATGACGAACTGATGGCAATGGCCAAGGCCTCCGGTGTGGTCGCCGCCGCCGCTTCCGAGGAAGAAGAAGAGGCCCGCACGATCAGCCCAGGCGCGCCCTACCTCCTGCTGTTCGACCCGCTCGATGGCTCGTCCAACGTCGAGGTGAATGTTTCGATCGGCACCATCTTTTCGATACTGCCTGCAGCTGCAGGCGAGGGCGCCGCGCCCTTCCTCCAGCCCGGCCGCAACCAGTCTGCCGCCGGCTATTGCGTCTATGGCCCGCAGACAACGTTGGTCCTCACACTTGGCAACGGCGTCGCCGCCTTCACCATGGATCCGCCCACTGGCCAGTTCGTGCAGACCGCTGCGAAGATCCAGATCCCGGAAAGAACAAAAGAGTTCGCCATCAACATGTCGAACATGCGCCACTGGGCCGATCCCGTGCGCGCCTATGTCGACGAATGCCTCGCCGGCGAGACCGGTCCGCGCGCAAAGAATTTCAACATGCGCTGGATCGCCTCCATGGTCGCCGACGTCCACCGCGTGCTGACGCGCGGCGGCGTCTTCATGTACCCGTGGGACAAGCGCGAACCGAACAAGCCCGGCAAGCTCCGCTTGATGTACGAAGCCAACCCGATGTCCCTCCTCGTCGAACAGGCCGTTGGAAAATCCTTCGACGGCCAGCACCAGATCCTCGATATCCAGCCCGCCGGCCTCCACCAGCGCGTCTCGGTCATGCTCGGCTCCCGGGAAGAGGTCGAGCTGCTCGAGAAGAAACATGCGGGATGACTGAGCCGTCGCCGCAACAGCACAATTACTGGCGCATCGGCGGTGTCGCACTCGCCTTCATCTGGTTCTTCGTTGGCGGCATCGGCCACTTCGTCATCTCGGAGTCTTTTACCTCCGTCGTCCCGCCCTACATCCCATTCCCCCGCGAGATGGTCTACTTCACCGGCTTCTGTGAAATCGCCGGGGCCCTTGCGCTGCTCTACAGGCCGCTGCGCGCTATCGCCGGCATCATGCTCGCGCTCCTTGCTGTGTGCGTTACACCCGTCCACATCCAGATGCTGATCGAGGCGGACAAGTATGCAGCGCTTGGCCCCGCAATTCTTTGGGGTCGCCTCATCCTCCAGCCGATCTTCATCTGGATCGTCTGGACGTCTACCCGCCCCGCGCAGCTCGCGCAAAGCGCTCCAGCATAGCCGTCGCCTCGTCCAACGCTGCAACGCTCGGTTGCTTGCGTGGCATGCGGTTCCAGGCGTCCAGCGCGGCGATCTTGTAAGCCTCGGCGAGCGTCGGATAGTTGAACGTGTTCTCGACAAAATAGTCGAGCGTGCCGCCAAGGTTCAGCACGGCTTGACCGATATGGATCAGTTCCGTTGCGCCCTCGCCAACGATATGCACGCCAAGAAGTCTCCGCGTCTCCAGCGCAAAGATCATCTTCATGAAACCGCTGTCGAGCCCCATGATCTGCCCGCGCGCTGTTTCCCTGAAGCGGGCAATTCCGCACTCATAGGGAATCGCCTTGGTGCGCACTTCCTCCTCGGTCATGCCTATCGTCGACATCTCCGGCACCGAATAGATGCCATAGGGAAAAAACTCCGGCGGCGACTGCAGCGGCGCGTCGAACGCGCTGCACGCCGCGATCCGCCCTTGCTCCATCGACGTCGAAGCCAGGCTTGGAAAGCCGATCACATCGCCCACCGCATGGATGTGCGCCTGCCTGGTGCGGAACGTGTTGCGGTCGACTTCGATCTTGCCGCGGGCATCCGCGCTGAGCCCACAATTTTCCAGCTCCAGTGCATCCGTTGCGCCTTTGCGTCCGGCTGCGAAGAGGACCATCTCGCTCCAGATCTGGCGCGAGTCCTCCAACTCGATCAGGCAGGCATCCTGCGAGGGTCTTGTGACACGCTTCACCTTGCTCTGCGTCCGCAGGCTCATTCCCCGGTCGCGCAGCTCGTGGATGAACTCGTCCACTAACTCCCTGTCGAGGAACGGGAAGATCGCCTCGTTCGGTTCAATCACAGTGACTTTGACATCCAGCGCCGAGAAGATCGTCGCATACTCGATGCCGATCACGCCGCCGCCGATGACCGCCAGCGAGCGGGGCAGGCGCTTGAGTTCGAGGATCTCATCGGGATCAAGGATCGCATCGCCATCGAACGGAATGTAGGCCGGCCGATGCGGCGCCGTCCCGACGGCAAGGATGAAGCGCCCCGCCGTGAAACGTAGCGGCCCAGCGTCTGTCGCCACCTCGATATGCAGCGGGTCGATGAAGCGCGCTTCGCCTGTGATCCACTGCACGCTGTTGCGGGAGAACTGGTGCTCGAGAATTTCCACCTCATGATCCAGCGTGATCGCCAGCCGCCGACGCAGGTCCTCCGCTGTGATGCTCTGCTTGTTCTTGTGCGCGCGGCCATAGACCCCGCGCTCGCGCCAGCCGGACAGATTCAACACCGTCTCGCGCAGCGTCTTCGACGGGATCGTCCCCGTGTGCACGCACACCCCACCCACCCGCCGGCCCTTCTCGACCACGAGCACGGACTTCTTGAGCTTCGCGGCCTGTACAGCCGCGCGCCGACCCGCAGGCCCAGACCCGATCACGATGAGATCAAACGCCTGCATTGCGGGCACAGTCCTCCGGACCCCAGAATGCAGGTGATTTGGTTAATGAGCGTTAACGGCCTTGCCTGTCACTTTGGCATGGCCGGCAGCGTTCAATCCTGGTCGGGCTTGCCGACAAGCACTTGGTCGGGTTCCGCCATGCAGTCGCCGGTGAGCATGGTCCATGTCGCCGGGAAAGTCTGGTCGGCGAAAGTCATGCTGAGCCGGCCCCAATTGTGGCTCTTGGTGCCGTCCGGCCCGGTCATCATGGCGGCGCACATCCCGTCGTCCGCGGTATTGATCCAGTAGCCGTTGTAGTGCCCGCGCGCCTCGTCTTCAGCTTTCAGGCCTTCGATGTAGAAGCGAGCGACCTTGCCCTTGCCGATCTCGACCATGAAGATCGCGCCGCCATTATAGTCATCTTCCCACATGACGGGGCCCACGTCGGTCTTCCACCTCTCGTCCGCCAACGCGGGCGCCGACAGCAGTGTCGCTGCCATCAGGCAGCCTGCAAATACACGCATCCTCAAATCCCTCCACCTAGTCCGTCCGGCGCGTACAGTAGCATCGCATTCGGAGCACACCATCCATGCGCTGTCTCGGCCCGCCTACAGCGCCTTCACCATGAACACGAGATCCAGCCGCTTGCCGAACTTGTGACCTACGCCCTTCAGATTGCCCTGGATCTCGAACCCCGCCTGCTCGTGCAGCGCGATGGAGCCCGCGTTAGCGCTGTCGATGCCGCCTACCATGGCTTCTAGCCCTTTGGCCCTGGCGCGCGCCACCAACTCCGCGAGGATGGCCCGTCCCAC
>CANJXY010000241.1 GCA_947478925.1 Hyphomonadaceae bacterium | reverse complement strand
GTGGGCAGAAGACCGGAAAAATCGAAATCCTCGTCGGGATGCAGGGCGGCGTTCTTGTGCAGATCGGCGACGAGCGATGCGGCATAGGCGGTGGCTGCATCGCCGGCGACGGTAGGCTCCGTTGTGCCGTCCTGCCGTTCCAGCGGCGTCAGCCACCGGCTCTCCCAGATCCCTTGAAAGTCAGGTCGACCTTGGACGGTACGGGGGATTTCGGCGGCTTGCGCGAATGCCGGCGTCTGGCAGGAGGCGCCCAGCGCAATCGCCAGCAGGACGATGCCTATCTTTGCCAATGGAATGTCTCTGTTCATTTGGGCGGCGTTGACTTGGCGGCGCGTGCCTCTTCGGCGCGTGCCGCCATCAGCATGTTGGTCAGCGAGTGGTTGCCTTCGTGGCACACCGTTTCATAGAGCCGCTCGGTGGAGCGCACCCAGGCAATCTCACCTGTCCACGGCTGCGTGTAGTTTTCGGGGTCGGTCACAGTGTAACGTATCACCAGTTCGTCCGGACCATTGAGGTGAAAGCGTTCGACCAGCAAGGCCTGGTCTCCCAACGGTAGATTGGTCGTTCCCGAACCGATCACCTTGCTGCCGTCGAAGCGCGACGTCTCGACCACGAGAACATCGCCTTCCCACCGTGCGGCGGAGGATCCCGTCTCGGTAAGCGGCCAGTTGGCGGGCAGCGCCGCCTTGATCGGTATGATCCGCGTATCACCCATGGACTCGGAGTAGATCACGACACTGTCCGGCGTCTGCACAACGCGATGCAACATATCGAAGTTCGCTGTCCGCATGGGCCCCGTGTTGACGCCCGACACGCAGCGGACGCCGCGCGTAAAGCTCTCTGGGCCGTCAGCATTCGAGGCGCCCGCCATTCTTGACTTGCCGGCCTCGGACCTGGGGATGCGGCCATCGGGCGGGTCGATGACCTGGGAGCCACGATAGACACCCGCAACACGCATGATCTTTGCGGCAATCGCGATCTCGCCGTCGGTTCCCAGTTGGTCTTTGGCGCGGCCGGCTTCTCGTGCGAGAAACTGTTGCCTCACGCGCTCCACATCAGTTGCGGGGATATCACCCGGTACATCCGCTGGCCGTTCGAGCGGCGTCAGCCAAAGGGAGTCCCACACGCCCTGGAAGTCCGGATGCCCGGAGACCGTGCGCGGAATGTCGGCCAGCTGCGCGCGAGCCGGAGGCACGAGTGCCGAGAAGGCGAGGGCAAGGAGGAGGCTGCGGATCATCGCTTGCCCCTGGACTTGGCCTTCGGCTTCGGCTTTTTCAGCGAAGCCGCGACCGCTGCGTGCCGCTCTACTTCACGGCTCCCCAAAAGAATGTTGGCAAAACCATAATTGCCTTCATGACAGGCGAATTCATAGACAGGCGAATTCGTCCGGGTGAACGAATACTCGGCGGTCCAGGGCAGGTTGTAGATCGCGGGATCCTCGATGGTGAACTGATAGAGCAGCTCGTCCGACGAGATCAGCTGAAAATGCTCGATGACGCGCGATTGCGGGCCGACCAGGACGCCGCCGCGCCTGACCATCTCCTCGGCGCGAGCGTGGGTCGTCTCGACCACAAGTGTGTCGCCCTCCCATTTCGCGGTCGAGTCTCCAGCCCACGACACAAGGTCTGCGGGACGCGGTTGCGCGCCGATGCCGATGGCGCGGAGCTCAGCATAGTGGTCTGCAAGGAAGACCAGGTAGGCCGGGGTCTGGACGATCTGATTGTACATGCCCTCGACGGGGCTCAGAATTGGGGCTCGGCTGGGGCCGGCCAGACAACGCTCGCTGACGGCCCGGTCTTCGGGATTGTCGGTGGCCCTCGCCTCGCTCCTGGGAAAGGCATTCCGGATTGCCAGCGCCTCTTGGGTGAGCGGCAGCTTGCCGTTCGGGGGATCAATGACTTGCGATGTCCGCCACCCGCCTTGGACTTTCGCGAGTTGCCGCGCTTCGGGAAAAGCGGCGCCAGGGTCAAACTTCTCCGCGCCGCGCGTGACGATAATGCCCTCGACCAGGGTCTCTGCTTCGGCATCTGTCACGACCAGCGAGGTGGCGCCTTCGATGCGTTCGAGCGGCGTCAGAAACGCGTTGGACCAATAGCCCTGGAAGTTCGGATGGCCGTCCTGGGTGCGTGGGATCGCTTCCTGCGCGAATGCGTGAGAGATCGCACCGATCGCGGCGAGCCCCGCCACGATCAAGCTTCGAAACATCATGGCTCAAGGTCCCCGGACGCCCCCCGCGCCACAGCAACCTTACCCGCTTGGATGCCGTCCACCAGCTGGCACGGACAACCGGTCAGATACCTGTAAGTGTTTTCCAGCACCTTCTGAGTCTGGCCCCCCCCTTTTTTTGGGGTGGGCATCTGAAAGACACCTAGTCGACGCTGTTGCGAGTAGGTCGCAAGAAGGACTGCGACTTCTGCTCACAGTGGCGCGATACACTTGATCTAAATCTAGGAAACCCGCGCGGACGGGGCTAACTATCGCTATACGCAAGAGAAGCGCGCACAGCCGCGACGTGAGAAAACGCCGATGAAACATCTCGCCGCCTTCGAGAATGCCCTGGAAGAAATCCGCTCCGAGGGCCGCTACCGCGTCTTCATCGACGTGAAGCGATACCGCGGCGAATTCCCGAAGGCGTCTGTGCGCCACACTGATGGCCGCGAGCAGGACGTAATCGTCTGGTGCTCTAACGACTATCTCGGCATGGGCCAGGACCCAGACGTGATCGAGGCTATGAAGGTCGCCGTCGATACCTTCGGCGCTGGGTCTGGCGGCACCCGCAATATTTCAGGCACGACGCGCTATCATGTCGAACTCGAAAAAGAACTCGCCGGCCTGCATGGCAAGGAATCGGCGCTCCTCTTCACCTCCGGCTATGTCTCGAACGAGGCGACGCTCTCGACGCTCGCCAAGATCATGCCGAACGTCATCATCTATTCGGATGAGTTGAACCACGCCTCGATGATCGAAGGCATCAAGCGCGCCCATTGCGCCAAGCGGATCTTCCGCCACAACGATCTCGCCCACCTCCGCGCGCTTCTCGAGAACGATCCGGCAGACGCGCCGAAAGTTATCGCCTTCGAGTCGGTCTACTCGATGGACGGCGACGTTGCGCCGATGGAAGCGATCTGCGACCTCGCCGAAGAATTCGACGCGATGACCTATCTCGACGAAGTCCATGCCGTGGGCATGTACGGCGAAGAGGGCGCAGGCGTCGCCCAGCGCGATGGCGTGATGGACCGCATCACAATCTGCGAAGGCACGCTGGCGAAAGCCTACGGTGTAATGGGCGGCTACATTGCCTCAAAGACCGCGATCGTCGACGCTATCCGTTCGATGGCGCCCGGCTTCATCTTCTCGACCTCGACATGCCCGGTGCTCGCCGCCGGCGCGCTGACCTCGATCCGCAAGCTGCGCTCCGATTATGGCCGTGAGCTGCGCCGGGTACACCAGGAAAAGGCCGAGATGCTTCGCCAGAAGCTGATCGCCGCGAAACTCCCGGTGATGATGGCTGACACCCATATCGTGCCGCTGCTGGTTGGCGATCCTGAGCGTTGCAAGGCGCTGTCCGACACGCTGCTGTTCGACTTCGGCATCTATGTCCAGCCGATCAACTATCCAACGGTCCCCAAAGGCACCGAGCGCCTCCGCTTCACGCCTTCGCCGCAACACACCGAAGCGATGATGGACGAACTGGTCTCGGCCCTGCTGGCTATCTGGAAGCAGCTCGGCCTCGATCAGCGCGCAGCGTAGGCAGTAGCACCGTCATCGGAAACGTGGGTGTCCGCCAAGGGTATTGGTGCGATACGTCACGCGTGAGAAGGAACCAGCGCTGAGGGGGATCCGTCATGGCTGTCGTCCTGATCCCCATTCCGGCTCGCGATTTCGACCCGACAGAGGTCGCGGTCAGCTGGTCGGTTCTCCGCAGCTTGGGCCATCGCATCGTGTTCGCGACGCCGGACGGCGTCCCCGGCGCGGCTGACGACATCATGGTGACAGGCCGCGGGCTGGACGTATGGAGCGCCATTCCCGGCCTCAACCGCGTACTCCTCTTCGGCGCACTGCTCCGGGCCAACAGGAATGCCCGCGCCGCCTATGATGGTTTGCTCCGCGACCCTGATTTTCGGGCGCCGATCAGGTGGGCCGATATCCATATCAATGCCTTCGACGGATTGCTCCTGCCCGGTGGCCATCGGGCACGTGGTATGCGCGACTATCTCGAGAGCCCGCTCCTGCAGAACGTCGTGGTTCAGGCGTTTGCGGGCGGCAAGCCTGTGGCGGCGATCTGTCATGGCGTTCTTCTTGCCGCCCGCAGCATAGACCCGGCGACTGGTCGCTCGGTGCTTTATGGGCGCCGCACCACCGCACTCACATGGGCGTTTGAAAAATCAGCGAGCGCACTGGCGCATGTCGGGCGTTTCTGGGACGGTAATTACTACCGGACCTACACCGAAAGCAAAGACGAGCCGGCGGGTTACATGTCCGTCCAGCAGGAAGTCACCCGCGCATTGGAGCGGCCCGAGGATTTTGTCGAAGGTCCGATTGATGGGCCTGATCTGCGGTTGAAAACCTCCGGCATGTCGCGCGATTGCCAGACGGACAGCCGTCCCGCCTTCGTGGTCACCGATGGCAGCTACGTCTCGGCGCGCTGGCCCGGAGATACGCACACCTTCGCCCGCATTTTTGCTGAGCTTTTGCGAGACGCTGCGCAGACGCAATAAATGCAATAGCCTGCGCATATGTCTGAAACGCCGCCCTTCGAGCCCGGCCACGAAGGCCATATCGTCATCTGTGACGTTCGCACTCTCAATGCGCCGCCCGAGATTGGCGTGATCACTTTGCGCTTCGTGTGTTATCCCGGCGCACAGCAGCTGATCCTATGGCTGCCGCAGTCTGGCTATCACGGCTATGGCGACGTGACGGTTACGCGCGATGGAGCGCTGATGGAGCAGGCGTCCGTACGCGAACGTTTAAGCGGAAGTGTCCAGATACTGTGGGACACGCTGGCTTGGGCGCCCGGAGACTATCGCATCACCATCACGCATGCCGATGGGTGGCGCCACGAAGCTGGGCTACAGAAGCTCGAGGCGGGCGTCGCGCCTCCGCAGCCGGAACTGCCGCCTGCGCCGCCGCCGTCCGATACGCCGATCGTCTACCGCGACGGCTTC
>CANJXY010000240.1 GCA_947478925.1 Hyphomonadaceae bacterium | reverse complement strand
GCGAGGCCAATCTCGACAAGAACACGCTCATCGTCTTCTACAGTGACAACGGCTTCCTGTTCGGTGACCACGGCCTGATCGACAAGCGCAACGCCTACGAGCCGTCCGTGCGTGTGCCGCTCGTCATGTATGCTCCAAGCTTGCTGCCTGAGGGTGTCACGAACCCCACACGGGTCCGCAATCTCGATATGGCGCCGACGTTCCTTGCTGCCGCAGACGTCGCGGCGCCAAGCCAGTTCGAGGGCCGCAGCTTTCTCGACACAGCGTCTGGCGCCGTCACACCCGCCGCATGGAAAGCGCCGGATTTTGTCTACGCATACTATTGGGAGTGGACTTTCCCGCATACGCCAACCACGTTCGCGATCGAGCGCGGAACCACCAAATACATTCAGTATCACGGTGTTTGGGACATCGAGGAACTCTACGATCTCTCGAAAGACCCGGATGAGCTCAACAATCTGATCGACGATCCCAACTGGTTCGCGACAAAGGTCGACCTACGCAATCGCCTCTATGCCGGGCTCGCCAACGAGAATGGCCAGCACATTGTGCCTTACGGCCAGCGAACAGCCGAAGGGATTGTGTGGCGCAACGAGAACGGCGCACGCGCCGCAGACTTTCCAGCCAAATGGCTCAAGGCCCCCAACCGCCCGGACAAGCTTTACGGCGCCTTCCCGCAGCAGGCTCCAAAGCCCGACCGCGACTAGCGCCGGCAACGATGCAGACAGACTCTCAAGGAGACACCCATGCTGATCGATAACTCTATTTCTGCCGTCGTGACCGGCGGCGCCTCTGGCCTTGGGAAGGCCGCCGCCCAGGCGCTGGCAAAATCCGGTGTGCGCGTCGCGATCTTCGACATCAACGAGGCCGCCGGTGAAGTCATCGCCAGAGACATCGGTGGTGTCTTCTGCAAGGTGGACATTCTCAGCGAGGACAGCGTGGTCGCAGGCTTCGAGCGGGCCCGCGCGGCTCATGGGCAGGAACGTCTGACCATCCACTGTGCGATGGCCGCACGTCGCGGCAAGACGCTATCCTTCGACAAGGCAAGCGGTGGCTACAAACGTACCTCGACAGAGGACTATGCTTTCGGCGTCCAGGGCATCCTCGTCGCCAGCTATCGCATCGCCTCCCTCTCGGCCCTCGGCATGTCCAGCCTGAAACCGCTCGAAGATGGCGAACGCGGTGCGATCACGCTGACCGCCTCCGTCGCTGCCCAGGACGCGCAGATCGGACAGGTCATCTACGGTTCTGCAAAAGCCGGTGTGAATGGTCTGGTTCTGCCAATGGCGCGCGACCTGATGGACCTCGGCATCCGCGTGAACTCCATCATGCCAGGCATCTTTGCGACGCCTCTCATGCTGGGCGCTGCCCAGCCCGTGCTGGACAGCCTCGCCGCATCCGTTCCTTTCCCGAAGCGCCTCGGCAAGCCGGAAGAGTTCGCAAGCCTCGCCCTCGAACTGGCGCGGAACACCTACTTCAACGGTCAATGCATTCGCCTCGACGGCGGCATACGAATGGCTCCGCGCTAGGCCTTCACGCAAGACGCGAGCGTTCTGCCACCCTGAATGAAGGCAACACCGCTTAGGCGCCGCCGCCTGCCTTTCGGTCATGTTGCGCTGCGGTGCGTTTATGCGGCGATCGCACCTAATTATTCGCTTGCAACCAAAAGTGAGCGATGACTAGCTTTCTCCACTCGCTGGACAGGGAGTTTGTCATGCACGCGTTCCGGACCCGTATCCTCAGCTGCACCGCGCTATTGGCTATCGCCGCGCCCGCCTTTGCGCAGGAGACGCCCGATACGGGCCGCGACGTCGTCATCATCACCGCGCAGAAACGCGCGGAGAATATTCAGGAAGTCCCCATCGCCGTCACTGCCATCGGCGGCGAAGCTCTGCAGGACCTCGGCGTCACGGATGTTCTCGATCTCAACGCGCTCGCACCCAGCCTCCAGATCAAGACAGACGACAACGCCGCCAACCCAAAAGTCTTCATCCGAGGCATCGGCCTCAACGACTTCAACCCGAACACGGCGGGCGCAGTCGCGATCTATGGCGATGGCGTCTATATCGGCTCGCCCCTTGCCCAGATGGGCCAGTTTTTCGATCTCGAACGCGTCGAAGTCCTACGAGGACCGCAAGGCACGCTTTATGGTCGTAACACCACGGGCGGCGCGATCAATGTCATCAGCCGCAAGCCCAGCGACCAGCTCGAAGCCGACGCCTATGTGGAGTATGGCACTTACAACAGCATAACGACGGAAGCCGGTGTCGGCGGCCCCATCGTTCCGGGCGTCCTCGGCTATCGTGTCGCCGGCACATACGTGACCAATGATGGTTACACCCTCAATCGCCTGACCGGTAATCGCGGCAATGATGCCGACCGCGGCAGCCTGCGTGGTACGTTGAGCTGGACGCCGACCGACAACTTTGAAGGTCTCTTCCAGGTTCGCTACGGCCGCTCGAAAGGCGGCTCGATCCTCGCCTACAATCGCTCGCTGCTTCCTGCGACAGTGCAGGCAACTGGCCCTGATGGCTTCTGCGCACCCGCTTTCTACACCTCGGGCGACTGCACCGACCTCGCGGGCTACGCCAACACCAGCGACAATCTCTACCAGGGCGACTACCACCTTGAGGGCAAGGACGATGTCGAAACCTACGGCGCCTCCGCCACGCTGACCTGGGATCTCGGCGGCATGTCGCTCGTCTCGGTGTCAGGTTACGACCATGCCGACCGCGATGACGTAGAAGACACAGACGCCGGCCCCACCGACATCGTCACCGCCCGCTATCGTGCGAAACAATGGGCCGCCAGCGAGGAGCTGCGCCTGCAATCGAATGGCGACAACGCTCTGGATTGGGTCGTCGGCCTCTACCTCGCCCGAGACGATCTCAACACCAACTCGTACCTCGACGTTTTCCGCGTCGCCAACACTGGCGATCCCAACAATGAGCTGCCCGCCGGGATCGGCGTCTTCGGTTGGCCCTTCACACAAACAACCGACAGCTACGCCATCTTCGGACAGGCCGATTACGACATTACGGATCGTCTGACCGCAACGATTGGCCTGCGCTATTCGGCTGACGACAAGTCGTTCCACTACGACGCCAACTACGCCAGTATTCCTGACGATCCACTCCTCAGCCTCTTCGTGATTGACGACAGCAAGAAGTTTGACTCGGTCTCCGGCCGTCTCGGCCTGAAATACCAGGTCACCGACGACCTGAACGTCTACGCAACCTACAACCGCGGATTCAAGAGCGGGGGCTTCTTCGGCGGCCAGACCACCGACCCGACCGCCCTCACGCCCTACAACGATGAAAAGGTCGACGCTTATGAAGTCGGCCTGAAGTCGCAGCTGTTCGACGGCATGGTCACCGCAAATCTTTCGGCGTTCTTCTACGATTATCAGGATCTGCAGGTTTACACGCTGATCGTCGATCCGACCACGAACCTCACCGTGCAGAACTTTACCAACGCATCGAATGCCGAAATCTCGGGCCTTGAAGCGGAGGTTACGGCGTCACCGATGGACGGCCTCGACCTTTCCTTAAGCGCGTCGTTCCTCGATGCAAAATACAAGGACTTCCAGTCTGCAGGCGACGACTATTCCGGCAACACCCTGCCGAACGCCCCGGAAACCAGTCTCAATGCCTCGGCCCGTTATGAGTGGGCGATCTTCGGCGGCGAGGCGTCTGCACAGGGCGACGTCGCCTACCGGACGAAGGTCTACTACGACACACGCAACGTCGAGCGGCTGTCTGATGGCGACCGCACCTTCGTGAACCTGCGCTTCGGTTGGAAGCCGGACTCGGGCAATTGGGAGTTCGGTCTCTTCGGCCGCAACATATTCGACGAGACCAATATCAGCGACATCATCCCGATCGAGGGTCTCGGCTTCGACCTGTTTAGCATGGGCGCGCGTCGCACCGCGGGCGTCTTCCTCCGTTACGACTATTGATCCAATGAACACGGAAACTCCGAACGGCGGCTGGATCGGCCCGCGTCTCTCGAAACTGGAAATCGTCGCGGTCATGTTTGTCGGTATCGCCGGCATCATGATCGCGGGGCTCCAGCCGCTTTTGCTTGGCACGCTGTCGCACGAAGGCAAGATCACAGCGAACCAGCTGGGTCAGGCGGCCACGGCTGAACTGCTCACGCTTGGCCTTGCCGCCTTCCTTGCCGGCGCCGTGCTTAAACCTGTCCGGCTAAAGCTCATCGCTGTCGCCATGGCGATTGTGCTCGCCGCACTCGACGCTGCAACACCGCTTGTCGAGGGAGACAGCATCACCCTCATCCGCGGCGTCGCCGGTTTGCCCAGCGGCGTGTTGATGTGGGTGACAATCGCGATGATCGCCCGCACGCCCGCGCCTGAGCGCTGGTCGGGCGCCTATCTCACCGTACAGACGCTGGCGCAGTTTCTTCTGGCGACGCTGATCTCGGTCGCCGTCGTCGCGACCTGGGGCGCGAGCGGTGGCTGGATTGCGCTAGCGGGCTTCTGCGTCCTGACCGCGGTTATCGCCCTTTTCGTTCCCGACACGCTTGCCCCGCTTGCACGCGAGGAGGGCGGCGGCACGCTGCCCGGCCCGCGCGGGTGGATCGCCCTTCTTTCGGCCTTCCTCTATTCCGCGTTCACCATCGCTGTCTGGGTCTACGCCGAACCCCTGTCGAAGCAGGCCGGGCATGATCCGTCCATTTTTGGCTACGCTGTATCGGTCTCACTGGCCTGCCAGGTGGTCGGCGGATTCGCGGCAACGCTCCTCGCGGGGCGTATCAACTGGCTGTGGACCGTCCTCGTCTGCACCGTGCTGAATGTCGCGATCCTGTTCGGCTATTACGCCCTGCCCACGCCAGAAATGTTCCTGGTGCTGTCCGGCGCATTCGGCTTCCTGTGGATGTTCGTGCTGCCTTTCCTTGTTCCCATGATCATCGAGGCTGACCCCACACGCCGCGCCGCCGTGCTGATTGGCGGAGCTCAGGTGCTGGGGTGCAGCTTTGGTCCGTTCGTCGCCTCGATGATGGTAACGGAAATTGACTCGCGTGCAGCGATCACATTCGGCGGCGCGTGCATGATCGTCGCAGTGCTGATCGCCTTCTGCCTTCACCAGATTCGGCCCCGCAAGCCCGCGCTGGAAGGAGGGGGATGATGCCAGCCGCCAACAAGCCCGCCAAACGCAAGCCGCGCAAT
>CANJXY010000239.1 GCA_947478925.1 Hyphomonadaceae bacterium | reverse complement strand
GCGGGTCAACGGACGAACGACACGGCTCTTCGGTACGGCACAGGATGTTACCGCAGCAAGGGCAGCCCAGACTGAAATGGAAGTCCTGCATGCGCGTCTGACGGCGGCGATCGAGGCTGCCGAACTTCGTGTGTGGGAGATCGATCTCGAGACCGGTGTGATGCAGGGGCTCCCGCACCTCCCTCCAATCTTCGCGCAGCCGGGTATCGCGGGGACAATCGGTACGGCGCCTGCGCTGGACCTTCTCCATCCAGAGGATCGGGTCGAGTTCGAACAACAAACGAGTCGGGTTGTGTTGCAGGATCAACCATCGGTAAGTCGCATCAGAGTGCGAGAGGGGGACGGGAGTTTCCGGCACATCGAGATCAGGATGCGCCTTTCGTCTCGCAGTGCGGATCGACGGAAAATACTCGGCGTGTCGCGGGACGTAACCAGGGACGTGACCCTGACCGATGACCTCGTCGAGAAGCAACGAGAGGCCGAGGAAGCGTCTCTCGCAAAAAGTCAGTTTGTTGCGCGGATGAGCCACGAGATTCGCACGCCCATGAGCGGCGTCATCGGCATGCTGGAAGTCTTGCTGCGCGCCGAAGTCGACCAAAACAAACGCGCCCATGCTGCTACCGCGCTGAAGTCTGCAAGAGATCTGATGTCCGTGCTTGATGACATCATCGATGTGTCCCGGCTGGAAAGCCGACATTTGTCCCTGGACAACGCTCCATTCAGTCTCTCGGCCGTTGTGGATGACGTAGTCGCCCTGTTCGGTACGCTCGCTAGTGCCAAGTCGCTGGTGTTGACGGCCGAGGTTGCGGCATCTGTGCCGGAGTGGGTGGTGGGTGATCGACGCCGGGTAAGGCAGGTCCTGACGAACCTGGTTGGCAACGCAATCAAGTTCACCGACGCTGGAAAGATCGAAATTTCCACCAGCTACGATACCGACCAACAGGTAGCGCGCTTCGCTGTGCGTGATACGGGGGTCGGCATCGCCGAAGACACGATTGACAAGGTTTTTGATCAGTTCTTCCAGGCTGATTCATCAACGACGCGCAGGCATGGCGGCTCCGGATTGGGCCTGGCTATTTCAAAGCACCTTGTCAGCATGATGGGAGGGGTGATCCAGGTCGACAGCAAGCTCGGGGAGGGAAGCGCATTCCACTTCACGATCGCCGCGCCAGTCGCACTTGCACCGTCGCCAGAACGCGAGGAGCCGCTCGCTGCCCCGAACAGGAGCCTCCGCGTTCTTGTCGCGGAGGACAATCCTGGGATGCAGCAAATTCTTCGTGCTCTCCTCGAGGCGGGTGGACACCAGGTGACGGTCGTGGCGGATGGGCAGGATGCGGTTGCCATGGCAGCAAGCCAGACCTTTGACGTCATCGTGATGGACGTCATGATGCCCGTGATGGATGGTCCAACGGCCGCTCAGAGGATCCGCGAGCTTGGCGGACGTGCCGGCGGAATTCCGATCATCGCACTCACCGCCAATGCGCTTGTAGGCGACCGGGATCGCTACCTCGCAGTCGGGATGACGGATTATCTGTCGAAGCCAATCGATGTCACGGCCCTGTTCGCAGCTCTTGGCAGAGCCATCGCGAGAACCTGATTTGTATCAGGTGTCAGGAGGGGCGACTTCTTGCGCATCAGGGCATCCCGAAGCTTGATCGCCTGAGCCTGCGTGGACCATCGGGCACAACCGACGAGTTCCACCTCGCCGCTACGGCACAGAACCGTCGCAAGATGACGAAGGGTCTCGCGCTGTCATCTCCGGGGAGGTTGGTCGCTACCATTCCGCTCACACGCCACAACCTTCGCCAGCTTCAAGGCGAATGTGGCGGACCCGCGCGATCGATGAATTTTCGTCCGCGAGGAGCTATCGCACGTTGTAAAACGGGAAATTGCTAGACCAACGACAGGGTCATTGCGGTAGTTCGGCTATCTTCATTCCGCAGGGCGATGTGTTTAGCTGGATGACAGGTGATGGCGGTATGAGCCTCGGTAAAGGGCGGTAGCACCCTCATCGCAGGGCGATTGGCAATTGACGGGCCGACTGGGGCCGTTGAGCGGGGCGAGCAGTGAACAGAAGAGATTTCATAGCCTATGGGAGCGCGGCTGCTATGGCCGCCGGCCTTGTCGGAGCAATGACAGGACAAGCGGCGGATGCTCTGACCGCGGCTACGTTCGAGCTTCATCTCGAAGAAATCCAGGAAGAGATGATTGACGGTGAGGTGCTATTTGCGCTCGCCTATCGAGATCCGGTAACGCGTTTGATCAGACCGCCAATGCAAGTCGTCGAGGGCGCGACGATTTCATTGAAGCTGGTCAACAAGACACGGAAACCCAGACGATTTGCTCTTACAGGTTTCGCGGCAGACAGATTTCCGCTCCTCGCTCCGGGAGCGTCACAGACTGTCGCGTTTGTAGCGCCGAGTGCTGGAAGTTACATCTATCACGAAAACGCCGAGGGGCCGGTCGGCCGCTTGGTTGGCTTGCATGGACCACTTGTGGTCATGCCAGTGAATGGAAGAACGGCGCTGGGGACAAAGACGCCATATACTGATCCAACTGCAGCCCAGGCGGCTCTGTTTGATGCGCTTGGGGCGTCTGCGCGCTTTCCAGGTGAGCCGTGGCGCCATGACTTGCACGAGAGAAATTTTGTCTGGATGTTCGGGTCGGTCGATCCGGCCTTGAATCGTCAGGTCGAGCTCAATCGTGCGATCGACATTGCCGGGCTCCGCAGCAAATTCATGCCGCGATACTTCACGCTCAACGGTCTGTCGGGCTACGACGCGTCTCACGATCTGGCCACGGCGCCCCACGGACATGAGGGCGAGCCCGTCCTAATCCGCACGATGAATGCCGGCCTGGCAACGCACAGCCCACACATTCACGGGAACCACATTTTTACTATTGCAGATGTCGACAGCGGAAGCCTTGCGGTTCGGAAAAGTACTAGCATTGTCGAGTGCGATAGCTGGAATGTCCCGCCGCTTTGGCGGAAGGACGTACTGCTTCCCTTCATCAAGCCCGACGATATCCCTGATGCAGCCTGGCCGCCGCGAGAGGAATCCTTCCCGCTCTTCTACCCAATGCACTGTCACATGGAGATGTCGCAGACCGCTGGCGGCGGAAACTACCCGCAAGGTTTGCTGACCCACTGGGAAATGGTCGGCCCGAGAAAGGCAGGCAAGTAATGGTCACGCGCAACTCTGCTTCGTTCGATGCTTTTGGGTGCAAGGTGCCCGCGGACAATCCGGCGACCCCAGATCGGTTGAAGCCTGACGTGTCGTTTGACCGTCAGGGCGCTACCGAGATCGATATGGTCATGCCGGACGGTCAGAAGGTTCGCTTCTGGACCTTCCTTGACAAGAATGCTCCGTCCTCGGCGAAGCAGTGGCCAGCTCCGCCGATGCGCATGCGCCAAGGTCAGCTGGTTCACTCAACGATCCACGCTCAGAAGGCGGCCCACACGCTTCATCATCACGGGCTGAACGCCAGCACCCACAACGACGGTGTAGGCCACGTCTCGTTCGAGGTTAAAGGCCAATACACCTATCAGTTTCGTCCCAGTTGGGCAGGAACGTACTTTTACCACTGCCATGTGAATACGGTTCTGCATTTCGAGATGGGAATGTACGGGTTCCTGATCGTCGACCCGCCAAGCGGAAAGGGGCGCCTGTATGAGGGCGGCCCGGCGTATGATGTGGAGGCGCTTTGGGCGTTTGACGATGTCGATCCGAGCTGGCGTAACCTCAGCCATGCTGCCGGGCTGTGCGGTGAGGATGTCGGACTGAATATCTTCCGTCCGAAGTACTTCATGATTTCCGGCGTTCCCAGTCCTTTGACGAAGAAGGACCCGAGAGTTGTGGTCAACGCAAAGGTCGGACAGCGCATTCTCGTCAGACATCTCAATGCGTCTTACTCTGTGGTCTCGACCAGGATCATGGGGCTTGATGCAACAGTATATGGAATCGATGGCCGACCGTTGTCGCATCCCAGCGCACCGTGGTCTTCGCCGATCACGATACCGGCTGGAACCTCTTTCGAGACGACGTCTGCGCAACGTCGCGACCTGATCATCGTGCCGACGAAGCCAGGGCTCTATCCGGTCATCGCAGAGTTTCGTGACTGGATTTCCGGCGATGTTCATGACGAAGGTCGCGGGGTCGTGGAAACCTACATCAACGTGACCGCATGATCGGGAAGCTGCTTCAGGCTGGGCTTGGGTTTTCCGCGCTGATCGCCATCTCTGCGTGCTCGGGACAGTCGTCCCTGCAAGCAGCAAGCGAGACCCCGGCTGTCCAGAACATTGAGGCAGCAGTCGATCCGCGTGCCGGACAGATCGTTGGTGAGCGCGAAGGGCATGGCGGGCATGACCCCTACAGCGCCCAGGCGTTGACATCACTTGGCGGCAAGTTCGAACTGGTCGAAGCAACGTCGGGTCAGCCGTTCACCGAGGCCGACCTGCTCGGCGAGTGGGCCCTTGTCTATTTTGGCTACATGGAATGTCTGGAAGCCTGCCCGATAGCGCTGAAGAGCATGCCCGCAGCCGTCGACGAACTGAACGCCGACGGCATCCGCGCCAAGGCGGTGTTCATCGACATCAACGCCCCACGCCTCGACGATCTCACGGGCGGGATGGCGCATGGCGACGAGCATGACGGAGCGAAAATGATGCCAGCGAGCACGCACGACCATGCCGGCGTCCACCTGACCGGACCGGAAGTCCGTCGCCGCGCGATTGCAGATTGGGGACCGAAGGTCGACCCCGAAATGATCTTCCTCTCCGGAACGCGCAAGCAAGTGCTCGCAGCCAACAAGGCTTATCAATCTCGCGTTGAAGCGGCGATGATGAAGAACGAAGAGCCGATCCACCACATCAATCACACGACAACGATCTATTTGCAGGATCCGCAGGGCAGGATCAGGGGGCTCGTCTACCACTCCGACCCGGTTGCGACGATGGTCGATGCTGTGAAGGTGCTCGTGAACAAGTTGCCCGTTGTTGCGGAGCATGGCGCGTCACACTAGTTGCGCGCTTCCGGGGCTGTCAGACCAAGGCCAACGAGCTTCGGCGGGGCCACGGTTATGGGCCTTTGCACGATCCCATGGATGCGAGTGTCGTACGAACGGTGCCGCTTCCGGACAACCGTCCTTCAGTGCGCGGTGTGGCTTTACCTCCGCTTCACACTCAGTCTGCGTCGCCTC
>CANJXY010000238.1 GCA_947478925.1 Hyphomonadaceae bacterium | reverse complement strand
TGGCGGCGGTGTTGTTCGCCATCGGCACGCCGATCGCGCAGACGCTGATGGGGGTGATTGCGGTAGGTCGCGGCGACCTGGTGAATGATGGCAACCAGACGCTGGAGGCGGCGGGATACGCCTTCTCGATCTGGGGGGTGATCTATCTCGGCCTGCTTGCCTATGCGGGGTATCAGGCGTTGCCGTCGACCGAGGAAACGCCGGGGCTGCGCAGGCTGGGCTGGCCGTCGGTGATTGCGATGGCAGGGTGCGGGGCTTGGCTGATCGCAGCGTCGGCGGACGCGAAATGGGCAACGGTGGCGATCATCTCCGCATCAGCGCTGGCGTTGTGTGTGCCGCTGCTGAAGCGGTATCCGGTGCAGCGCAGGATCGAGTTCTGGCTGGTGGCGGCGCCGCTGTCGCTGCTGGCGGGATGGCTGACGGTGGCGTCGGCTATCAACCTGCTGACCGTGCTGACGAGCTTCGACATCATCCGGCCACACACGGCGCCGGCGTGGGCGGCGAGCGGAGTCGGGGCGGTGATGGCGATCGGGCTGGGAATTACTGTTACCGCCAAGAACTGGGTTTATCCGCTGCCGATCGCGTGGGGGCTGGCGGGCGTGGCGGTAGCGGAACAGGCTGACCGTCCGATGATTGCACTGCTGGCGGCGGGCGCGGCGCTGGCGCTGTTGGCGGCGGCGGCGTGGGCTGGAACGCACAAACGGATACTTGTGCCGCTCTCCAGCCAGGGCGATTCAATCTGACCTGTTAGTTTGTCGTGGGGTTCAGCGCGTACCAGCGCGGATTGTCGATGTCGTCCGTCGGATCAAGGCACATCACCCTGCCAGTGTCTTCCGGCGGTCTCAGGAAGTGAATGATATTTATGCCATCGACCGCGTAGGGCCACGATTCAACGGTCTGGCGATGTCCGGCGACCGTGCATGCTTCGGTTGGTCGCGTCTTCATGTCGTAGCCCCTCCCCCTGAAGAGTACCGCGACGTAGGCAATCGGCTTATCCGAGTTGTTCTCGATCCACAGGAACGTGTCGTCTCCCTCAAGGAACAAAGTGAAAGCGATTGTGCCGAATCGATTGGTCAAGGCGGGCGGATCTGGAACCCGCTGCAACGTTTCCTAGGTTGTCGACAATACGGATGCTGGTATGCCGGGCTTGTCGGGCACGGTTTCGGATCGGATGCTTTCAAGACCCAGTCCGGAATCGAGCTTCAGTTCGAGGCGGCCCGAACCAAGCAGCACGACAGGCTGGCCCCGGGCCTCTTCCGGAACCAGAAATATCTCTCCATTTTCGGCCAGCAAATCACGGCCTTCGAGCAGAGGATCAGTCGGCGTCTGGGCTCTGGCAGGAAGCGCCGTGAGCGCCAGGAGGCTGAGCCAGGCGAAGATCAGGCGCATCTAGTCCCCCTGACACGCCAGCAAATTAGCAGATCGGAGCGCGTGCGACACCGCTGCTGACGATCCCTTGGCAGCAGAACCATGCGACGCCGTTGCGCCAAGCTTTGCACAGCCCATATTCGCGCGGCAGATGAAAGATTGGGCTGACTGGAAGACAGTCGTTGTTGTTCTGTATATGTTCTTCCGTGCTCCGTCGACTCACCTCACTTACATCTGCAATGAAACCTCGAACATAACTCCCCGGGTTAGTCCATGTCCTCTGAACCCAATGCGATTCGCGTGCGCGGCGCGCGCGAGCACAATCTGAAGAATATCGACGTGGATATTCCGCGGAACCAGCTAGTGGTGATCACCGGGCTGTCCGGGTCGGGCAAATCCTCGCTGGCGTTCGACACGATCTATGCCGAGGGACAGCGGCGCTATGTCGAGAGCCTGTCGGCCTATGCGCGCCAGTTCCTCGAGCTGATGCAGAAGCCGGATGTGGAGCGGATCGAGGGGCTGTCGCCCGCAATCTCGATTGAGCAGAAGACCACCTCGCGGAACCCGCGTTCGACCGTGGGCACGGTGACGGAGGTCTACGACTACATGCGCCTGCTGTGGGCGCGCGTGGGCGTGCCGTACTCCCCCGCGACGGGGCTGCCGATCGAGAGCCAGACCGTGTCGCAGATGGTCGACAAGGCAATGGCGTTTGGCGACGGGGCGAAGTTCTATCTGCTGGCGCCGATGATCCGCGGGCGGAAGGGCGAATACCGGAAAGAGTTCGCCGAGCTGCTGAAGCGCGGCTTTGCGCGCGTGAAGGTGGATGGCGAATATCACGAGCTGGAAGATCCGCCGAAGCTCGACAAGAAGCTGAAGCACGACATCGACGTGGTGGTGGACCGCATCGTGATCCGCGCGGGGCTGGAGCAGCGTCTGGCCGAGAGTTTCGAGGCGGCGCTGGGCCTCGCCGATGGCATCGCGGTGGCGGAATTCACCGACAAGGACGCGGCCGGCGAACAGAAGCGCGTGACGTTCTCCGCGAAGTTCGCTTGCCCTGTATCTGGCTTCACGATTCCGGAGATCGAGCCGCGGCTGTTCTCGTTCAACAATCCGTTCGGCGCCTGTCCGGCGTGCGATGGCCTGGGCGAGCAGCTGAAGATCGATCCGGCGATGGTGGTGCCGGAGATCGACAAGAGCCTGAGCGATGGCGCGATTGCGCCGTGGGGCAAGTCGGCGTCGCCGCTGCAGGACCAGACGCTGAAAGCGCTGGCGAAGAAGTACAAATTCTCTGTCACCGTCCCGTGGTCGAAGCTGACGGAGACGGCGCAGAACATCATCCTGTTCGGAACGGGCGAAGAGGAAGTCGACTTCGTCTTCGATGACGGCATGCGGCGCTACGAAGTGACCAAGCCGTTCGAGGGCGTGGTCGGAAACCTGGAGCGGCGTTTCCGCGAGACGGATTCGGCGTGGATGCGCGAAGAGATCGGCCGTTACCAGTCAGCGGCACCCTGCCCGACCTGCAAGGGTGAGCGGTTGCGGCCAGAAGCGCTGAGCGTAAAGATCAACAACTTCACCATCTCGGATTCGGCGAAGCTTTCGATCAAGCATGCGCGCGACTGGTTCGAGGCGCTGCCGAAGAACCTGACCAAGAAGCAGAACGAGATTGCGGTGCGGATCCTCAAGGAGATCCGCGATCGCCTGCAATTCCTGAACGATGTGGGCCTCGAATACCTGACGCTGTCGCGCGGGTCTGGCACGCTCTCGGGCGGGGAGAGCCAGAGGATCAGATTGGCCTCGCAGATCGGTTCCGGGTTGTCGGGCGTGCTGTACGTACTCGACGAGCCGTCGATTGGTCTGCACCAACGGGACAACGAACGCTTGCTGGAGACGCTGCGACGGCTGCGTGATCTCGGCAACTCGGTGATCGTGGTGGAGCACGATGAGGATGCGATCCTCACGGCGGACCATGTGATCGACATGGGCCCGCGCGCGGGCGTGCATGGCGGCGAAGTCATCGCGTTCGGCAAGTGTGACGACCTGATGGCCAATCCGAACTCAATCACAGGCAAGTACCTGTCCGGCGAGGAAGAGATCGCGATCCCGCCGAAGCGGCGCTGGGCCGATAGGAAAAAGATGATCCGCGTCATCGGCGCGACGGGCAACAATCTCAAGGACGTGACGGCGGAGATTCCGCTGGGCGTCTTCACGTGCGTGACCGGCGTGTCGGGAGGGGGCAAGTCCACGCTGGTCATCGAGACGCTCTACAAGGCGCTGGCGCGGCGGCTGAACGGAGCGAGCGACAGCCCTGCCCCGCACACCAAGATCGAGGGCATCGAGCACCTCGACAAGATCATCGACATCGACCAGTCGCCGATCGGGCGCACGCCGCGCTCCAACCCGGCGACGTACACCGGCGCGTTCGGCCCCATCCGCGACTGGTATACCAGCCTGCCGGAGAGCAAGGCGCGCGGGTATCAGGCCGGCCGGTTCTCGTTCAACGTGAAGGGCGGTCGCTGCGAGGCGTGCCAGGGCGATGGCGTCGTCAAGATCGAGATGCACTTCCTGCCGGACGTGTATGTCACGTGCGATGTCTGCAAGGGCAAGCGCTACAACCGTGAGACGCTGGAAGTGCTCTACAAGGGCAAATCCATCGCCGACGTGCTCGACATGACGGTGGAAGAAGCGCGTGTATTCTTTGGCGCGGTGCCCGGCATACGCACCAAGATGGAGACACTGGCGCGGGTTGGCCTTGGCTATGTGAAGGTCGGCCAGCAGGCGACGACGCTGTCGGGGGGCGAGGCGCAGCGGGTGAAGCTATCGAAAGAGCTGTCGAAGCGGGCTACGGGCCGCACGCTGTATATCCTCGATGAGCCGACAACGGGCCTACACTTCGACGACGTGCGGACTCTGATGGAAGTGCTGCAGGAGCTGGTCGACAACGGCAATACGGTGGTGGTGATCGAGCACAATCTCGACGTCATCAAGGTGGCTGACTGGATCGTCGACATGGGCCCGGATGGCGGCGACGGCGGCGGCGAAGTCGTGGCGGTGGGTACGCCGGAAGAAGTCGCGAAGAACAAGAAGAGCTGGACCGGGAAATTCCTGGTCGAGACGTTCAGGCGGCAGGACGAGCGCCGTGAGCGACAGGCCAAGCGGGTGAAGGCGAAGCCTGTGACGGCGAAGGCTGCTGGCAAGACGAAGAAGGCGACGCAGCAGGCTGCGGAGTAGTTACCCCGCTGGACGGTATGAAAGCACGCACTCGTCTTTCGACGGACGCGCGCTTCCCGCGTTGCTCAGGATGAGCGCCCTCAATCGCACCGCCACTTAAGGTAGCGCTCATGCTGAGCAGGCCTGCAAAGCAGGCCATCCGTCGAAGCGCGAGCGAGAGCTAGAGCGGGATCATTTCGCATTGAAGCGATATCCTGAGTTGGCGACGTAGTTGGCGCACTCTTCGGGCGAGAAGGTCTTGAGCAGCTGGCCGATCCGGTCCCATGCGTGCTCGCTGGTGCGCTCCTGGGCCTTGCGGAGCAGGTGCTTGAGCTTGGCGAAGACCTGCTCGATCGGGTTGAGGTCGGGGCTGTAGGGCGGCAGGAACCACACCCGTGCGCCGGCCTTGCGGACCAACTCGCGGATGGCCCGGCCTTTGTGGCTGCCCAGATTGTCCATCACGACGATATCGCCAGGCCGCAGGGTCGGCACGAGGACGTCGGCGACATAGGTCTTGAAGATCTCACCATTGATCGGGCCTTCGAACACGAAGGGGGCGGTGATGGCGTGCCGGCGCAGGCCGGCGAGGAAGGTCGAGGTCTTCCAGTGGCGGTGGGGCGCATAGC
>CANJXY010000237.1 GCA_947478925.1 Hyphomonadaceae bacterium | reverse complement strand
TGGCCCTGGCCGACGCAACGGCAATGCCGCTGTCGACTGAGAGCCGTCTGGCGAAGGTGATTCACGCCCGTATCGCGATCGAGGTCGTTGGCGATCTTCCCGGCAAGGCATTGAACCAGCTCGCCGCCGAGGAGCAAGGCCTTCGCCAGCTGGCGTTCGCGGACAACGCAAAGGCCTCACGCGCGGAGCTGATCGACTCGCTGGCCGATGAACTGTCGGCCGCCATGCTTAAACGGTCCGAGATCGCCGCGCGATCGGGTGACGGCGCCGAACGCGACAGGATGGAAGCGGTCGTGCGGGCACTTACCGCAGCGATCAACGCGGAAGTGCGCGGCGTCAGCGCCTGAGCGAGTGGCCTGAAAGTATCGTCTGAACAGATGCCCGTGCGTTGACGCGACTTGCGCAACGCGCGAAGCCTTCGGAAACACATCCCGGGGAGCCGATCATGAAACGCCTGCTGGCAAGTCTTGCTCTGTTGGCTTCGGCCTGCACCACAGCGGCGTCCCTGCCCGATCCCGTGCAGACGCCATCGGCAACGGCGCCGCGCTTCGACGACGCCATCGCCGCCTTCGAGGCCGCCGACAAACAAGCCCAGCCGCCGAAGTGCGCCACGCTATTCGTCGGGGCTTCATCCATCCGCTTCTGGAAATCGCTGAAAGAGGATTTCCCCAAACGCACGGTGATCAACCGCGGCTTCGGTGGCTCGACGGTGTGGGAAGTCGATCACTATTTCGACCGTGTCGTGAAACCCTATCATCCGAAGGAGATCGTGTTCTACGCGGGCGAGAATGACCTGTGGGTCGACAAGCGCACGCCGGACCAGATCTACGCAGACTTCGTGCAGTTCATGCGCCTCAAGGACAAGGCCCTTGGCGCGACGCCCGTCTGGTTCATATCCGCGAAGCCATCGAAGCAGCGCTTCGAACAGCTCCCGCTGCAGACGGCGCTCAACACCAAGGTGAAGGCGCTTGCGGACCAGCGTGATGATCTCGCCTATATCGACGTCGTGGCGCCCATGCTGAAGCCGGACGGAAGCCCGAAGGATATCTTCGTCGCCGACAATCTCCACATGACACCGGAAGGCTATGCGATCTGGACCCCGATCGTCGAAGCCGCTCTTGGGGCAGGCCAATCGGCGAAGGCGCCGGGCTGTTGATCGTCTAGCGGCCGATCAGCGCCAGCCACGCGTCCTCTGACAGTACCTTCACGCCATGCTTTTCCGCCTCGGCGAGTTTCGAGCCGGCGCCCGGCCCCGCGATCAGGAGGTCCGTCTTGCTCGACACCGAGCCAGACACTTTCGCGCCAAGTGAAATCGCCTGCTGCTTGGCTTCATCGCGCGTCATCTTTTCCAGCGTGCCGGTGAAGACGACCGTCTTGCCGGCCACCGCCGAGCCGGACGTGTCGGCGATCTTGTGCGGCTGCACCTTCACCGCCTTCGTCAGCGACGTCACCACCTCGCGATTGTGTTTCTCCGCGAAGAAATCGACCAACGCCTCGGCGGCGACCTCGCCAAACCCGTTGATGGCAGCCAGCGCCAGCAGATCCTCGCCCGGCTGTCCCTTGGCCGCCGACTGCGTTTGCGTGCGGAACGTCGACCAGTCGCCATACTCTGCCGCCAGCGCCGCGCGCGCCGTCTTGTTCAGACCGCCAATGCCGCCCAACGCATTTTCCAGCGTGTCGTCCGCCGAGACAGGCTGCTGCGCGGGAAGCTCAGGCGCTGCCGCAAGCAGCTTTTCGCGCGCGCCCGGCCCAATGCCGCCAAGGCTTTCAAGCCTGCGATAGGCGTCGTTCGGCCGCTGCTTGGCTGCCTTCTCAACCGCATCCAGTAGAGCTTCGAACGTACCGAACTGGCGCGCCAGCAACAGCGCGTTGGTCTCGCCGATATGACGGATGCCGAGCGCATTGATGAAGCGGTCCAGCGGCTGCGTGCTCGCCTTCTCGATCGAGTCGAACAGCTTGTTCGCCGAGACCTCGCCATAGCCCTCCCACTCATCCAGCGGCGGCTTGGCGGCTTTGGCAATCTGCTCCTTCAGATGAAAGATATGCTGGGGCTGCGTGATTACGCCCGCCTCGAAGAATTCCTCGATCTGCTTGGCGCCCAGCCCCTCGATATCGAACGTGCGCCGCGCCACGAAATGTTTCAGCCGCTCCACCGCCTGCGCAGGGCACACCAGCCCGCCTGTGCAGCGACGGTCCACCTCCTCATCACCCTCACCGCCGCCCCGCACGGCTTCCGATCCGCAATAGGGGCAGCGCGTCGGAAACGCATAAACCCTGGCGTCCTTCGGACGCTTGTCCTCGACCACGCGCACGATCTGCGGGATCACATCGCCCGCACGCTGCACCACGACCCAGTCATTGATCATCACGCCGAGGCGCGCGATCTCGTCCTCATTGTGCAGCGTCGCGTTCGACACCACGACCCCGCCCACGGTCACCGGTTGCAAACGCGCCACCGGCGCCAGCTTGCCCGTGCGCCCAACCTGGATGTCGATGCCCAACAGCTGCGTCATCGCCTGCTCGGCCGGGAATTTGTGTGCGGCCGCCCACCGCGGTGAACGCGACACGAAGCCAAGCCGTTGCTGCCAGTCGAGCCGGTCGATCTTGTAGACCACGCCATCGATGTCATAGCCAAGTGACGCGCGGCGCGCTTCGATGTCGTGATAGACTTCAAGCAGGTCTTCCGCCGTCGTCGTGCGCTTCGTGTCGGGATTGACCGGCAGGCCCCACGCCTTGAAAGCCTTTATCGCATCCCACTGGGTCTGCGCGAACGGCGCGGAGACATCGCCCCATGTATAGGCAAAGAACCGCAGCGGCCGCGATTTCGTGACCTCAGGATCGAGCTGGCGCAACGAACCTGCTGCCGCATTGCGAGGGTTGGCGAACGTCTTGCGTTCTGCCTCGCTCTCACGCCGGTTGAGCTCGGCAAAATCGGCGTGACTCATATAGACCTCGCCGCGCACCTCGATGCGCGCGGGTACATTGTTGCCCTTCAGCCTTGCCGGAACATCGCCAAGCGTACGTATGTTGGCCGTCACATCCTCGCCGACCGCGCCATCGCCCCGCGTGGCCGCCCGCACCAGCTCGCCATTTTCGTAAAGGAGGCTGCACGATAGCCCGTCAATCTTCGGCTCCGCCGTGACCGCCACCTCCTCACCGGCCTTGAGGTTGAGGAACCGCCGAACACGATCAACAAACTCTTCCACTTCCCCATCCGCAAACAGATTGTCGAGCGACAACATCGGTTTGAGGTGCGCCACCTTGCCGAACCCGCTCGACACCGCTGCACCCACTGCATCGCTCGGGCTGTCAGCCAGCTTCAACTCGGGGAAGCGCGCCTCGATTGCGAGGAGGCGTTGGCGCAGCTTGTCATACGCTGCATCCGTCAGAGACGGCGCGTCGTCCTGGTAATAGGCTGCGTCGGCCGCGCGAATGGCCTCGGCGAGCTTCTTCAGCTCGGTCTTGGCCGTCCCCTTGGTCAGCTTCTCAACAGGCTTGGATTCGGATGCATCTGGCATGACGGCTTCATAACCGCCGCTCAGGCGCCAGCCAACAGCCTGTCAGCGGCCGCCCGCGCTTCCCTGGTGACGCTCGCTCCCGCCAGCATGCGGGCGATCTCCTCGCGCCGCGCCGTCTGGGTCAGGGCGTCCACAGAGGTGACGGTTTCCCCGCCTGCTTCGGCCTTGGAAACGCGTAGCTGCCTGACCGCCGAGGCCGCCACCTGGGGCGAATGCGTGATTGCCAGCACTTGCTTGCGCTTGCCGATTGTGGCGAGCCGCTCGCCAATCGCGGCTGCCACCGCCCCACCAACCCCCATGTCGGCCTCATCGAACACCAGCGTTCCGGCCGGCGATACGTCCGCAAGGCAGACGCTGACCGCAAGGGCGAACCGCGCCATCTCACCACCCGAGGCAATCTTGTCGAGCGAGCCGAACCCGGCGCCTGCATTGGTTTCAACCTCAAATGCAACGTCATCCCGGCCAGTCGGCCCAGCTTCCGTACGAGGCCGCACGGCAATGCGGAATTTTGCCTTCTCAAGTTTGAGCGGCGCGAGTTCGGCCGAGACCGCGCGCGTCAGCTTTTTAGAGGCCGCGGTGCGCAGCTCGGTCAGACGTTCCGCCGCCGCGTCGTAGGCCGCACGCGCCGCCGCTTCCACCGCGGTCGCTCTTGCCAGCGCCTTGTCGGAATGATCGATCTCGTCGAGCTGTGCCCGCATCTTCTTCCTCAAGGCTGCGAGCCCTTCGGGATCGACCTCATGCTTGCGCGCCGCCGCCCGCAATGCAAACAGCCGCACTTCGGAGGCTTCCAGCGCCGCCGGCGAATAGGCGCAGGCATCCCCGGCCAGCTCGACCGCGCGCCGCGCTTCACCAGCTTCGATCAGCGCACGTTCCAACCCCTCGCAGGCGGCGCGAATCCGTACGGCCAGCTCGCTGTCCGCGCCCTCGCCCGTCAGCCCCGGCGCCGAGAGGGCCCGTGAAACTGCGCGCGCCGCCGTTGCCAGCGCATTCTCGATGTTTGACTTGGCAAACTGCTTGCGCGCCGCATCCAGCGCCTCGGCGACACGCCCACCAGCCAGCATGCCCGCACGCTCAAGCGCCAGCCGCCCCGTCTCGCCCTCCTGCGGATCAAGCTGATCGAGCTCGTCAACCGCATGCGCCAGCCATGTCCGCTCCGAAGCTGCACGCGCGATCCGGTCCAACAACGTCGCACGCGCGTCCTCCGCCTCGCGCAGCACAGACCACGATCGCGCGACGTCTTTCAGCAGCGCCTCTGCCTTCGCCCATGCATCGAGCAGCGCACGATGGCGCGCCGGCTCCAGCAGGCCCAGCCCGTCATGCTGACCATGAATGTCGGCCAGCAGCAGGCCCGCGTCCGACAGCAACGCTGCACTGACCGGACGATCATTGAGAAACGCCCGCGCGCCCCCACCCCGCTTGATCACGCGGCGGAGCACGAGCGGCTCGGTCGGATCCAGCCGCAGCTCCATCGCCGCCAGCATGTCCCGCACCGGATGCTTCGCGGGAACCTCGAACGCGGCGGTGACTTCAGCCGCCTGCGCACCGGGCCTGATCAACGCCTGCCCGCCACGCCCGCCGAGCGCAAAGCCGAGCGCCGACATGAGGATCGATTTCCCCGCCCCGGTCTCGCCGGTCAGTGCGGTAAAACCCTGCCCCAGCTCAAGGTCGAGCTGGCGGACCAGAATGAAGTCCCGGATCGAAAGTCCCGTCAGCATGGCGCCACAACCGGATGTTCCATTCCC
>CANJXY010000236.1 GCA_947478925.1 Hyphomonadaceae bacterium | reverse complement strand
TGCGCGCCGCAGAGAAGTACGACGCGATCATGAAGGTGATGCTGCCGACCCTCGGCGACGAGCGGCGCGAAACCTACTCGCCCTTCCTGCCGATCTCGCCGACGACGGGCCGCGTGCTCTACGTGCCGATGAAGAACGTGGATGCGAAAGCCGGTACGGTGACGTTCACCGATGAGAACGGCAGCGAAGCAACGCTGCCCGTCACGGGGGGCAATGTGAAGCTGCAGTGGAAGCCGGACTTCGGCATGCGCTGGGCGGCGCTCGGCGTTGACTTCGAGATGTTCGGCAAGGACCACCAGGCCAACGCGCCGATCTATTCCAAGATATGCAGGATCCTCGGCGCCGAACCACCGCAACAATTCGTCTACGAGCTCTTTCTCGACGACAAAGGTGAGAAAATATCCAAGACCAAGGGCAATGGCATCTCGGTGGAGCAGTGGCTGCTCTACGCACCGGCCGAGAGCCTGTCGCTCTATCAGTGGCAAAAACCGAAGACTGCCAAGAAGCTCTTTTTCGACGTGATCCCGAAGGCGGTGGACGAGTACCTCACCTTCCTCGACGCGTACGAGAAGCAGACGCCGGAACAGCAGCTGGAAAACCCGGCCTGGCATATCCATGGCGGCAGGCCGCCGGCGAAGTCCTCGCCCGTGTCGTTCGCCATGCTGTTGAACCTCGTCTCGGCGGCCAACGCGTCGAACAAGGATGTGCTCTGGGGCTTCATTCGCCGCGAAGCGCCGAACGCTTCACCCGATACGGACCCGCTGCTCGATCACCTCGTCGGCTATGCGTTGAAATACTACGCCGACTTCGTGAAACCGACGAAGACCTACCGCGCGCCGAACGACAAGGAACGTACGGCGCTGGAAGACCTCGCGTCGCGGCTGGAGACCTGGGATGGCGCGCTGGATGGCGAGAGCCTGCAGACGATGGTGTTCGCCGTCGGTACGGAACATGCGTTCGAGCCGCTGCGCGGCTGGTTCACGGCGATCTATGAGGTCTGCCTCGGCCAGAGCCAGGGCCCGCGCTTTGGCGGTTTCGTCGCGCTCTATGGCGTCAAGGAATCGGCGCAGCTGATCCGGGACTCGCTGGCACGCCGCTGACGCGAGAGACGCCGAAGCTTCTTCGCATGAGAAATGCGACACGGTTCCCGACTAATTCGGGATCACCTGCATTTCCTGCGCGTATCCTTTGTCACGATGACCGTGGAGTTCGTGATGACATTGGAAACCTGCAAGCTGCGCTATTGCCGCCCCAGTGAAACCGATTGGCTGGTGGAACGCCTGAGCCGCTCGGAGGCTGACCTCCGCAAGCTGGCGCTGGAACAAAGAGGATGCATCGTCGAGTTGATCGACCCTTTGGGCAATTCCGCCGCATCACTTCATGCGCGATTTGGCGCCCGGCTCGATCCCAGGCGGATCATGAACTAGCTTTGGGGCCAGCTAGTGAAACGCCATAACGGAGAAGATTACGGTCGCCAACAGCGACAACCCGGCCAGCGGGCTGAGGCTGGCGAGAAGGTTCCCGGCTTGGCGCGTCCGGGCGGCATGGATCATTTCGATCCCGAAGCTCGCCAGCGAAAAGATCGCGGCAAACACCAGCTTCATCCAGAACATCGCGCCGGGATAGAATAGCCACGGCTTCACGACGAACAGACCGATGCCGCTGGGAACCATCAGCACGACACCGAAGCTGGCGAGCCGGGCGTAGATCCGGCCCGGGCTGCGCCTGACCGAGGCCTTGCCCCTCGCTGCCGGCCGCGACGATGCAAGCGAGGCGAGCAAGCCAACGACCCCGCTGGCCGCCAGCATCAGCCCGACAAAGTGGAGAATCAGCAGCCCATCCGCCATGTTCCGGGGCATAGGGGCAGCCGCGATGACGGGCAATTGGTCAGTCTTCCAGCAAGGCGGCGACCGCCACCAGCTCGATCAGGTCATCGCCTTCCAGCGCCACACCGATGCACGCCCGCTGGGGCGGGTTGGCGAGATCGACCCAGGCATCCCACGCCCGGTTCATCTCCGCCTTGCGCGCCATGTCGGCGATGTAGACCGTTACGGTCAGCAAGCGGCTCTTGTTCGACCCTGCCTCCGCCAGATGCGCGTCGAGCTGCTTCAGCGCTTCGCGGGCCTGGTCTTCCATCGAGGCTGATTTCACCGGCGAGATCGCCACCGTGTAGACGCGTCCGTCGTGCACGACTGCCCGTGCGCGTGTGGCGCCGCGGCGCGTGAAACGATTGATGTCGCTCATGCTAGGTCCGCATCGGACAGCGGACGAGGTCGACTGATTCGGAGTCGTTGATCGTCACGCGCATTTGTTGCTTGTTCGGATTGACCCGGAAGAACACGAAATCATGGCTCTGGCGTCCATCGGCGAGGCAGCGTGCGCTGGCAGACCAGCCCTGGCCCGCGTCATCACCCGACGTGAAGATCCGCTCGAAGACGCAGAAGCGCTCGCGCTTCATGCCCATCCGGTTTTCCTCGATCGTCCAGACTTCATGCTGGTTGTTGCAGCCATCGGAATTGCGGGCCCATTCGCCTGCATAAGAGCGGTCTTGCGTCGCGTCGGCGCGGAAAGCGTTGCTGTCGTTGTTCGGTCTCTCGGCAGCCGGGTCGGACTTGTCCGACGGCGCTTCGCAGGCTCCGGCGAGCGCCAGCAGGGCGATGCAGACCAGGGCACGCACGTGAGAACTCCTCGATATCCTGAAGTTACCGCCTCAGTTTGGGCCGTTGCGCAAGTGGGAAGGTCGGCGCATCATGCAATTTCCAGACACAAGGGGCCTGCATGCGCCGTTTTGGCAGCGCATTCGGACATCTGCCCACCGCGCTAGTCGCGTCGCTTCTGCTCGCCCTGCCAGCCCATGCTCATCCAACATCGTCGGAACTCGCGGGGAAATTCGCGCGTGGCGAGTATCTCACCGCCGCGGCCGATGCTGAGACAGCCGCCGGGGCGGACGACCTCGCGTTCGCGGCAAGGGCGCTGCTGGCGCACTGCATGACAGGAAATTCAGAACCTGACGTGGCGCTGGTCGACCGCGCCGCTCGCGACGCCGAGGCGGCGCTGAAGGAGGAGCCCGGACACGAGGAAGCCCAGCTGCAGCTCGCGATCGCCCTCTCCCTGAAGAGCCGCGACATGGATGCGATTGCGGCATGGACGGCGGGCTATGGTGAGCGCGGCAAGAAGCTCGCCGAGGAAGTGCTGCGGTCCGATCCGCGCAACTTCTATGCCCACGGCTTTCTGGCGGTGTGGAACATCGAAGTCGAGCGCCGCGGCGGTTCCATGGGCTCATGGATGATGGGGGCCAGTCTCGATGATGCGCGCAGGCACTACGACGCCGCGCGCCAACTCGCTCCGGATGATGTCGGCATTCACTGGCAATACGCGCGCGCTCTCGCCGCGCTCGATCTCGGGCGATATCGGGGCGAAGTGAAAGCTGCACTCGAACGGGCCGGAATGGCGTCTGTGTCCGATCATGTCGAACAGGTGATGCAGGATCGCGCGCGGCAGCTCTTGAACGCGATGGGCGGCGATCAGGATGCCGCACAGAACCTCGCGCGCGCCATGCTGTGACCCGGCCACAAGCGCGCGCTGTCCGCACCAAATTCAAGCAGGTGCAGGCCATCCTCCACATGGACTGGGATCCGATCGGCGCCGCTGTGCCGCTGGACGAGTACGACAGCTACGCGTGGTCGGTGCTGGAGCTTCTCCAGAACCGCGCTTCACGCAGAGAGATCGAGAGTTTTCTCCGCTGGGCCGCAGACGAGGCTATGCAATCGCCCGTGCCTGCCGAGCGATTGGCCATTGTTGTCGATCGATTGCTGGTGCTCGACTGACGTGGCGCTACTGCGCTGGCGGTGTCGGTGTGCCCGGGTCTTTCCATTCCGGTCCGCTGAGCTCTGTCTCGATCTCGAACGTCACTTCGTCGCTGACGCCCATCGTCGATGGCGGAACCGGGATGCCCAGTGAAACGCCGAAGTCGGACCGCTTCAGCGCACCTTTGACCGAAAAGCCAATGCGCGCGTGCTTGTCCATCGGGTGGCCGGCATAGCCGCCGTTGAAGGTGGCGTGCAGCGTCACCGGCTTGGTCACGCCCTTGAGCGTCAGATTACCCACGATGTCAGCCGTGGCCGGGCCGGTTTTCGTGACGCCAGTGGATTCAAATTTCATCTGCGGCGTTGTCTTCTTGTCGAGCCAATCTTTACCCAGCAGTTCGTCGACAAAGCCCTTGGGCGGTGCAGGTAGGGTCAGCGAAGCAAGGTCGATCGCAGCGGTGACCGTGGCGGTCTCCGGTATGGCCGGATCAAGGGTCAGCTCCGTCTTCACATCGCTGAAACTGGCCGTGTAATTGGAAAAGCCGAGGTGGTTCACGCGGAAAATCAACGCGGAATGCGCCGGGTCCGTCGTATATGTCCCTGCGGGAAGGTTCGAAACATCCGGCGCAGGCGGCGCTGCGGGCTCGACCGGCTTCCCGACCTCTGGGACTGGCGTTGGTTCGGCCGGCACGGGTGCGCTCGGCGAGCAAGCAGCGAGTGCAAGCGCGGCGAGTGCAATGACGCAAGTCGCTGACGTATAGTTCATGTTCGTCTCCAACCTTGCCTGTGGCAGCGCGTAGACCTGCCAAACCTGCGCTTTCGTATCAAGAACGATGTAGCGCGCGCCATCCCGACAGTTGGCTTGGAAAAGCCTGACATCCCGGCGACTGCAATGGATGTGCGGAGCGATCTTGCATCGGAACACTGAAAAGGAGTTTCTTGTCGCGTATCGCTCCAGCGTGATCAACTCACATGCGAACCCTGCGGATGTCCTCCTTTATGCTTATGCTGGCCGCAATCGGATGCGCGCCGCAGCCGCTGGCACCGCAACATGCTGGTCAAGAATACACTTACGTTTGCGCGGATGCGAAAACTTTCCACGTCGGCTTCGATGCGGACTTCACTGTCGCCATCGTGAAAACCGGGAAGACGACCTATCAGGTGCCCGCCGTGATAGCGGCGTCGGGTTCGCGCTACAGCAATGAGAGGGTCGAGTTCTGGGAGCACCATGGCGAGGCCATGCTCAACGGCGTGCCGGGCGAGACATTTGCCGACTGCAAGCAAACCGATCCCTTGCCGGGCTGATCAACGCAATGCTCCCCCCGGCGCAGACCGAGGGTGTCGTCGTGCGAGAGAAAAAGCAGCTCAACACAGATGACGCCGCAAGACGTCACGCGGCGAGGCGCGGGCGACGCAGAGCGACGAAGTGGAGCTCCGCAAGGAGAAACACCATCGCCGCCTGAGCGCAGGCGA
>CANJXY010000235.1 GCA_947478925.1 Hyphomonadaceae bacterium | reverse complement strand
CCAGAGGCGGTCGTCTCGAAGAATGCGTTCAGGGCGCGCAAACTTACGGCATGTCTATCTGATAGAAGGGCCAGCGAGCATGTCGCGAAGGACACGGTGGACTGTTCTCTTCGCGCTATCTGTCGACGCGCCTCGCGCTGCCCCACCGGTCGACCTTCCCTCACTACAATCCGGCAATTGGCTCGGCCGGTTTGAATCACGCCAATCCGCCCTTCTGGTTAGCAAGCAGCTGATGCATTGGACCAAATTTTTTTGGTTTCCTCCGGGTTTGCACAACCTCTTTCGAACAAAATGAGCTATAATTCGCGTTAGCTTGATGGCTTCCGCGACCTGCTGGGAGACTGTCATGGCTATCGATGCCGTTTCGACCGACCGCGCCTCTGCCGCCGACCGCCGCGAAGCCGCACGCATCGCCGCACACCGGTACGTTATTTCCCGCGCTAATGCTCGCCGCGACACGCGGATAGAAGAAGCCAAGGCCAGCGACGCCTTGCGCCCCACGCCAGCCGAACGCGGCGCCGATAATCCGCCGCGTGCGCCCGCCAGTTTGATCGACCTGCTCGTCTAGGCGCCGCCACACCTCTTAGTGCGGGGCTAACCATCACAGTGAAATGCGCGCCGGCTCCGGCACGCCACCTTTACGCTGCTCTGCCATGCTGATCCAGTCGCCAAAACTGCGACGCACAGGATCAGGCCCATGTCCTTCGATCTCCAACTCGTTGGTAATGTTGCTCCAGCCAGCGTCACCGCGCCTCGCGAGTACGCGATCTATCGCGACGCTCTGAGCCTTAACCGTAAGTCGCAGAGAGCGCACAATGTCGCCGACCTGCTCGAACGCGGCCACCGCTCGCGCCCCAGCGCCAACCCGGCCATACTTGTCGATATCCTGGCCTGAACGCGTCAGACACGACGACGAGGCGCCAGGCTACCGGCAGTCGCACCACACATGATCGTCAGCGCGCGCCAGTCTTCGATGAGTTGCTCGATGTCCTGGATGCTCGGCCATTCCCGGGCATTAATGGTCACCGAAGCTCCCCGCGCTGGCGCGGCGGAACCGGTGGATTCGTCATGCTCGATCCGAAGCTCACCGGGATAATGGGTGAGAGCCTCGGCTACGTCCGAGAGAAGCGACGCCATCTCTCCCATCCGCGCTTCGAGGACGGATCGAAGCTCCGATGGACTGTCCGGTGTCGATGGCATGCGTCTCAACTCCGCGTTGGAGATGAGGGTCGAAGTACACGTAGCTCAGCCATCGGCTTTGACGGCGGACAACACCGCGGAGCCGCGGTGTCGCAGCACGGGCGTCAGCTCGCCGCTAGAAACGCCCTATAGTCGGCAATCAGGGCGGCCGACGCGACGGCAATGATCCGCTCACCCTTCTCCGGCGTCGCCTGGCTTGGATCAGAGCCAATCCGCCCGTCGGGAAAGCGCCTGCGATAATCATCCGCATCGAGTATCGGCCCGTTCGGCGCGATTTTCGGCGACATCTCGACGCGCTTAACCTCATCGGGATAAGCCGCGTACGTCACCGACACTTCCGACGCCGTGGCGTGCGAGCCCTCGCCGACCGGAAACATCTCCTTGCACAGCCGGTCGACGCCGGAGAGCTCCCACCAGTTGCGCAACTGGCACCGCACCGGCACCGAATTCCCGCCCGCGCGCTTTAGGCTCCACTCGCCATAGATCTCCGCGAACGCCGCATTGATCGTCGCGATATTCCCGCCATGCCCGTTGAACCAGTAGATCTTCTCGAACCCGTGCCGCGCGAGGCTAGCCGTCCAATCCACCATCACCGCGATCATTGTAGACGGCCGCAGCGTGATCGTGCCCGCAAACGCCATGTGATGCTGGGCCTGCCCGACATTGAACGTCGGCCCGACAAGGAACCCCGCCTCATCCCCCGCCCGCTTCGCAATCACCTCCGGACATATCGCATCCGTCCCCAGCAGGCCGTTCGGCCCATGCTGCTCTGTCGAGCCGATCGGAAGGACAATGCCCTTCGAGCCCGCCAGATAAGCGTCGATCTCCTGCCACGTGGATTGATGCAACTGCATGAGGGGCTCCTGAACTGCCCCGATCCTATCCGCCTTCGCCGGTTCGCGCCAACATCACCGCGCGCTCACCCCTCCTTCTTCGCCGCCCGCTTTGCCGGCTGCCGCGTCGCGATCTGCCAGGTATTACCCCACGCATCCGTCACCACCGCGCGCCGGTCGCCATACGGGGTATCAACCGGTTTCTCGATCGACTTCGCGCCGGCCGACACGGCCTTGCGATAGGTCTTGTCCGTGTCCTCGACGTAGACATAAAGGCAGGTGACGCGCGCCCCGCGCACATCGTCGGAACTCACCATCACGATGCTGTCGCCGATCTGCATTTCCGCCGGTCGCCCCACCGCCTGACGTCCCGTCGCGCCAAAAACCGTGCGCAGGAAACCGGTCATCCCCTGCACGTCATCGACAAAAATTCGTGGTGTAACTGTCCGCCAGCCATCGGGCTGAAATCCCGGCAAGTACCCCCCTTTTTTTCCAGACGTTCCAATCCTGTCACAGCGACGACGATCGCACCAAGCACGACCAACACCAACGATTTCAAATACGCGCGAACACCCCAGCGTTCCATGCGCTCGGAAAATCCTGCGAGCGAGCGCTGGCGCTTCCAGCTTTTCCCGCCCTTGCGAGCGGCAGACGCTTAACGCTGAGCCCGCTAGTGATTAACCCGTTTACCCTGCAAAACATGGCCTATCCTCGGTCCGCGTTAAGTGACGATTCACCGCATCGGCACATAATGCCTACTCAAGGAGCGTGTCATGAGCGATGGCTCAGCAAGCGGAATCGGACCCGTATCGGTCCGCTACGCCGCACAGATCAGGGAGCTGCTTTACGCCCAGGCCATGCACCGCATGGTTGCGGATGAAGAAGCCACACGCGCCCGCCTAGACGCTGAACGCAACGCCCGCAGCGACGCCATCGCCAAGACGCAGGCTGCAGAACCGCTCGATGTGAAAATCCAGACGCCCCCGTCCTACGAGCCCTCGCCTGCCAAACAGCCCGATGCATCTGCTGATGGTTCCGTTATGACAGCCGGCCACCTCGTCGACATCCATGCGTAGCGATCCGCGCGCCAACCGACTAAACTTTCGGCATGCCTTCGCCTGCCAATCCTTCCCCCGCCTATAAGCGCTTCGAACAATCGATGAAGATCGATTACTCTGCTTGGAAGAACGGCACGCCCTACGACATCGCCGTGCTCGCAAAATTCACACCCGAGGAACGCGACCTCCTCACCGATGAACTCTGCAAGAAATCATCGCTCGACTGGCGCGACGTCGAAGCCCTCCGCGCCTTGGCCACTCCCAAAGCGATAGAACGCGTAGGCAGAGCTGCCGAGACACAGACCGACGGCGCCGGCATCGAGGCCTTCATGGACGACATCGTGGCCCAAGGCTGGACGCCCGACATCGAGGATCGCTTCATCGAGAAACTGGAACGCGTCATGTCCTTCACGGGGGCGCTCGACCGCCTCTACGAGATCGCGCAGGAACACCCAACGCCCGCCGTGATGAAGCAGCTGCTGCGCAACGCCCGCATCGCAACCGATGCAACCGTCCGCTATTCGACGGGCGGGTTCCTACTGGAGCTCACCGGCCACGTCGACACGCGCTACACGTTCGACCCCGCCATTAGGCCCCACCTGCTCGCCCTTAACAGCGACGACTACAAGACCTACAAGGCCGCCGTTGCGTGGCTGGAACAGAAGGTCGCGAACCCGAAGGTGTGATCCGCGGCGGCCGTCACTGCTTTTCGAACGATCCGTTCACCTGACGTTGTGGTGGCTTCGCGCACGTTTGAGAAATGGCAAGACATCACTTGATCGCAACCCTCGCTGGCGCAATGCTGGCATCCCTTCCCGCTGGGGCGCAGCAGGGGGAACCGAAGCTCGACGGCGCCCCGCCGCCCCTCCAGATTCCGAAGCCCACACCGCCGGCACCCAAACCGCCCCGGACGCCGGTTCCCCGCGCCACGACACCCGCTGACACCAGCCTAAAGACTGAACAGGCGCGCCTCGCGCGTCAGGCGGAAGCCCAGAAAACGGAGGAAGCACGCCTCGCCCGCCTCTCCGCAGACCTACAGGCGCAGAAAGCTCGCCTTGATGCCCGGGCGACCGAACTAGCAGAGCAGGAAAAGCGTCTCTCGCACGAGCGCGAAGACCGGGACGCTGATTTCGCCCGCAATCTAGCCGAACTCAATCGTCCGCGCGCAACGCCACCCCTAACCGCCAGCCTGCCGCGATTGCCGGCTCCGCCTGACTCACTCCCTCGCATCCGCATAAGCTATGACGACGCGCGCAGCGCTTGCACCCGCGCCGGCATGTCCGAAGCCGTCGGCAACGACTTTTATTCCGCCCGTTACGACGCAGCGCCACGCTATTACGAACGCCAGCGCGAACTACGCGGTCCCATGCGAATGGATGATCGCGAAGGCCACCTGACCGTCGACACGATCTGCCAGCTCGACGCCAATGGCGTCGTGCTGCGCTTCGAGGTGGTACGCTGAGAGCGCGTTAGCCCATCCGCTTCATGGCGCAGATCTTGTTGCCATCGGGATCGCGCAGGTAGGCAAGATACAGCTCCATCGTCGCGCCCTTGCGGACGCCGGGCGGATTCTCGATCGCCGTGCCACCATTGGCAACGCCGGCATCATGCCAGGCATGCGCCTGCTCCGGCGTCTCGACGGCGAAGCCGATCGTGCCGCCATTGGCATACGTCGCCGGTTGGCCGTTGATCGGTTTGCTCACGCCGAACGTGCCCGTCTTGGTGCGCCAGAAAACACGATTGCCGTCCACAAAGCCCGGCTTCACGCCGATTGCGCCGAGCACCGCGTCATAGAAAATCTTTGATTTCTCGAGATCATTCGTCCCGATCATCACGTGCGAAAACATGGCGTCTCTCCCGCTCGCGCCCGTCCGGCGCCAAAGGGAGATGCGCGAACTTCAAGCGGCTGGCAATCCTTCCCCAACGCAAAACGGCCCCCAGTCACGTGACGAGGACCGCTCCGGAAATTGTTGTCTGGAGAGGAACGATCAGTTCGGCTTGGTCTTCGGGTCTCCGTCCACTGCATCGGCGATAGAGTCTGCAGCGTCCTTGCGCTCGGTGCCGAGCGTGTGATCGATCGTCTCGCCGGCTTTCTCGAACGCGCCATCACCAGGCTTTGCTTCTCCGGTCGTGACTTTCTCCAGCGCCGTATCGACGGACTCGCCCGCCTTCTCGCAGGCAGCAAGGCCAGCAAGCCCAGCCAGCGCGCACGCGATCGCTATCTTCT
>CANJXY010000234.1 GCA_947478925.1 Hyphomonadaceae bacterium | reverse complement strand
GAAATAGAGCTTGGTGCCCGGCGCGTACTTGCTGAAGTCGACGACGATGTCATAGCGCTCGGCAATTGCCATCGTGGGCAGGTCCTGGCTCTCCACGTTCGGGAACGCAACGGCGTGCTCCATGATGTTGCCGTCGTTGGCAATCATGTGGAACGGAACCCGCTGACCGGTCGATGTCACCAGCGCGATCTTGAAGTAACGCGACACTGACCCGTCGAGGATGCGGAAGCGGTAGCGACGCGCGCGCACGTCGAGATAGGGCTTCCATGACCAGTTGACGAGAACCTGGTCGCCCAGGAAGCCGTCCGTGTTGAAGACATTGAAGAACAGCTGGCCCTTCGAGTCCCAGGCCTTGTCCATAATCGTGAGGTTCACGTCATAGTCGCGGTTACCCCAATCGAGCGCCGTGCCACTCGGCAGGCAGAGGTTGGGGTTGTTCGTGTTCGTGGAACGGCAGTTGAGCCCTTCGTTGCCGCGATCGATGGCGCTGTAGTAGTTCATCATCGCAGCATTGCCCTTGTAGACATTCTGCGCGGTGAAATCGAGCATGTGGTCGTGGAACCAGTGGGTGCTCATCGTCTCGTGCCAGTCGCCACGGACCTTCTTGATCCCACCCAGATCATTCGGCGCGCCAGCCCAGGCGTTCGTCGCGCCCGTATTGATGCTGTCGGTGCCAGCCAGCGTCATCGGCCAGCGATAGTCGTAGTATTGACCGGGGTAGAAGTATGCGGCTGCGAAGCCATCGCTTTCGGCCGGGTTATGGCCGTTATGCTCGTGCGTCGTGATCGTGTGCATGCCAAAGCCATTGTTGGCGGCCACGTCGATCGGCAGACCGTTGTAATGGCGGAACAGGACCGGCTCGCCATAACGCGCCATCAGGAGCTTCGGCGGCATCGTGCCGTCAAAGGTCCAGACAGAGTTCGACTGCTGCACCGGGAAGTTCGGATGGAACTGGACTTTGATGCCTTTGGTCGTGCCATCGAAGCCGACCTGACCTGTCGTATTGTAGTAAAGCCCGCCCGGCCCAAATTCGCCGCTTGCGTATTTGTGGCGCTGAACGGCGTCCCGAGCTCCGGTGTTGGCGCGAGAACCCGTCTGCACGCTGCTGAAGTAAACCTTCGGAGCAAACTCGTCATAGCGCTGGTGCGCATAGAGCTCCCCAGCAGGACGTCCTTCGATCGCGCTGGTTTGCAACGTCTGTCCGATGCAGGATCCAATTTTGGCAGCCCATGGGTTTGCCATGTCGGTGCGCGCTACGCGCATGGGCAAGGGCCAGAGGACCTGTTTGATCATCTTGTCGACGGACGCAGGCGCAGGACCGGCCCCGCAGACAGTCGGAGCGCCAAACGCCGTGCTGTTAGCGTTATCTGTCGTCGGAACCGCCCTGGTGCCGAACTCTTCGAACATCAGCATTTTTTGTGTGAAGGGCTGAGCCCCGAACAGCGGGCTAGGAGCCGCTCCGGTTGGAATGTCAACCTGCGCCATCGCCGGCGCCATGCACAGGTAAAGGGCGCAGCTCGAAAGCGCTGCGCGCGTCCAGAATTTTGTCATTGTCTTCGTAAGCCCCACGCTCGCCAAGCAACCCCACAGCTGCTTGTAGATCGCTAGCAAACACCATGCCCGGGGGCGCGCGAAACCAAGTTCAACCAAAAGGAGAACGCTGAGCTAGTCTTCGACAAGCCGAGTTTGCGAAAATGAGAGCACTTGCGAGCGATTATCTAGTTAAAGACTGGCAAGCTCCAAAAACCCCAACTTTCTATATGGCAATCAAGTTGCTATCACAACAAAGTCTTGGCAACGCTCTCACTCCATTTATTCGCCATTCGGGAAAGGCGGAGAGGTCCAAGACAGTTCGAGAAGAATTGGCCGCCAGACGTCGCCCTCAAAACTCCGCGGCAGAATGCCGCGACAGTCTTTGCGAAAAGCAAAATCGACCCGGCAGAATTCAGGTCACTGCCAAAATGGGAGACAAGAGTGGTCAACGTATGAAGCTGCCGTCCCCTTTGAAATCGCGAGACGGAGCAGCCCCACCTGCCAGGAAAATCGCGCTGTGATAGTTGATTCCCCTGGTCAGCTTCTTGCTGCCAGAACCGGTCTGATAAAGTAACGGTTCCCGCGTAGTGGCTCACGGGCCGCCGCCCCACTGGACGCGTTTGCATGCCCAGCCATCATTTCTTCCTCGCCCTCGCGCTCGCCGTTCTCGCGCCCGCCGCGCAGGCTCAGGCACCCGCCAGACCCGCGACTTTCGAGCTTTATGTGGATGAGGTTTATGACCAGCTCGCCAATGGCGCAGTCGTGTTCTCCGTAGCGTTTCGTGATCCGCTGACACGTCAGTCAAACCCTGCGCTAAGGGTTCAGGAGGGGCAACCCGTTGCAATCAAGGTCATCAACCGCACCAGCAAGACACGCTCGTTCGCGATCATGAGTGTTGCCGGCGCCAGATCGACTCCCATTCGCGCTGGCGCATCGGGAGTCATCCGCTTCAAGGCGCCGCCGATCGGGTCCTACATCTACAACGACCCGCTTCAGGCCGCGACCGGCGAAACGCGCACGCTATTTGGCGATTTCGTCGTTCAGGCCCGCAAGAACTGATTAACCACCCCGGAAGCGACAGCGCCGTTTCAATGACAATGGCGAGCGTACTCGGCCAAAGCCTTGCCCTCCGTCGCCGTGACGCTTTCCTTGTCCGTGAAGGCGATCAACAGAGCGAGGGCGCCCGTCGTCGGCAATCAGCGTGTCTGTTCAGTCAGTCCGGCGAATGAAGTTCAATCAGAAATCGCAATTCGCCTGATCGGGGAGTTTAATGCTCGCCTCAGTAAAATGCCCTGCAATGTACCGCCTCGCGACGAAGAAAATTCCATGCCTGCTGAGATTCGACAGCATCATTGAACCACACCATCGCGCGGAGGTCGCGCCGGTGCCGAGACCTTATGATCGCGCGTGAACCGTCGTCTCAAGCTGCGCTGGGGGCTTGGGATCGTTCGTCGTGGGCCAGCCCCCGCCATCAACGAAAATGGCGGAAGCAGCACAGCCGCTTCCGCCAATTTACAACACGGTATCCGCAACTCGCTTAGTGTTCGCGCCCCACTTTCCAGAAGGTCGAGGCGAGCGGCTCCAGCAGGTAGCCAAGGGCCGTCCGCTTGCGCAGCGGCACGATAACCTGTGCCGGCAGACCCGCGCGGATACCGCCATCAGCTCGGAACTCCTTGAGCTTAGCCAGGCCCTCCGGCGGCACCATAACTTCGATCTCAAAATAGTGGCCGCCAGTACGCTGGTCCTCGAAGCTGTCAGCCGAGACCTTGGAGATCTTGCCTTCGATGATCGGGATGTCGCGTTCCTGCAGTGCTGGGAACCGGATCTGCGTGGTCATGCCGATATGGAGATCGTCTGCGTCGGTCGGAGCAGCCTTGGCTTCGATGACGAGGTTGCGGTTGTCCGGCACGATTTCCATCAGCGTCTGCCCCGCCGAGACGACACCACCTTCAGTGAATACTTTGAGACCCACAACCTGGCCGCTCGCTGTAGCCCGTACAGTCGCCCGGGCGATCTGCTGGCGAGTTGCGACAAGCTTGGGCATCAACTCGTCGAGGCGAACCTGCAAGTCGCGCAGTTCCGTAGCAACTTCCTCCATCTTGCGACGATCGATTCCGAGGATTTCCAGGCGTGCTTCGCCGATGGCCTCGGTCAGGCGCGCGCCGTCAGAACGAAGCGAACCTTCTCTGCCGTCGAGATCTGCCACGCTCCGCTCCATCGCACGGACGCGGTTGAGCGCCACGTAGCCGGACGGCACGAGCTTGCGCAGGCCTTCCAGCTCTTCGCCGAGCAGGTCTTTCTGCATTTCGTTCGAGAACTTCTGCGACTCGATGCCCGCGATCTGTTCAGCGTGCTGACGGATACGCTGTTCGAGAACACTGCGTTCGGTGGCGTTCGAGTTACGACGGCTGTCGAACAGTAATTGCTGGCTGCGCAGCGCTTCGGCCGCGATCTGCTTGTCTTCTTCCGGGATCGACGCGAACTCGACAGGCGGCTCGAAAGAGCGGGCATTGGAGCGTTCTGCAACGAGACGGGCACGCTGGGCCAGCAGCGCGTAGGTTTCGCCGGCAAGGCCGCGCTCCTGCGCAACCAGTTCCGAAGCGGAGATCTGTAACAGCAGATCGCCCTCTTTGACGAACTGGCCTTCCTGGACATTCAGCTTCGTGACGATGCCACCGTCGCGGTGCTGGACGGCTTGGCGGCTACCCGCCACGGCCACGATGCCCTCCGCGGTTGCGGCGGCATCGAGCGGGATCAACGCAGCCCAACCAAGAAGGCCGACAAAGAACACACCTGCGATGGCGATGCCCATCCGCAATTCCGGCAAAACGGAGTCACCTGAAGGCGACATCCAGTTCGGGGCACCGGCTTCTCCGGCATCATTCGCCGCGGGTTCGTTGACCTTGAGGTCGAGGGCTTTCATGTAATCAGCAGTTACGGCGTCGGACATGGTTAAATTCTTCCCCCTTGAGTCATGGGCACGACATTGGCCCGCGCAGCGGCACGCTTGCGGAGCTCCTCGACAACGTCCTGGCGCGTCCCGTAATGGGCAACCGCGCCTTCATGCATCACCAGCAGCCGATCGGCATTGTTGAGCACGGCCGTGCGGTGCGCCACGATCATGACCGACGCGCCGCGCGCCGTCAGCGCCTTGAGAGCGCGATCGAGCGCCTCCTCGCCATCCTGGTCGAGCGCCGAGTTAGGTTCATCAAGGATGAACAGCTGCGGCTCTCCGAACAGGGCGCGCGCCAGAGCGACACGTTGCGCCTGACCAGCCGACAGTTCGAACCCGCTAGACTTGATGACGGTGTCATAGCCGTTGGGAAGCGACAGGATCATGTCGTGAGCACCGGCCATCTGGGCGGCTGCGACGACCTGGCGATCCATCTCGGCTTTGCCCATTGATGAAGCGCTACGGAAGCGAGCGATGTTCTCGCTGATCGTTCCGGGCAGCAAGGCGATGTTCTGAGGCAGGTAGCCAACATGCACCGCAAGCGATTCCGGATCCCAATCCTTGATGTTAGCGCCGTCCACCCGCACTTCGCCCGCGTCCGGAATGATCGCGCCGGCGGCGATACGCGCCAGAGTAGACTTGCCCGAGCCCGACGGCCCGATGACGCCCAACATCTCGCCGGGCCGCAATGCGATCGAGACGTTGCGAAGCACGAGAGCTGCGCCTGGTGCGGTCGATTTTACGACGATGCGGTCCAGCTCCAGCTCGCCTTTTGGTTTTGGAAGCGCCGTGCGCTCGGCATCGATCGCGTCCGTCGTGTCGAACAGGCGGCGGAGGGT
>CANJXY010000233.1 GCA_947478925.1 Hyphomonadaceae bacterium | reverse complement strand
TAAGCGCGAAGGACTCGGTGACGGCATTCATGAAATGCTCGGTCGCGCTGTCGAAACAGCGCTCGATCACCTCTGGCGGTGACGCCGAGCCCATGGGAAGCGGAGCAGAGGTCATCTACGCGATAAGCCCGATATTCTAAGGTGACCCATCTCGCGTGAGAACAGTTAACAAACCTGTAGAATATTTAGGTTGCTCAACGCGTTCCCGCTTGGTTTGCAACCCGAATCGCGCGTTCACACATGCTTAATCGCTTGAAGCGAAAGCGCCTGCCGAGCCGCCTCGATCCGGTCCATATGGGCATAGAGCGGCGCCCAGTCGTCGGCGTCCGCGATGCGGTCCCATAACGCCTCGACCTCCTCGATCAGCAGGCTGGCCGGCAGTTCCCCTCGGAAATACGGATGCGCCAGCCTTTCGGGCCGCTCGGGGGTATGGGCCAGCAGCAGGCCCCTGACATCTTCGAAGTCGGCCCCAGCATACAATCCCGCCAGCGGACTTGCCTTGGCCCGCTCGCTGCTCGCCTCCCCCCCGAACCAGTCGAAGAAGACCTGCGGCCAGGTCGCATGCGTCTGCCCCATCCAGCCAAACAGCGCCTTCATCAGCTCGACGGCCTGATCTGCTCCGGCCGGTTTCAGGCCCAGCACGTCGAGGACGCGGCGCGGAAAGGCCTCGCGATAGGCAAGTTCGTAAGTCGCAAGTTCACGCTCGAGGTCTGCCGGTTCCGCCAGCAGTGTGAGGCAATTCGCGAACTGGCTGAGATTCCACAAGACCGCCGATGGCTGCCGACCAAACGCGTAAAGCTTGGTCTCATCAAAGTAGGCGGCCGTGAAGCTCGGGTCCGAATACGGCAGGAAGCGCCACGGCCCGTAGTCGAAGCTCTCGCCCGTCACCACCATGTTGTCGGTGTTGAGCACACCGTGGACAAACCCGGCGGCCATCCAGCCGGCCGCCAGATCCGCGGTCACGCGCACCACTTCGCGCAGCAGTCCTGCCGCTGATGCCGCCGTGTCAGCGCCGGCAGCAGATGGATGGAAGTGGCGGATGCAGTAGTCGACCAGCTGCGCTGTGCCCTCCGCATCGCCCGCATGCGCCAGCCGCTGGAACGTGCCGAACCTTACGTGGCTATGCGACAGGCGGACCAGAACGGAGGATCGCGTCGGCGAAGGTTCGTCGCCACGATGCAATTCCTCGCCTGTCTCGATCAGCGAGAAGGCCTTCGATGTGTAAACACCCAACGCCTCCAGCATCGATGCTGCCAAGATCTCGCGCACGCCGCCCTTGAGCGTCAGGCGTCCATCGCCGCGCCGCGACCATGGCGTCTGGCCCGATCCCTTGGTGCCGAGATCGAGCAACCGGTTCTGATCGTCGCGCAGTTGAGCAAAGAGAAAGCCGCGCCCGTCGCCGAGCTGCGGGTTGTAGGTCTTGAACTGGTGTCCATGATAGGCCAGCGCCAGCGGCGTCCCGAGCGATCCCTCCAGCGGCGCGAACCTGCCGAAGTGATCGATCCAGGCGTCATCGCTCACCCCATCAAGACCAACACGCTCCGCCCAACGCTGGTTGCGCCAGCGCAGTTTGTGTTGCGGAAAGGCTGCGGGCTCGACCTCCGTATGAAAACGGCTGTCGAGCTCGAGGATTGCCCGCTCAGGCCGGAACAGCGTCACTTTGCTTGCGGCAGCAACACGACCGGAATGCGCACAGAGCGCGCGGGCCCGCGAATGTCGTTGGCCTCATCAACATATTCCGGCATGTCCTCGCTGAGGATCAGCTCGGCATTGGTTTCCTTGGTGACGGTGAAGGCGAGCTCCGCCTTGAATCCAATCGGCCCCGGATCGGTCCATGCCTTTTCGCCCGCCTGCATCGCCGGCGCCTGCACCAGAACTTCACCGTCGACGACGAGTTCGGCCACGAACTGGCCTTCGAAGAACCAGGTGTTGCTCGCACTGCCCTCCGCCACCAACGGGCTCGTCACGCGCGCGCCGGCAACAGGCGACGTCACCGCTATCTCACCGGCGGGCGCAGGCTTGTACTTGGCTACGTCACCCGCCGCCGCCACCGGAGGTGCAGGCGTTTCAACAGCAGGCGCTTCGGGCTCCTTCGGCGGGGCTGCCGCCGGCGTACACGCACTCAGAAGCAACAGGGCAAGGGCGGTGCGCTTGATCATCATCTCTCTCCTCGAAACCTTGCCCACCCTAGAGCGAAATGCGCCAATGCCAAAATGCTGCCCGAATTGTCCGGCAGACCGCGTTCGTCGGGAGACCTCTCCCGCACTTCAATGGAGCCACGCAGGCCATGAGGCGACTGAATCTAGCCAGTTCGCCCCTCTGTATCCCAGGGGGCGGTCAGCGCTCCCGGGCTTGGCCCGGCAGCGTCTGACCTCGCGAAAATAGCCCTGGCTGCGCCGCGCAATCCCGCGCGCGCGGAGCCGCGTTCCCGATGATCCGCCCGTAAAGCGGCATGGCGAGCGCACGTCGAGAGGAGACGCGACGATGGTCGCGCAATTGTTCCAGCGCGCGCCTCAACGCGCGCGCACGGCGACGCCCTTGCTGGCGTTCATCGCGGGTGACTTCGCCGATGCGGTAGCGCAGCTTTGGCCCGCGCCGCATGGCGAGTTCTTCGCCCTGCCCGCCGCACGACGCCATGCGGTGGCGATTGCCCTGGCTGGCCTCGTCGGCCAGCCCGTCCCGCCCGGCGATATCCGACGTCTGGTGGAATACCAGCGCGACACCATTGTCGCAGAAACCCTGGCAGGCGACCTTGCGACAGGCCTGATGCGCACGCTGTCCAAGGCGGGTGAAATCCTGTGGCGGCGCGAGCACTACGCGACCTTCGTGCAGCTGCTGGCCGACCCGATGGCCAATGAAGTGCTGCGCCATCTCGACAGTGTCCGGCCCGAGGTCTTCGCACCGATCGCGGCGCTGCCGCCTGCCCTGCGCATGGCGACCATTGTTCGCGTCGTGCCGTCGGTGGCTGCCGCGGCTGATCTCGCTCGCGCCTTTCATCTGTCAGTGATGATGCGTGAGCCTGACGCGGGCGCCCGTATTGCCCGTCGTTGGGGTTCCGGGGGCGACACCCGTGCGGTTTTTATGCGCGCTTACGAGGACCTCACTCCGGAGGTATTCCGGGCCGTCGATCCTCTGCCCGTGCTGGATGCGCCGTTCGTTCGCATCACCAACCGCAAGCAGCTGGAGGAGGTGGCGCGCGAGTTTCGCAACTGCCTCGCCGAGCATGGCGGGCGGATCGCGGAGGGCAAGATGGCCGCCTATGTCTGGCGAGCCGAACCGCTCGCCGCCATCGCCTTCAACCGCGATGCGGCAGGCTGGCGGCTGTGCGAGGCAAAGGCGCCGGACAACGTTGATCTGGATGAGCGTTTCCTGCGTGAGCTGGCATCGCGTCTCCAGCGTATCGGTGTCCGCACCGGTCCGTCGGTGCACTCGGTGATGTCTCGCCTCGACGACTGGGCTAGCGGCAGCGCCTATCCCCGTACTGAAAGTTCTGGATTTGTCGAATCTCTTGCGCTGGGCGACCTCTGGAGCTGACAGCGTGTTCCGCGCCGCTTGTGTGCGGTGCGGAACACTTCATGCGCGCAGATTCTTGCCGATACGCGTGAAATCAATTCGCGCAACACCCCCGCCGGAAAGGTCGCCTCAAAAAAGGGCTAGAGGCGAATGCCACCGCCGTTGATTTTCTGAAGCAGGTCCGGCGTGATGCACTGATAGCTGCGCGCCTCATTGTCCACGACATAAACGGATTCGCTCGTCGCCTTGGGATCGAAGCCATCCCTCACAAGATCAACCTTGCGATACTTCAGCGTTCCTGTCGTCTCGACCTCCGCCTGGAAACGCAGGAACACCGGCCGCGCATACGCTGGCAGGTTCGCTGCGAGATGCGCATACAGAGCCTTCAGGTCAATTCCCGCTGGCGTGATCGCGGCCATGCCAGCACGACCCTCCTGCCCTGTCACCTGCACACCATAGACGATCGCGTGCTTGACGCCTGGCATCGACGAGATCGCGATCTCCACTTCACTGGTCGAAACGTTCTCGCCCTTCCAGCGGAAGGTGTCACCGATCCGGTCCGCGAAATAGACATAGCCGTCTTCGTCCATCCGCATCAGGTCGCCGGTTCGAAACCACAGATCGCCTTTCGCGAAGACGTCGCGCAGCAGCTTCTTCTTCGACTGAGCTTCGTCATTGTAGCCATCGAAACGCTGACGCGCCTCGCCATTGATCGGCCCCACCGCCTCGCCGATCTCGTCCGCCGCCGCCTCGATGCACAATCCGTCTGGTCCGCGCACAGGTTCCTCGGTCTCAACATCGAAGCGGATAATCCGCGCGGGCAGTTTTGATCGCAGCAGCCGGGGAATGCGGCCAACGGCGCCAATCTTTCCGTCGAGATTGAAGAAGTTCACATTGCCTTCGGTCGATCCGTAGAATTCGACAAGCTGATGGATTCCCGTTCTCTTGACGAATTGGGTCCAGACATCCGCCCGCAGGCCGTTGCCAAATCCTTTGGTGATCTTGTGGCTGTGTTCCAGCGTCGTCGGCGGCTGGTTCATCAGATAGCGCCCGAGTTCGCCGATATAGACCAGCATGGTGGCGTGATTGTCGATCGCTTCCTGCCAGAAGTGCGAGGCAGAAAATTTGCGTTGCAGGATGATGCAGGCGCCCGCGTTCAACGCCGTACCCACACCGCACATGCCGCCCGTCGCGTGATAGAGCGGCAGGGTCAGCAGGATACGATCATTGTGGTTCGCTTCGGTGGCATCCTTGAACACCCGCATCAGGCCGCGCGCCCGCACGCCCGTGATCTTCGCGGCCTTGGGCAGTCCGGTCGTTCCCGACGTGTAGATGTAGAGCGCGACGTCGCCGCCCTTCACGCCCGCTCGCAGCACCTTGTCGGGACGGCCCGGCGCGGCCTGATCGACGGCCGTATCGATGCGCTTAGCGCCGTCCGCGTCACCGCCGAGTACAAAAGCGCCGAGCGCCAGCGGCGCCTGCTCACGGGCTGCCGCATAGTTCGGCGCGAGTTCCGGGTTCATCACGATGGCCTTGCAATCCACCACCTTGAGACAATGCGCGAGACCTGCGCCGGTGAGGTTGTAGTTGATCAGCGCCGTCTTCACCGCGATCTTGGCCATACCCGCCCAGAAGGCGATGTAGTCGGGCCGGTTCTCCATGAAGAGTGCAACCGTGTCGCCCTTCTTCAATCCGGCCGAAAGCCCCCAGTGAGCAAACCGGTTCGCTCGCGCCTCGAAATCGGCATAGGCGACTTCCTGTCCTTCGAACGAAATGAAGATCCGCTCGGGGTGATCGTCGACCGCATCCTCGATCGAATCCGCCAACGTGTATTCCGCCTCGGGATCGAACTTGCCGATCGCGCCGATGATCCGGCGAAAGCCGTTGATGTAGATCCAGTCGCTCTTCAGACCATCAATCAGATTCATGAGACACAGGTCGCTGGAGGTCGGGTACCAAACGCTAAAGGTGCGCGATTAAAGCCGT
>CANJXY010000232.1 GCA_947478925.1 Hyphomonadaceae bacterium | reverse complement strand
TTCCGGCGTGCGGCTTTTTCCGGCAATGACCTGACAGGTCATCATAGCGCCGCGCGATCGCGGTCCGGGCCTGTTGTCTCGATGAGCCCGGCTGCGCTAGAAGCCAGCGCATGACAAAGGCGCGCACCCTCTACGACAAGATCTGGGACTCTCACATCGTCTCGACCGACAACGCGTCGGGCGAGAGCTTCCTTTATATCGACCTCCACCTCATCCACGAGGTCACGACGCCCCAGGCGTTCGCCGGGCTCAAGGTCAATGGCCGCAAGGTGCGCCGCCCCGACCTCACCCTTGCCGTTGCGGACCACAACACGCCGACCGAAGGCCAGGCCCTCGGCATGGCCGGCGTCAGGGACACCGAAGCGCGCGAACAACTCGAGACGCTCGCGCGCAACGTCGCCGAACACGGCATCCAGTTCTTCCCGATGGGCGACATCCGCAATGGCATCGTCCACGTTGTCGGCCCCGAGCAGGGCCGCACGCAGCCGGGCCTGACCATCGTCTGCGGCGACAGCCACACGTCCACGCACGGCGCGTTCGGCGCCCTCGCCCACGGCATCGGCACCAGCGAAGTGGAGCACGTGCTCGCCACGCAGACGCTGCGCACGCGCAAGATGAAGAACATGGCCGTCCGCGTCGAAGGCGCCTTCCGCCCCGGCGTCGGCGCCAAGGATCTCGCGCTGCACCTCATTGCGATCATCGGCACCAATGGCGGCGCGGGTCATGTGATCGAGTATATGGGCTCGGCCATCCGTTCGATGTCGATGGAAGGCCGCATGACGCTGTGCAACCTGTCGATCGAAGGTGGCGCCCGCGCCGGCCTCGTTGCGCCTGACGACAAGACCTTTACTTATGTGCAGGGTCGCCCCGCGGCGCCCAAAGGCGGACAGTGGGAGACCGCCGTCCAGTACTGGAAAACGCTGTTCTCCGATGACGGTGCGCAGTGGGACGACGTCATCGACATCGCCGCCGAAGACGTCGCCCCCACCATCACCTGGGGCACCAGCCCGGAACAGGCCGCACCCATCACCGCCACCGCGCCCGTGCCCTCGCAGATCACTGACCGGGTGAAACGCGAAGCCGCCGAACGCGCCCTCGCCTATATGGGCCTCGCGCCGGGGCAGAAGCTCGAAGGTCTCAAGATTGATCGCGTCTTCATCGGATCGTGCACCAACTCGCGTATCGAAGACCTGCGCGCCGCAGCCGACATCGCGAAGGGCAATCACGTTGCCGCTGGCGTCCGCGCCATGGTTGTGCCCGGCTCGGGCCTCATCCGCGCACAGGCCGAAGAGGAAGGCCTTGACCAGATATTCCTTGATGCCGGCTTCGAATGGCGCGAGCCCGGTTGCTCGATGTGCCTCGGCATGAACCCCGATATTCTCAGCCCAGGCGAGCGCTGCGCCTCGACCTCGAACCGCAACTTCGAAGGCCGCCAGGGCCGCGGGGGACGCACGCACTTGATGAGCCCGGTGCTCGCCGCGAAGGCGGCGATCGCCGGCGTGATTACAGGCTCATAGTCTAAGGCCTGAGCTCGAGTTGACCATCGCCGTCCCGCGCTGCTTTAAGTCGTGGGCGGGTAAAACGACGGGCGGTGCGCGGATATGAAACTGGCTTTGAAAGTCATCGGTGGGATCGCGCTGGCGATCGCCATCCTCGTCGGCGTCCTGCTGTGGCGCACATCACAGTTCGGCGCAAAGGCTGACACGCAAGCCGAGATCGCTCTCCCCAAACCCCCGGCGTTCGATGTAGCGGCTGCAGCCGAGATGCTCGGCGCGGCTATCCGCATCCAGACCGTCACCTATGCATCCGGGGATCCCAAGCCCGGCGCCGATCAGCCCTGGACCGATCTCGAGGCCGCCCTCAGGGCGCGCTACCCGACCGTCTTCGCCAAGATGACGATGGAGAAGATCCTCACTCACGCCATGCTGATGACGTGGACCGGAAGCGATCCCTCCCTGCCGCCCGTAATCCTCATGGCGCACCAGGACGTCGTGCCCGTGAACCCTGGCACCGATGCGGACTGGACCCATGGCCCCTTCGGCGGCGTTGTCGCTGATGGCTATATCTGGGGTCGCGGCGCGATGGACGACAAAGGTTCGCTGATCGCCATCCTCGAGGCCGGTGAAGCGCTTGCCAAATCCAACTGGACGCCGAGGCGCACCGTCATCTTCGCCTTCGGCCATGACGAGGAGGTCTCCGGCGCCGGGGCACAGGCGATCTATGCACTGCTGAAGTCGCGCAGTGTAACGCCTGCCATGGTGCTCGACGAAGGCTATGCCGTCCTCGACAAGTATCCGCTCACCGGCAAGCCCGCCGCGCTGATCGGCGTTGCCGAGAAGGGCTATATCTCGCTCCAGATCACCGCAACCACGGAAGGCGGCCACTCCTCGCGCCCGCCGCGCGAAAGCGGCGCCATCCGCATCGCCCGCGCGCTCGTGGCGCTGGAAGACAAGCAGATGCCCGCGAATCTGTCGGCGCCGCCTTTCAACCAGATGATCGAAGCCATCGCCGCCGACCTGCCTTTCACCACGCGCCTTGCTTTCGCCAACCAGTGGCTGCTCGGTTCCTTCATTGCCGATCAGGTCAGCGGTGATGCTTCCGCGAACGCCATCGTCCGGACGACAACGGCGCCGACGATGATGACCGGCTCGATCAAAGACAACGTCCTGCCTCAGCGCGCGAGCGCCGTCGTGAACTTCCGCATCCATCCCAATGACAGCATCGCTTCGGTCACGCAGCACGTCAAAGACGTCACCGCTCACATAGAAGGGCTGACGGTCGCGCCTTATGAAGGCGGCATTGGCTCCGAACCGTCGCCCGTCTCGTCGATGGACAGCGAGGCGTATCGCGTTCTTGAAGCCGTCGCGCGTTCGACCGGCGGCGGTGCAGTACCGGTTGCGCCCGCCCTGGTCATCGGCGCTACCGATGCGCGATATGCCTCCGCGATCAGCAAGGATGCGATCTACCGCTTTGCACCTGCGATCTATGATGATGCTGATCTCAACGGCTTCCATGGTACGAACGAACGCCTGTCGGTCGAAAATCTCGGCCGCATGATCACGGGCTACGCCCAGATCATGATGGCCCTTGGCTCCTGATCCGGTGTGGGCGATCCTACGGCAATTGCAGGCCTGCCATGATTATCAGGCCTGAACTCCGCCCGAGGCGCGCTGACCTTCCGCGTTAACACTTTTCGTTTTCCCGCGAGGGAGGTGCGGCGGATTGCACCCGCCAGTTGAACCTGCCATGATCCTGCCTCGTTTCGAAGGCTTCTGCAGGGCGCGGGGCGGCAGCCGGGATTTCGATGAAAAAACTGCTTCTTGCCGTTGTGTTGATCTTTGCCGCTGCGGCGATCTTCCTGGGGCCACCCCTCCGTTCAGCTTTTGCCGGCACCGCGGTGGACATCACGCTCGGCCGCGCGCCGATGCACCCAACCCAGGCTGCTCTCAACTTCATGCTGGATGAGCCGGGAGATGCCGCGCTTGTCGCAAAGAAGAAGACGAAACTCTGGGCGACCTACTATCACATGCCGACCGTGCGACCGTCCTGGACCAGCGTCGCCGCCAAACCCCTCATCGATCGCAACGGTAAAGCGGTCTCCCCGCCGCTTGCCATCAAGGACTGGTGCGATGCGGCGATGCAGGGCTCTGTCTGGGTCGACAACGGCAAGGATGCACCGACCGCTTACATGTATGTCGACAGCGGCGGCCCAGAGCAGGTGCAGTGCGACCGCTATTTCGGCGACCTCTCCGGCAACATCAAATCGGCGACGCGCCGTGCGCGCTTCCAGCCCTTCTTCCATCCGCAGGCGTGCGACGTGCGCAACATTCCGCTGATGGCGTTCCGCACCATCGCTGTCGACCGTGACCGCGTGAAGATGGGCACCGTCTATTACGTGCCGAAACTTCGCGGCAAGACGTTCTGGAGCAATGGCGAGTTCTTCACGCACGATGGCTATCTGATCGCCAGCGACACTGGCGGCGCCATCGAGGGCAACCACATCGACATGTTTGTTGCCGACGCGGGCGTCGATCCGTTCCCGGATCTTGTTTACTCGAATTCCAGCAAGACGTTCGAGGCGTACGTCGTCGACAAGAGCAATCCGGCCGCCATCGCGCTGCACGACGCCGCCGAAGAAGTCTGCAAGGATTCAGATCGCCCCGGCCGCAAGCGCAAGAAGCCGGCCAGCACGATCTGAGCGCCGCTAACGGTATCGTAACAGCTCTCACGCCTTCCGTGGATATATGCAGGATCTGTCGTCCATACTCGGATTGAAATCTGAACCCGTCGCCAGCGGGATCAGGGAGACCGCGCCCGCCGACCTCCCCGCATCGCCACAAGCCGAACCCGAGGCCGACAGTGCCGCCGCCCCGATCGCTGCGAGCTCCAGCCATCTGCGTCGCTTCAGCCTCGCGGTCGTTTTCTCGCTTGCAGCCTGCGCCACGGCTTCCGCGCCCGGCCTGTCCGGCAGCCTCGTTACGCCGCCACCGCTTTCACCGAACGGGCGCGCTCTCGCCTTCTCGCTCGATGCGCCAGCAGACCAAACGATCGGCCCCAACCTCAGACTGTGGGCAACGCACTATCATACACCCGAAGTGACGTCGGCAGCAGCGAGCATCCCAGCCGCCTTCCCGCTGATCGGCCGTGACGGCTCGCCGATCTCTGCGCCGCTTGCGCATCGCGACTGGTGCGAGGCCGCTCTGCAGGGCTCTGTCTCGGTCCGCGCAGGCGAGTTCAACACAGCCTATGTCTACGTCGACTCCAACGGTCCAGAGCAGGCCAATTGCGACCAGTGGCTCGGCAGTCTTTCCGACAACATCAAGAACGCCACCCGCCGTGCGCGCTTCATGAAGGTGAACCACCCGCTCGGCTGCGGCGTGCGCAACCACCCGCTCGTGCCCTTCCGCACCATCGCCGTCGATCCCGCTGTGATCCCCCTCGAAAGCGTGGTGTACGTCCCCGAACTGCGGGGCCGCGCATTCCGCTACAACGGGCAGGATTTTGTGCATGACGGCTATCTCTTCGCTGGTGACCGTGGCGGCGCGATCAGGGGCAAGCACATCGACGTCTTCCTGAATGCGCAGGCCGGCAGTGCGCTGGAGGACCTGTTCGCCTCGAGGGACACCCGCACCTTCGCCGCCCACGTCGTCGACGCGGCAGACCCTGCCGCACAGGCGATCCGCAACACCCAGTCGGCGCCCTGCGGGGAAAACTGACAGCGTTCACGCCAGCTTGACCTTGGGCCAAGCTGGACAAGTTTTCTCCGGGAGGGTCAGTGTGGCCCAGAATATCTCCGGGAGAGAAACATAATGAAGCGCGTGCACTTGGCTGGCGGCGTCGCCCTGGCCTCCGCCCTCTTGGCGTCCGGCTGCCTCTGGGGCGGCGATTTTTCAAAGCGCGCGCCGCAAATCCCGGCCGCGCCGACGATCGGGGCAGAGCTCAAACCGCAGACGCCGAACGCTGCTCCGGCCGCGACACCGGTCGCAGCGGCGACCCCTGCTCCGGCCGCATCCGCGCGCACGGACTATGCCGT
>CANJXY010000231.1 GCA_947478925.1 Hyphomonadaceae bacterium | reverse complement strand
TCAGCCTCAACGAGCGCGCACACTTGCGCGAACAATCCTGATCAGCAAGTATCCGTGCAAGTCGCGGCGAGACCGCGACGGCGATCAAGACGCACCCTCCCAGTTTTGACGCCGGACAAGGACCCGCGTGGCAACGACCACGCATCCACCGTGGAGGACGCCCGCATGTTCGGATCTCTGTTCGGCAAGAGGTTGGCGAGAAAGAACATCCGATCGTCTTCACCTGCAGGGTCCGGGGCAGCTGCGGCTGGCGGAGCGGCGATGCCCCTGCCCGAATCCATGGCTGATGTGAACGTCGCCTGGTTGCAGCATGCCGTAAAGGATCACCCCGATTTTCGCGGTGTGCGGATCAGCGGCGCAAGCAGCACGCCTGTCGGTGAGGGTATTGGCCAGATGAGTTCAATCGCCCGCTATGCGCTCACCTATGATGGCGCGCGCGGACCCGAGAGCGTGGTGGTCAAACTACATGCGCCGTTTGAAGCCATGCGCGCGGTCGGCGTTCGCTTTGAAATGTATGCGCGCGAGTCCGCCTTCTATCAGGCCCTCGGGAAGGAAGTCGCAGCGCCGCTTCCGACGATCTATTTCTCGGAGTGGGAGCCGACCCAGCAGCGCAGCGCCACCGTGATGCAGGACATGACCCGGTGGCACTGGCCGGACCAGCTCACCGGGGCGACGCTGCAACAGGCCGAGTGCTGCATCGACGCCATTGCGCGGCTCGGCGCGAGCCAGTGGGGCGCCGACCTGTCGCGACATCCGTGGCTGCCGGACACGCACGCGCCGGTCATGCAGAACATGATCCACGACTACCGGCTTTGCGTGCCGGTTACCCTGCAGCGCCTCGCCAGTTTTGTCTCGCCGGAAGCCCGCATTGCCTGCGAGCGTATCGCCCAGCGCATGGACTGGATCTTCGCGGAGCTCGCAAGACCGCCGCTGGTTGTCTCGCACTTCGACTCGCGGCTGGAGAATTTTGTGTTTGTCGCGCCTGGCTCGGACAAGATTGCCATGATCGACTGGCAACTCGTCGCGCGCCTGAGGCCGGGCTGGGACATTGCCTACTTCATGGGAACAAGCGTGCCTGAAGATCTGCGGCGCCAGTGGCAACCCGGTCTGGTAGAGCGCTATCTCGACGGGCTGCGCGCCGGCGGCGTGCACGACTACGATGCCGCGCAGCTGGACATCGACCTTCGCCTGAACACCATGGCAATGACGTTGATACCGGTTATCGGCGGGGCCTCCTTCGACGGCGACAATCCGCGCAGCGTCGCCCTGTTTGGTTCAATTCTCCAGCGTTCGCTCGGCAGCGTCCTCGACAACCACTGTCTAGATCTCCTTCCGGCATAAGTTTTGTGGGGCACGCTTCTCCAGCGCGTCTCCGCGAAGCCGAATTGCGAACGATGGTCTACGCACCCGCGCTGGCGCTTTGTATCGGGCAACAGCAGCTTGCCACCTAGAGGAAAACCCCGGCCAGTGTAACCTCGGCGTGGGGCGGACGTCGCCACTCAGAATTGGTTGGGAGGAAATCCGATGAAGCGCCTGCTGGACAAGGTGATCGTCGTGACAGGCGCGAGCTCGGGCCTGGGTGCTGCGACGGCGATACGGCTCGCGAGCGAGGGCGCAAAGGTTGTGCTTGCTGCACGACGTCGCGACAAGGGTGAGCACGTGCTACGTCAGGTCGAGAGCGCCGGCGGCGAAGGCATATTTGTTCAGACGGACGTCACCAGGACTGCCGATGTCAAAGCTCTGGTCGCCGCGGCCCTCGAGCGCTTCGGCGGTGTCGATGGCGCTTTCAACAATGCCGGCGTTACCGGCCCAACGCTGACGCCGCTGGCCGACATCGACGAAGCGGGCTGGGACGAAGCAATCAATACAAATCTTCGCGCGGTCTTCGTCTGCATGAAGTACCAGATTCCGGCACTGCTGGCTCGCGGTGGCGGCGCTATCGTCAACATGTCTTCGATGTACGGTCTCAAGCCGAGTGACCTTGGACACTCCCCATATTGCGCGAGCAAGTTCGGCGTCATCGGGCTGACAAAAACCGCGGCGGTCGACTATGGCGACAAGGGTATACGGGTGAATGCTGTCTGCCCCGGCTTCACGCATTCGGAAATGGTCGATCCTTATGTTGAATCTGCGCCAGAGCTCATGGGCCGGGTCATCAAGCGGCACTCGGCTATGAACCGTCTGGGCGAATCCAACGAGGTGGCGGAGGCGGTCGTCTGGCTGCTCAGCCAACAGGCCAGCTTCGTCAACGGCGCCGCCCTCCTTGTTGGCGGTGGGGACACCACGCGGCTCTACTGAAGATACCTCAGCGCATAACCGGCTTAGGGCCCAGACTGCCCGCGCCGTTACAATCGTACCAGTGGCATCCTTGTTGAGGCGCTGCCCTTCCCGAGAAGCGATGGAAATTCGCGAGGGGGCCATCCGCCCTCGCCGGCGATTGACGCCGGTAGATTTCGACGCACGTGAGCGATGGGCGAATCTCGGCGCGAAACAGAACTGTCACGTTTGGGCCTGATCGGGCGTAGCGACACACTGGCGTGAATTTGCGGCTCGATCAAAAGCCGGCACGGTCCTTCCCGCGCGCAGCCGCTGTCGGCAGGCTGCGGCGGCCTCAGATGGCTCTATCCCAGTTCTTGGAGCGGGCATAAGCTCCAGGCCGCGATGTCTTGCTGGCGCATGGCGCAGAGGACCTTGGGGCGGGACGGTGGAGGGACGCGAAATGGTCGAACAAGTTGGAGCAGGATCGATGGACCCGGCTCTCGAAACGGGCAAGACGCAAGTCGTCAAGGTCAAGAAGAAGACTGGGACCGCCGGCTGGTCCGCCATTTTTGCGACCTGGACCGCCGTGGCAGGCGCAGGTTGGGGCGGCGTGCAATGGCTCGCCAAATATGACGAGGAGATCAAGCGGTCGGAGGATAGCCATGTCGTCCAGACGTTTGCTCTTTACGACTCGTTCAACCGCGACGACATGCTGCGTATTCGCGAGCGGATGTTCAACCTGCCGGTTTCGGCGTTCGAAGTTCGTCCTGAAGCGACCCTGACCTCTGAGCCGGGCGCAGAGACCGACGGCGCCTCAGCGGCTGAACCTGCGCCCGCTGCAGAACCGGAGGCAGAACAGTTCTCTTCGGCTGACCTCTTCGTCTATGTCGACTTCTTTGACGCCGTCCAGGTCTGTGTCGAGCGGGCCCTTTGCAACGCCGACCTCGTGGACCGCTTGCTGAAGCCGTACGCTGAATACGATCTGCTGAAGGAACGCATCAACGTCGTGCGCGAAGGCGAGAAGGACAATAACCGCCGGCATGAGTTCGGCGAGGGGATCGAATGGATCGCCACCGTAGACCTGCAGGCTTGCGCCACGGCGCGTGAGACAGAGCCAGAGGCTGCCTGCGTCGCTTCGCCAGCAGCGCCGCCAGCGCCGACACCTTGAGCACCCTCCAAACGACGGACGAAGACGAACCGGCCGAGAAAAGTTCCGGCTGGCTCAATCGCTGGCTTGGCGCCCGAGTTCACCGCAACCCGGAACGTGGCGATCCGCGTTTCAAAGTTGTGGCGGACGATCAAGTGCAGTGATGTCTGCCTCAGGGCTTGAGCGCGTGTCAGAGGCTTGGCCTTGGGTCAGCCGCGACCTTGCGCGTGGCAATGAGGGGGGCCACAGAGTGCCCTTGACCGCCAGGCGCTGGGTGAGGCGTATTTCGGCCCGCTGCAGCCAATCCGGGCGCAGCTTCACTGCTGCGATCGTCCACTTTTCGAGGCCCCGGATCTTGTTCAGGCACACCGAGCGATCCCTATGAGCAATGAAGCGCTTCTGCGTGAGAAGCTACGCAAGCTTGAAGCCCTGTTCGCCGGCGCAGGCACCCCTGGAGAGAAGAATGCCGCTGAGGCCGGACTTGAGCGCATCCGCGCGCGTCTGGCGGAACTTGAGGGCAGCGACCCGCCGATCGAGATGCAGTTTTCCCTGTCTGATCTGTGGACCCGAAGGTTGTTCCTGGCGCTGTGTCGACGTTACGGCTTGAAGCCGTATCGGCTGCCTCGGCAAAGAACGACGACGGTCATGTTGCGCGTCCCGAAGAAATTTCTTGATCAAGTTCTCTGGCCCGAATTCAAGGAGCTCAGCGCCGCCCTCACGCACTATCTCGATGAGGTCACGACACGCGTGATCCGCGAGGAGGTTCACCGCGACACCAGCGAAGCGCGCGAAGAACAACAGTCTCTTCTGAAACCGTGATCTGTGTGACGCCAGACGAATTCTGACCCTGACTCTGGGGCAAGCGAACGGCGACGAAGGACCCCAACCCATCGCTCGGTCATCTCATTGCGAATGCCCGGGCGCTCAAAACCGCGTCACTCACGATGGCTGTGCCAATCAGGCGGAAGATGGATCAACAACGGTCACTTCGCCAGCGCCTGGACATAGGAGTTCATGTCGAAATAATCGCGCCATAGGCTGATCTTACCGTCTCGCAGTTCGAACACGCCGCAGCAGGGTAGATCGATAGTCTTGTCGCCCACACGTGTGCGGTCGATCCGCTCGGCAAAAACCAAAGGACCGGCCGACGCCAGATTGACAATCTCCCACTCCGTTGCCGCCCAGTTCTTGATGAAGGCCGCGATGAACCCGCGCAGCTGGGCCCGGCCAGCGACAGGTGTGAGCGGCATGTTGTGATAGACCCCATCCTCGGCAAAAAAATCGACGATGCGATCGACATCAAGGGTCGACCAGCACCTGATGAACTGCTGAACAATCTGCTCATTGGTCGTCATCGTAAAACTCTCCCCGGGCGCTTCGAGCTGCCCTCGAGATTATCTTACCAACCGCCCGCAGGGTCGCTAGCGGGTGTAAGCGGGCTGCCCAATTCGCCCCGCAGTAGAGTGCAAGTGAGCCTCGCGGGGGCCATGGGCCCCTGTCGGGGTTTCACATCACCGGCCAGATAGCAGGGAGCCTCCAAGGACGCCGACGCTCCCGCGCGCTAAGTGGAAGGCGCCCGTCAACCTGGCACAGCCTTCGCTGCAACCTTCGGGTTCCGGAGGGTGTGTGTCAGTGAACAGAAATCATCGCATAGCTTTTGCGGCGGGTCTCGCGACAGCAATAACCGTGGGCGCACCAGGGGCAATCGCCCACGAACGCTGGCTTTTGACACCTTATCAGATGCAGGTTCTGATCACCGCTCCGCCTCCCGAACTCCTCCGTAATTTTGGACCCATTCTGGGACTGGTCGCGCTGGCAGCGCTCGCGGCGATCCTAATTGGGAAGGGGCTCGACGCGGCGCTGGCGGGACGACGCGAACGTTTTCAGAGTCGCTGGGGCGATCATATCTTGCCCGTAGCGCTGCTCGTCCTGCGGATAGGACTCGCAATCGAGATGGCGGACGCTGCGCTCGGTCTTTCCCCTCGCCATGGTTCTCTGCTCCAGGCACAACCGACCCTGTTCTTTCCCGACCTCGAGATCAGACTGCTTGGGCCAACCGCGAACTGGCTGATCCCGGTCCAACTTGCACTCGCCGGAATGCTGGCGCTTGGCTTCCGGGTGCGCATCGCGGCAG
>CANJXY010000230.1 GCA_947478925.1 Hyphomonadaceae bacterium | reverse complement strand
TCAACATCTCGGGCCTTACCTCCTCCCACCGTGTCGTGTTCGACTCAAACGGCGGCGCTGACACGCTTGTCGGGACGGCGCGTCCGCAGGACATCATCACCGGTGTCCCAGGCGTTGTTCCCACGGCTATTCCGAGCCTTGCTGCCGGCGGGATCTCAAGCCTCTCGGCCAGCAGCATCCCGACCTTCAGCGCCAACGATCTGCATCTCAACGCGGGCGCAGGTGTGGAGAGCGACTTCCAGCTGATGGAACTCCTGAACCACACCAACGTGCTGACGGCCAGCGACCTGGTCGATCACTTCACGGCTCTGCAATCGGGTCACGAGATGATCGGCATCGACATGTCTTCCCATACCGACCTGTTCCTGAGCACGCACGACCTGCTCTCGGGCATGGACACAACCGGTCCGGGCGACCACCAGGTCTCGACCGACTACTCGCTGCTGCAACTCTAGAAGTAGCCGCAATCGTAACGCGAGACTGAAAACTGAAGGCCGGCTCCTGAACATATCGGGGCCGGCCTTTGCCTTTTCTGCTAGGGCGCAAGCAGGCCATTGCGCGCGCAATGCGCCACGAGGCGATCGACCGTGGACGCAAGCCTGTTCGCTGCACCGCCATTTTCGATACGCGGCAGATCAGTCTCCGAGAGCGCCCCGGACCGCAACGCGGCCTCAAGCGCGCTGACGAGCTGATCGCGCGTCTTGGCGCCGTCCATCAACGGCCCAAGAGCGCGGAGAAGCGGGTTCAACAGCACGGGCGCATGGAGCAGGTTTGTCACCCACGGCTGGCCCGTCGCGGCGTCGGCACGCGCAACGCGCCACAGGACCGGCCGCGACTGGTCCGCCAATCCGAGTGCGACCGGCACGGTTGAAACGGACGCGCGGCCGCGCGCAACCATCTCATAGAGCGCGGGCAGCACTGCTTGCCCGGCCGCCGCGACGAGGTCTGCGACGGCCACTGAGGCTGGATACTGCTTTGTCAGCATTTCATGGACTGCGGCGAGTGCCGGCTCGACGGCCGCGTCCGTCGCCTGCGCGCGAGGGTTCGCCGTAATGTGGAGCGACAGGAGAGGCGTCGGCGATGGTGGCTGCGCGCGACACTCAGCGTGCGTGAATAGCGATCGGCGGAACGTCCGACCCGAAAACATGTCGGCGTACTGTTCTACGGCGATCGGGCTGCTTCCAGCCGTCGCGCGGATGCGTTGCGCAGCCATCGGTGCAAAATATTCGGGTACGGAGGACATCAGGTCGGCCTCGCCCAGATAGGCGAGGCCGTGATCTCCGGCTTGTGAGATCACTTCGCGTATGTGGAAGGGCTGGTTATAAACCGCCAACAATTCCCCGAGAATGTACGAGGCGGGCCGAGCGCTAAGGCGCGCAGCTTCGGCACGCACGATTGCGCCGTAGGGGTCATTGTCGCTCGACGCCTCGGCTATGCCCTTGAGCAGGGCTCGTACAGCAGCAACCTGGCTGCGCGGCGGACCACCCTTGCGCGTATGCTCGAGGCAGATATCGCGGATCACGTTCCGCACATGCCAGCCGGGGAAGACGTTGTAGCTGATGGCGGCAATACCTTTGTCCGACAGGGTATCGGCGCACACCTTCAGAATTGCGCGCTGAGCCTCCGGCGGCGCCCAGCTGAAGACGCCGTGGCAGATGATGTAGTCAAAGTGTCGGCCGCCGAAATCAGCGTCGACGATGTCGCCCTGCTCCAACGTCACATTGGACAAACCAAGCTCGGTAATGCTGCGCCGGCCGATCTCGACGTGCGCAGCGGCGAGATCAACGCCGTGAAAGTGCGCGCGCGGATAGCGCACCGCGAGGGGGATGATATTGCCCCCTGACGCCGCCCCAATCTCCAGCACGCTCGCGGTTTCGGCGGGTGGCGCATCGATGCCGCGCAAATGGGCCTGCGCCGCCAGCAACGCGGGCTGGCTGTAGGTGATGGGCATCGAGACGTACGGCAACGCATCGTACGGGTCGCGGCGACTCGGGTTACTGCTCATGATGTCCGAGTTATTGGCAAACTGCCCTTAAGTGAAGCCGAGGATCCCTGGGCCATGCCGCGAAGCGCGCAACCGGGTGGCGGACAGAAAGTGGCCGCAAAGCAGATTTGCACAGCGATCTTACTGCGTTGAAAACCATAAACTTAGGCGCATGACGACGCAAAGATCGGCACATGTCATCGTCACAGCGGGGCGATTTGCAGGGATGAGCCACAGTCTCGGCGCTGGTGTGCGTCCTTGAGGTGGCGACAGGCAGCAGGACGCAGAGGCGCAGAGGCGCAGCAAAATAGATATCAAGAACCGCTGATCGATGTGACCGCGCTTGCCGATCAGAGTGCTGGCGCGCGCGAAATTCAAAGGCTGATCGAAGGCGCTTTGCTTGCGCCAATGATGCTGTGCGATAAAAAGCTGGAACGCGACTGCAGTTCTTTTCTGATCTCAAACCGTACGGAGAATTCCGATGCCGAAAACCTCAGCGTTGGTAATGGCACGGAGCGTTGGGGTCGACCCGGACCTGTTCAGCGCCGCCCTCAGAAAGAAAAAATTCGCTTGGCATGCCGATGGCGAGGGCTGGCTCGTCGAACTGGATAGCCCTGAACATCTCCAGATGATCGACGTGCTCAGGACCGTTTTTGCGTCACACAACACCGGGGTCGCGGCGCGCGCGGCGACAGCGCCAACGCGCAAGGCGGCAAAGAAGAAGTAGTCACCCCGGAACTCTGGAAGTCTGGCATTCACATCGTGCGGGCGATCGCGTCGCGCCGCACGCAACACGGAGCAAGGGCCGACGCGGGCTGGCTCTTGCGGTCCGCGCGCCGCCCTTCGGTAAAATTCTCCACCGCGCTAAACTTCTACACCACCTGCGGGGCATGCCCCCAGTGGGGGGTAGCGGTAGGGTCAGCCGCGGCTACCGTTTCGAATTGCCAACACATTCAGATCACTATGACCGGATGCTGGCGGAGAGGAAGAGATTCGAACTCTCGAAAGGGTTACCCCTTTACACCCTTAGCAGGGGTGCGCCTTCGACCACTCGGCCACCTCCCCGTGCAGCATTCGCAGTCACGTGAGGCGTCTTCCTAGCTGGATTTCGGGCCGGTGCAAGCTGAAACCCGGAACGCTGCCCAGCTTACTCCGACCGGCGCGAGCGAAAGGGCGGCAACGGACATCCGCCTGCTTGTTATGCGCGCCCGTCCGGAAGGCGCCTGAAAGCACACCGGTTTTGTGAATTTTCAAAAACAATCCGGCCAGCCGGTATTGATGGACCCGGACCAAGCAGGCATCTGGTCGTTGTGGATTCATGACGTTTGCACGGCGATCCGTCGCCAGGCGAGCTGTTCCTGATCTCAACCCGGAAACTGGCCTCGCGGCGAACCCGCGAGGCCTTTGTTTTTCCAGCCTACTTCTGCCAGCTCTTGATCAGCGTGTCGTAGTCGATGGTTTCCGGCTTCGGCTCTTCGTTGGCGAGCTTGGGCTTTGGAGCCCCAGGACGGTCGAACCAGGTTTGCGCGGGTTCTTCCGGGTTCAGTTTCGGGCCCTTGTCACCCTGCACATTCAGCTCTTCGAGACGCGCCATCACGTCTTCCTGTGCCTTGCACAGAGCGTCCATTGCCTGTTGTGGCGTCTTCGTGCCGGCGGCGGCGTCGCCGATGTTCTGCCACCAGAGCTGCGAGAGCTTGGGATAGTCAGGTACATTGGTGCCGGTGGGGGACCACTGCACGCGCGCGGGTGAACGATAGAACTCGATCAGGCCGCCCAGCTTGGGGGCCCGCTCGGTAAATGACTTGTCCTGGATCGTGCTCTCGCGAATGAAGGTGAGACCGGTGTGGCTCTTCTTCACGTCGACCGTCTTGGACGTCACGAACTGCGCATAGAGCCAGGCCGCCTTGGCGCGTTCGGCGGGTGTGTTGGTCATAAGCGTCCACGCGCCGGCATCCTGATAACCGAGTTTCTGGCCCGGCTCCCAATAAGCGCCGTGCGGCGACGGGGCGACGCGCCATTTCGGCGTGCCGTCAGTGTTAACCACGGGCAGCCCCTCTTTCACCATGTCGGCGGTGAAGGTGGTGTACCAGAACATCTGCTGCGCGATGTCGCCCTGCGAGGGCACCGGACCGGATTCAGAGAAGGTCATGCCCTGGGCTGCGGGCGGGGCGTACTTTTTCAGCCAGTCGAGATATTTGACGATGGAGTAGACCGCGGCAGGGCCATTAGTGTCGCCCCCCCGGACAACGCAGGAGCCGACAGGCTGCGACTTCTCGTTGACGCGAATGCCCCATTCGTCGACCGGCAGTCCGTTGGGTTCGCCCTTGTCGCCAGCGCCGGCCATCGACAGCCATGCATCGGTGAAGCGCCACCCGAGCGAGGGGTCCTTCTTACCATAGTCCATATGGCCATAAACTTTCTTCCCGTCGATCGTACGGCCGGTGAAGAAAGCGGCGATATCCTGGTATGCTGACCAGTTCACAGGGACGCCGAGGTCATAGCCATACTTGGCCTTGAAGTCGGCCTTGTTCTTCGGATCCGAGAACCAGTCATAGCGGAACCAGTAGAGGTTCGCGAACTGCTGGTCGGGCAGCTGATAGAGCTTCTTGTCGGGAGCTGTCGTGAAGCTGGAGCCGATGAAATCGGGAAGATCGAGCGTCGGGCTGGTAACGTCCTTGCCCTCGCCTGCCATCCAGTCGGTGAGGTTACGCACCTGTTGGTAGCGCCAGTGCGTGCCGATGAGGTCCGAGTCGTTTACGTAGGCGTCGTAAATGTTCTCGCCAGTCTGCATCTGGCGCTGCAGGCGATCGACAACGTCACCCTCACCGATCGTCTCATGCGTCACTTCAATGCCGGTGATCGCGCTGAAAGCAGGCGCAAGGACGCGGGATTCATAGTCGTGGGTGGCGATGTTCTCGGACACCACGGTGATCTTCATGCCCTGGAACGGTGCAGCGGCGTTGGCGAACCAGGTCAGTTCCGCTTCCTGCGCGGGGCGATCCAGCGTGGAGAGGCCGTTGATCTCGCTGTCGAGGAACTTCTTGATCTCGGCGGCAGCGTTCGGGTTTGGCGTTTTCGCCGCCGCAGGCTCCTGCGGACCGCCGCATGCCGCAAGCGCGAATGCTGATGCCATCAAAGTCGATGCGAAGGCGAGCGAAAGCCCGCGCGACCGCGTACTGAACATGAAGTCCTCCCTGCCAACGCTCTCACGGCGCCGGATTCGTATTTCCGGTATCAAGCAAATCGGAAAACGAGCGCCGCGTAAACAACTGACGCAGCGGTGGCGATCCAGAGCGTAAGTTCTTTGGGGGCAAGACCAATCCAGGCGAGGTGGATAAAGGCTGCCCCGAGCAGGCTCAGAAAGAAGCGATCGCCGCGCTGGGTGGCTACACCAAGGACGCCGATACGCGGCTCGTTGTTGGGGGCAAGCTTCGTAAGGACGCCGAGTGTCACAAGCGCAAGAGCGATAAAACCGAAGAACAGTCCGGTCGGCAGGGTCCAGCCCATCCAGGCGAAGATCATGGCGTCTTGCTCCGCAGCATCCTGGCGCCCGTTGTCTGCAGGTAGATGCCCGCACCCAT
>CANJXY010000229.1 GCA_947478925.1 Hyphomonadaceae bacterium | reverse complement strand
GGAACCGCCAGCTTCAACTTTGGGGGCGAACAGGTCGATGTCGCAGAGACGCTCGGGCCGGCCAGCGGCGCGCTGGGCGACTGGGCGACGAATTCGGGCGCGTTCAACGATGTCGTCTTCCAGGACATGTTCAAGCGCGGCTTTCGTTCCGACAACACGCGCATGCAGCCCGGCCGCGCAGCCTTCGGCGACTTCGTCCTGCGCGCCGACTACGCACGTGGACAGGCTCGCGCCTTCGAACTGGGACCGGCGCAACTATCGTGGTTCAACGCCCCCGAGCCCGTCTACGACCCGCGGACGCCCTGGGCAGAAGCGCCCGATGCCACTTTCCAGTTCAGCTATGCTTTCGGCGATAGCCACGTCGCCGTCGGACGTGGCGGTGGTCCGCAACGCCTGACGCCGGGCATGACGCTGGTCGAAGATCCTTCGGGTCCCGCAACGCTTGGCTCCGGAGATTCCTGGTCGAGCATCAAGCAAACCTTCGGCCCACTGCAGTTCGACGCGCGCACCTCTACCGGAAGCGGACGCAGCTCCAACAGCATCGGCTTCGGCCATGAGGAAGACGACTGGGCCGTGCGCCTCGGCTACGCCTCGCTGCGCGACGCCAACGCCACGCTCGGCGGCACATTGCAAAGCCGCTTTGGCGGCGATGACCAGACGCGCATGAACGCCGTCAGCCTCGAAGCAAGCCGTAATGTTGGCGCATGGACGTTCTCCGGCGCGGTCGAAGCCGCCGACGTGCAGGTCGATCGCGTCAACGTCGCGGGCCTGTGGACCTCAAGCTGGACGCTCAGCGCCCAGCACCCCTTCGCTGGCGGTGATGTGCGTCTCACGGCTGCGCAACCGCGCCGGGCGGAGGGCGGGGCGCTGACTTTCGAGGCGCCGGTTGAAGTCACGAAGTCCGGCCGCCTGATCTACGAATCCCGCACCGCGGGTCTCACGCCCTCGGGTCGTGAAGTCGATCTGGAAGCGGCGTGGATCACGCGCCTTGGCGCGGCAACGACATTCGAAGCGGCCGCAGCCCTAGCAATGCAGCCCAATCACGTTGCCGATGCTGATCCTGAATCCGCATTCTGGCTCAGCCTGCGGCATAGCTGGTAGACGTTCTGGACTGCCAGCGCTTAGCCGGCTGCTCGCCGCGGTCCGAGCAGGAGCACCTTGGCATTGCCCTTCGCGCCGCCGCTGACGACAAGCAGGTAGATCGTCAGGAAAATGATGCCGCCGAAGAAGGCAATCAGGCCAAGCAGCAGGCCCAGCGGCGAGAAATGGTGACGCCAGGCCGTCCAAAGTCCCGACAGGATGAGGAAGCCCATGAAGTCCGTGTTGAACTGGCCCGGCCATGTCATCGCCGTCATGTCTCCGAAAAACACGGGGAACAGATTCCAGCCATGGCTTGCGATCACGACACCCGTGTACGCGATCAACACCAGCAGCATGAGGACAAGCAGGATACGGAAGCCCAGCATTGCTCTATCTTTCACCATGGCCCTGCGTCACACGCAGTTGTCCTAAGTGCCCTGAGCGCGCGTCGGGAACAATTACCTCGGGAGTAAGCAGGGAGCGGCGGCCAGCTGGCGAAAGCTAGTCCGCATCGCGCCTGTAGGCGCCCGGCTGTTGCAGTTTGCGAACCCGGCGCATGGCGCGGCGGACCACGAGACCCATGCGGTTCATCTGGCGGCTGCGGCGCGGATGGGCCAGTCGCCGAACTTCCGTCGTGCCGCGCGCCGCCAGCAGTTCGGCGCGGCGCACGATATCCGGCTGGGCCAGATCGTCCGGCGTCGCCATCAAGCGCCAAGAGACAGACCCGCGACGCGCAACGCCCGAGATCTGGCGCGCAACCAGCGGTGCGAACAGAAGCACGCATCCCATCGGCAGGTTCTGCAGCATGAAGCTCGGCGACACTGCGAAGGACGCAACCAGCAGCAAGATCCCGAAAATCATGTGCTGCCGATAGTGGCGGACGAGATCGCTCCATGAAAAGCCGTTGCGGTCGCGTACCTGCGGACGCCAGCCGCCATCGACGCCCATCAGCGTCGAGAGGATCGAGCCGGCATGGTTTACCATGATGATCGGCGCCATCAGCGCCGTCATCCCCAGATCGCAGACGACAGCCACGAGGAAGCGGGGCGAGCGATCCCAGCCAGGCAGTTTTCCAGCGCACCACAGAATGATCGCCAGCCATTTCGGCGAGGTCAGCAGAACCGCCGAGATCAGCAGCAGACGCAGCCCCGCTGTCGGATCAGGCGGCACAGCTGCCAGCATCTCGGTGTCGAAGAATTTGGCATTGCAGGCGATGAGCACGCCCATCACGACAAGGCTCAGCCAGAGCAGGCCCGAGACATAGCTCATCAGGCCCGCGAAGATATGCACCTTGGAGAGCCAGTCGAAGCCGCGGGCGAACAGGATCTGCACCTGTTGGATATTGCCCTGGCACCAGCGGCGATCGCGCGCGGCGAGGTCGACGATGGTCGGAGGCGCTTCTTCGTAGGACCCCACGATGTCGCCTGCGATTTCCACGCGCCAACCGGCGCGGCGGAGGAGGGCGGCTTCGACAAAGTCGTGGCTCAGGATCTTGCCGCCGAGCGGCTCCCGGCCCGGCAGGTCCGGCAGTGCGGCATGCTTGGCGAAAGGCGCCAGACGGATGATGGCGTTGTGGCCCCAGAAATTTCCAGCCCCGCCTGACCACCAGGTCAGGCCTGCGCCAAACAGGCCGCCATGAACACGCAGCGCCAGCTGCTGCGAGCGCGCCGAATATGTCCGTGCGCCAACGATTGCGAACAACGTCTGGATCAGGGCCGTGCGCGGCCGCGCATCCATGCGCCGCACCAGCTCGAGCATGGCTTCGGGCGAGAGCAGGCTGTCGGCGTCGAGTTCCAGCATGTAGTCGTAACGGCCGCCCCAGCGCTGGACGAAGTCGTTGATGTTGCCCTGCTTCTTCTGGGTGTTCTCAAGGCGGCGGCGATACCAGAAAGGCTCGCCCACACGGCGGCCAATCAGGTCCTGCATGGCCTGTTCCTCGATCTCGACGAGGGCGGGATCCATGGTGTCGCTGATGAAAAAGACCTCGAAGCCTTTTTCGGCGCCGAGGTCTTTGAGACTGTCCCACATGGCTTCTGCAGCGGCGATCACCTTGGAGGGTTTCTCCTGGTAGATCGCGATGATGATGGCGGTGCGGCTGCCCTTTACCGGAAGCTCCTTCGACGGCGCCGGGGGCTTCGCCGAGGTCAGAAGGATCATCGCGCCGGCAAAGCAGGTGAGGGCGGCGACCGAAAGATAGAAGAAGTTTGCAGTGAAAAGTCCGACGGCAGTCCACTCAAATCCGTTGACGCCGCCGGCTGAAAAGCTGCCCAGCATCGCCTGTCCGGCAAAGCCCGTGGCGATCACGGCGCCAAAAACGATGATGAGGAAGCGCCACTTCCCGTCGGTTTCGCGCTCGGGCCTGCTCCGGCGCGTCAACAGCGGCTGGGCGGGCATCTCGAGACGCTGCTCCGGCGGTCGTCGCGCAAATCCTGCGTCGACAGCCACGTAGGCAGTCCGGGCGGCGCCGGGTTCAGGGACGTTCTGTGTGTCTGGCTGGCTGACGCCTGCAGACGTCCGCCCGACGATCTTGAATGACTGCACGCGCAGCACCCCTTGAGACTTACACGCGGACAACCGGCGTGCCGATCCGGTCTTCCTGCTCCCCAGCGGTCAGGCCACCGGCTTCCTTTTGGAAGTCCAGCCTGCACCGGGGCAGCGTATAGCACGCAGACGGGGGGATGGGGCCATAGGCTTGCTCTGGAAAGCAGAAAACCGCGTATAATTAATCACTTGACTCTTGTCGCGGGCGCGGCACGACAAAAGTGTGACAATTAAGTTATTGAATTCGTTCGGATAGCTGAGTTCAGGGTTTTATCCCATGGCTTAGAGGGGCGGATCGTCGCGGCGATCCATCACCAGGCGTTCGATGAAAAACTCCATCATCCTGGTCAGGTCCAGCGACGTGTGCCCCCGGTCTGGCCCCACCTGAAGCTCGAAGCTTTTCCCCGCCGCCTGCAGGGCTTTGATCAGCTGCAGGGCATTGTTGGGGTGAACATTGTCGTCCGAGGTGCCGTAGTAGAGCAGCAGCGATCCGGTGAGCCGGCTGGCGTAGGTCAGCGCCGCCGCTTGGTCATAGGCCGCCGGGCTTGCGTCTGGCAGGCCAAGGAAGCGCTCCGAATATGCCGTATCATACAGCCGATAGTCCGTGACCGGAGAATTCGCGACCGCAGCCTGCACAACGTCCGGGTGGCGCATCAGCATCAGCGCTGAAACCGCCCCGCCATAGGATGTGCCGTAGATGCCGACGCGGCGGCGGTCGACATAGGGCCGCGCCCACGTTGCGCGGATCCCGGCGGCAATATCGTCGACCTCGACAATGCCGAGCTGCTGGTAGGACTGGTCGAGCAGTTTTCGGCCCTGCCCGGCATTGGTCCGCGCATCGACCTTCAGGACAAGAAAGCCGAGCTCGCTGAGTGGCGCTGGCAGGACGAAGTTCTCCGACAGCCCGTTCGAGCCTGGCCCGCCATAGACGCTCACCAGCATCGGATAGGTTTTCGCGGGGTCGAAGTTCGACGGGAACTGCATCTGTGCGTGCAGACGTGTCTTGCCGTCGGCCGCTGTGAATGTGAAGTCCTCGGCCTTCTTCAGCCCCAGCGCATCGAAGCGTGACATATCGCTAATCGCGATGGTGGAGATCAGCCGGCCGGTCGCATCCCGCAGGCGCGAGGCTGGCGGCTGGTCGTGCGCCTGTTCGATGTCGACGAAGTATTTTCCGTCCGGCGAGAAATCGATCCGGTGCGTCGCTCCGGGATAGGTGAGGCGCGTGTCATCACGGCCGTTCAGCCGCACGCGATGGAGCTGCACGAGCATGTGATTGTCGCCCGACCGCGCCATGTACCAGATCCATCCCGTACGCTCGTCCACGCGCACGACATCGACCATGTCGAAATCATTTCGGGTCAGCTGCGCCAGCTGTTTTCCGCTGAGGTCGTAGAGATAGAGATTACGGAAATCATTGCGTTCCGACGTCCAGATGAAGCGCCTGCCGTCTTCCAGGAAACGCGGCGGCGACACTGTCGCCCATGTCGCCGGGCGGCTCTCCTGCACCACGCTGCGGCACTTTCCGCTTGTGGGCGAGCAGGCAGCGAGATCGATCGTCTTCTGTAGCCGGTCGGCCCGCCGGACGAGGATTTCGGATCCATCTTTCGTCCACTCGCCGGCCCAGACATAGTGACCGACGACATCGTCGGCGAAGGGCTTGCCCGCGCGTACGTCCATCGTCGTCGTGGCGCCGGTAGCGACATCGTAGACGACAAGATCGGCAACCGGATTGTCGGTCCCCGGATGCGGATACGCTTCGACCAGAATGGACGGCACGAGGTGTGACTGGTTGAGCGGCAGGAAATAATCCTGCACGCGTCCCTCGTCATACCGCATCCACGCCAGCTTGCCGCCATCGGGCGACCACCAAACTGGCTGCGAGACCGCGAACTCTTCGAGATAAAGATAGCTGCCAACCCCGTGCCGAACGCGGGCTGCAGCGCCGCCATCGCTGGTCAGCTGCTTTTCCGGTCCGCCATCGACCGGCGCCAGCCACATGTTCTG
>CANJXY010000228.1 GCA_947478925.1 Hyphomonadaceae bacterium | reverse complement strand
GCGGCTTGCGGATATGCGCCGTTCTTGGCGTGATATGCCTTCAGGGCGTCGTTGATTGTCACCAGATCCTGCACGCGCTTGCGGTTCACAATGCGTGGGTCAGCTGGGGGCGCTCCCACGGTTGCTGCAGGCGGTTGAGCGGAGGCTTGCGGTTTACGCGCCGCCTCCGTGGCTGCGGCGGCTGCTGAAGCTGACACGGGAGCAGCGACGGGTGCTGCGGGTGTTGGCGGAGCGGGCGCAGCCATAACAGGCTGAGGCGCTGCTGGAGCGGCAGGAGGCGCGGGCCTTTGCGGGACAGGCGCTGCTGCGACTGGCTGGGGAGCGGCAGGCGCAGCGGGTGGCGGTGCCGGCTGGGCTGGCGGCGCGACAGGTGCAGGCTGCGGCGGGGCAGGCGTTGCCACCATCGGAGGCGCCTTGGGCGTTGCCGGCATGGGCGGCGCGACCGGCGGGGGTGGCGCAGGCTCTGCTGCCGGCGGGGGCGCGCTAGCAGCCTTGGGGGCGAGTTTGGCCTTGGCTGCGCGCTGCGGCTTCTCGCGCGCCATCTCCGGCGGCTTCACCACGGGGCGGTCCTTGGTCTTCTTTTTACCGCCTGTCGCCGCTGCGATAATGATCAGCAGGAAGCCGAATCCGGCTGTGCCGCCACCCGTGTAAAGCGCCATTGGCGTCTTCAGGAATTCGCGCGAACCGGGAACCTGATCGAAGACCTGATTGAGCACCTGGATGCTTGAAAGGTCGATCGGCGCATATTGGGCGCCTGCCACCGCACCCCCGCCGATCATGAGCAGGAGGCCGAGAAAAATCACAAAACCACGCACACGAAACTCCTATCCCCGCCAACAGAGTAACCTGCCCGGGCGCCGTCCTCAACGCTTCCTTGCCGATACTCTGCACACGCGAAGCCGAGAGATGACATTCGCGTAAAACTGGTTCAAATGCGGCGCATGCCGGAGCATTCTCACATCCTGATCGCTCGCCGCGTCCTCGAACTCGAGGCCGAAGCGCTCACCCTTCTGGCGCACGGTCTCGATGACCGTTTCGTCAAGGCGGTCGACACGATTCTGGCGGCCAAGGGTAGGGTGATCTGCACCGGCATCGGCAAGTCGGGCCATGTGGCGCGCAAGATCGCCGCGACGATGGCGTCGACCGGCACTCAAGCCTATTTCGTCCACGCGACCGAAGCCAGTCATGGCGACCTCGGAATGATCGGTCAGGACGATGTTGTTCTTGCCCTCTCAAAATCCGGCGAGACCAAAGAGCTTGCCGACATGCTGAGCTACGCCAAGCGCTATTCCATCCCGCTGATCGGCATGACATCGCAGGCCAACTCAACGCTGGGCCGCGCCGCGGATATCCTGCTGCAAGTGCCGGACGCCGCCGAGGCTTGCGCCGAAACCAACGCCCCAACGACATCCACGACGCTGATGATTGCCCTGGGCGATGCGCTCGCCGTCGCGCTGCTTGAAAGCAAAGGCTTCAAGGCGGATCACTTCAAGGTTTTCCATCCGGGCGGAAAACTTGGCGCCATGCTGCGCACGGCTGGCGACGTCATGCACAAATCGACCGAGCTTCCGCTGGTCGCCTCAGGCGCGCCCTTCATCGAGGGCGTCAAGGCGATGTCCGCCAAGGGGTTCGGCGTTCTCGGCGTCACTCACCCGGATGGGACGCTTGCAGGACTGGTCACTGATGGTGACCTGCGCCGCTACATCACGACGGGCAGGTCGGTCGCGACCATCGACGATGTCATGACGAAGGGGCCGCGCACAGCCGATCCTGCTTCACTCGCTGCTGACGTCCTGCGTATCATGAACGAACGCAAGATTACGCAGATGTTCGTGCTCGAGGATGGCAAGCCGGTCGGCCTGATCCATATGCATGATCTCCTGAAGGCGGGGCTGGCGTGAAGTCGGTTATCGTCATTCCTGCGCGCTACGCCTCCACGCGCTTCCCGGGAAAGCCGCTGCATCCCATCAACGGCGTCTCGATGCTGGCCCGCACCGTTGCCGCGGCACGCAAGGCGGGGCAGGCGACCGGCGCGCGCGTTCTCGTCGCCACGGATGACGACCGCATCGCCGCCCACGCCCGCGAGATTGGCGCTGAGCCGGTGATGACGCATCCTGATCTTCCATCGGGTACGGATCGCTGCCGCGCTGCCGCCGAACTTGCCGCCCCGGAGGCCGACTTCATCGTCAACCTGCAGGGGGATGCGCCTTTCACGCCGCCCGCCCATGTGTCCGCCCTGATCGACAGCGCCCAGCGCGCCGATGTGGTGACGCCGGTGATCAACCTCACCTGGGAAGCGCTCGACGCCCTGCGTGAGCACAAGAGATCGACGCCGTTCTCGGGCACCACCTGCATCCGCGGCGACGACGGCCGCGCTATCTGGTTTTCGAAGAACATCCTCCCCGCCATCCGCAGCGAAGCGAAGATGCGCGCCGCCGGCCCGCTATCGCCCGTGTTCCAGCACGTCGGCCTTTACGGCTATTCCCGCAACGCTCTGGACCGTATCGCCGCCCTGAAGCCCTCGCGCTACGAAGAGCTCGAAGGTCTCGAACAACTCCGCTTCATCGAGAATGGGCTCAGTGTTTACGCCGTGCCAGTGGCAGCTTCAGAACTTCCCTCGGCCGGTATCGACACACCGCAGGACGTAGCGAAGGCCGAATTGGCGCTGAAGCGCCTGGGCGATCCTTACACGCGCTAATCGCCCGCATCTCAAATCGGGCAATTCATCGGCCTTTCCCGCCCCCAATCCCTGGGGAATCAGGATGGCATCATCCGCCCCGCGCCTGGGCTGGTCCTGATCCATCTCGCGCGCTAGACGTTTGGCGCAATTTGAATCCCCACGGATGCTTCAAATGAAAAAGACACTTCTTGGCCTGGCCATCGCCGGCATGTTCGCCCTGACCCTCGCGCCCGCCGTCAGTGCGCGTCCCTTTACGGCACGCGATATGGTCACGCTCGATCGCCTCAGTGATCCGCGGATCTCGCCGGATGGACGTTGGGTCATCTATGCGCGCCGCGTCGCCGACTACGACGCCAACAAGGCGGCGAATGAGCTCTGGCTGGTTGATCTCAACGACAAGGCGCCTGCGCCCGTCCGTCTGCCGGCCTCCGATGGCGGCGTTAGCAGTGCGCGCTGGTCGGCCGATGGCCGCAGCATCTATTTTCTCTCTAGCCGCAGCGGCGCGTCACAGGTCTGGCGCACCGACATCGCGACCCGCAACTCCGTCAAGGTCACCGACCTGCCGCTCGATGTCGGCTCGTTCCGCACCTCGCCCGACGGCAAGACGCTGCTGGTCAGCATGGCCGTCTATCCCGACTGCGCCTCGCTCGCGTGCACCACGCAGAGGGCTGCAGCACCGAAGGCAACCGCCGGCGCCAAGGCCAATGGCATCGTCTTCGACCGCCTCTTCATCCGCCATTGGGACGAATGGGCGGACGGTACGCGCACGCAGCTGTTTGCGATGGACCTCGACGCCTCCGGCGCTGCGTCCAACCCGCGCCCGCTGATGCAAGGCTTCGACGGGGACAGCCCGACCAAGCCCTTCGGCGATGAAACCGATTATGGCTTTTCCGCCGACGGCAAATCCGTCGTGTTCTCCGCCAAGGTCGCCGGGAAGAGCGAACCGTGGACCACCAATTATGATCTCTGGAAAATCTCTGCTCTCAACGGCGCCGCTGCGCCGCAGAACACCACAGCGCGGAACACCGCGTGGGATGCCGGCCCGGTCTATGCGCCGGGCGGCAAGCTGATGGCCTATCGCGCCATGAAGCGACCCGGCTTCGAGGCCGACCGCTACCAGATCATGATCCGCGAGGAAGACGCTGGCGGCTTCAAGGATCGTCCGCTCGCCGCCAACTGGGATCGTTCGGCCGACGCCCTCGCCTGGAGCGCTGATGCGAAAACCCTTTACGCGCTTGCCGGCGATCTCGGCCAGACCCGCATCTTCGCCATCGATGTAGAGAGCGACAAGGTCACGCCCGTCACAGGTCCTGGCCATGTCAGCGCCTTCGATGTCAATGCAAAGGGCATTGTCTACGCGCTGGATGATCTGCTCACGCCTGCGCAGATCTTCTTCCTGCCTGCCAAGGCTGGCTCGAAGCCTGTGAAACTCACGGACGCCAATGCGGAGAGGCTCAAGGACGTCCAGATGGGCGCCGCCGAGCAATTCTCCTTCACCGGCTGGAACAACGAGACGGTCTACGGCTATGTCGTGAAGCCGGCCAACTTTGATCCTGCCAAGAAATACCCGGTTGCCTTCCTCATCCATGGCGGCCCGCAGGGCTCGTTCGGAAACCTCTTCCATTACCGCTGGAATGCGCAGACCTATGCCGGCGGCGGCTATGCGGTCGTGATGATCGATTTCCACGGCTCCACCGGCTACGGTCAGGGCTTCACGGACTCGATCAGCCAGCATTGGGGCGACCGCCCTCTGGAAGACCTGCAGAAGGGCTGGGCCTACGCGCTCTCCAAATACACCTTCCTCGATGGCGGCCGCGCCTGCGCACTCGGCGGCTCCTATGGCGGCTTCATGGTCAACTGGATCGCCGGCAACTGGAACGCGCCTTGGAAATGCCTCGTCAATCACGACGGCATCTACGACGCCCGCTTCATGGCCTCGTCCACGGAAGAGCTGTGGTTCTCAGAATGGGAGAACGGCGGCAGCCCGTGGAACCCGGGCACGACCTACGAGACGTTCAACCCCGCCAATTTCGTCCAGAACTGGTCGAAACCTGAACTCGTGATCCATGGCGGCCGCGATTACCGTGTGCCGCTGGAGCAGGGCATCGCCACCTTCACCGCGCTACAGCGCAAAGGCGTCGACTCGAAGCTTCTCTACTTTCCCGAAGAGAACCACTGGGTCCTGAAGGCGCAGAACTCCGTTCAGTGGCACGACGAAGTCATGGCCTGGCTGAACAAATACGCCCCCCCGAACTAGGGGCGCTACTCGAACACCACGGTCCGCGCGCCGTTGAGGAATATCCGCCCCTCCGTGTGCAGCTTTACCGCGCGTGCAAGAACGCGTGCTTCGGTGTCACGGCCTTTCGCGGTCATCACATCCGGCTGGTCGACATGGTTCGTCGGCTCCACCGCCTGTACTATGATCGGGCCTTCGTCGAGATCGCTGGTCACGTAGTGCGCTGTGGCGCCGATCAGCTTCACACCGCGGTTGAACGCTTGCGTATAGGGCTTCGCGCCCTTGAAGCCTGGCAGGAATGAGTGGTGAATGTTGATGCACTTGCCGGCCAGCTTCGCGCTCATCTCCGTCGACAGGATCTGCATGTAACGCGCGAGCACGACCAGATCGACTTTCAGCGTATCGACCAGTTCGAGGATACGCGCCTCGGCCGTCTCCTTGCCGATCCGGTCATTGGGCAGGTGGTAGTAAGGGACGCCATGCCGGTCCGCGAGCCAGGCGCAGGTCAGATGGTTTGAGACGATCGCCGGCACGTTCATGTTCAAGGAGCCAATGCGCTGGCGATAGAGCAGGTCGTTGAGGCAGTGGTCCGCTGTCGAGACCAGGATCAGCACGTTGGGCTTTGCCCGCGCGTCGATCACCTCCCAGTCCATGCCCCAGCGTGCGGCCACGGCCTCGAATTCAGCGCTGAACCTGGCCAGGGTGAACCCGTC
>CANJXY010000227.1 GCA_947478925.1 Hyphomonadaceae bacterium | reverse complement strand
GGCCCTGTCTACGTCACCGACAAGGGCGTCTTCGCGTTGTCCTATGTCGGCAAGGGTGATTTCGGCCACCTCGACCAGTATCTCGCGATGAACATGGCTAAAACGGTGGACGACTGGCGCGCCGCCCAGATCAAGTACAACGCGATACCATCGGTGAACTACATCGTCGGCGACTCGAAAGGCGGCATCGCCTATTTCTGGAACGCCCACATGCCCAAGCGCGAACCCGGCTGGGATCGCACCAAGGTTCTTCCTGGCGACATTTCCGAAACGCTCTGGAAGGGCTGGGAATCCCCGACCGCGCTGCCGTCGGTCATCCGCCCGAAGTCTGGCTATATCGTGAACTCCAACCACTCGCCGCTGCTGGTGTCCGGCCCGGAAGACAATCCGAAGGCCGAGAACTATCCGAGGGAGTTCGGCCTCGACACGCTGGTCACCAATCGGGGCCTGCGCGGTCAGGAACTGTTCGGCTCCGATACCTCGATCACCCGGGAGGAATTCTTCGCCTACAAGCTGGATGACAAATACTCGCCCGGCAGCAACGTCATGAAGATGCAGGCCGACTTCAGGAACGTGGACCCGGGCACGGACGCAGATCTCAAGGCCGCGCTCGATGTTGTGGCGGCGTGGAATGGCGTCGCCGACATGGAGAACCGCAACGCCGCGCTCACCATATTCACCGGTCAGGCCGCGATGGGCAGCCAGATCCATGACACCTACGATCGCACCAAAGCCCTCGCCGCCCTCAAAGCCACCGCATCGCTTCTGAAAGCCTCGGTCGGCCGCATCGATCCGAAATGGAGCGAAGTCAGCCGCGTTGCGCGCGGCAGCCAATCATGGCCCACCGACGGCGGACCGGACACGCTACGCGCCGTCTACGTCGCGGGTGATCTGATGAAGGATAAGTTCCGCTCCGGCCGCGCAGGCGACACTTACGTGGCGATAGCCGACTGGGCGCCGGATGGCACGTACAGGATCGACACGATCCACCAGTACGGCTCGGCGACGCTTGATGCCGCCTCGCCGCACTATGCGGACCAGGCGCCGATATTTGCGGCTGAAAAGTTCAAGCAGCCGCCGATGGAGCTCAGCGCGCTTCTCAAGGAAGCGGAGCGTGACTATCGCCCGGGCAAGGATCCGGTGAAGTAGGCGCAGAGCTCGCGCCTCGCGCGAAGGAATCGCGAGGCTAATCCACCGTACACGGAACATTGTCGCACTCGCCCAACAGGCGACTGTCGCCATTGCGCAACGAAGTCATGCCGCCTTCCCCTTTACCGCGATAAGGTTTGACAGTTTTGTTGCCGGGGCAAACCATTGAGGCACTGCGGGCATAGACCCGTGCGTAGCTTTTCAAGGGAGACAGTGATGGGTGGTTCACTTCGTCGCCGGGTTATGTTGGGTCTAAGCGTCGTGGCACTTGCCACCGCTCTGACCGCCCCGGCTTTTGCTCAACAGGACACGGACGGGAGGGACACGGTCGTCATCACCGGTTCACGCATCCGCGTCGATCCGCTTGACCAGATCGCGCCGATTACCACGGTGGGCGCTGAAGAAATCGACAAGACCGGCCTCACCTCGACCGCCGATATCCTGCAACGCCTGCCCATCGCGTCGGGCGGCCTCAACCAGCGCAACAACAACTCCGGCAACTTCGGCAACCCGCCGGATGGCGGCGGTGTCGGCGCCGGCGCTGCAGAAATAGACCTTCGCTATCTCGGCTCGCGCCGCGTGCTCGTACTCGTTGACGGCATCCGCTGGGTGCAGGGCGCATCAGCGTCGGGCGTTCCGGGTTCGGTTGACCTCAACACGATCCCCTCGAGCATGATCGAGCGCATCGAGGTCCTGCAGGAAGGCGCATCCCCGATCTACGGTTCGGACGCTATCGCAGGCGTCGTCAACATCATCACGAAGAAACACCAGGACGGCCTCGAAGCCAGCGCCGAAATCGGCGGCTACGAAGACGGTGACGGCGTTACCCAGGAATACAATCTCAGCTTCGGCATCAACAGCGACCGCACCAACGCCGTGCTCGGCCTCAGCTATCTCAACCAGGACGGTGTCCTGTCGGCTGACCGTCCGACCACCGCCTTCCCGACCCCCAACTCCAGCTCGTGCCTTGCTGGCGGCTGCTCGTCGGGCACCCCGCTTGGCCGCTTCATCGTGACTGATCCGAATACGGATAGGTCTCTCGACATGACGCTTCGGGCCGCTTTGGCGCCAGGCGTCGTGCCGGCTTACAACCCGGCCAATCCGACCGGCGCCGCGTCTCCGTTCAAGAACTTCACGACCGCTGACCGGTTCAACTTCCAGCCGTTCAACTACGTCGCGACCCCGTCCGAGCGTCTCGGGCTGTTCGCCACGATCGAGCACGAGTTTGCAGACAACCTCAAGTTCTCGGGCAAGGCGACCTATGTGAACCGCCGTTCGGCCAACCAGGCAGCGCCTCTCCCGCTGTTCGTCGGACCGGACGCCGGCAACGGCAACCTGCTCGATCAGGTCACGGTCGACGCCACCAACCCGTACAATCCGTTCGGCTTCGATCTCGAAGCCGGCACACTGACCTTCATTGGCCGCCGTCTCGTCGAGGCTGGTCCGCGTCATTACGCCCAGGACGTCAACACGTTCAACGTAACCGGCACGCTCAGCGGAGACGTCAACCTCCTCGATCGCAACTGGTTCTGGGATGCCAACGCTGTGTGGTCGCGCAACACGGCCGAGCAGACCTTCACCGGCAACGTCAACGCCCAGCGCGTGCAACAGGCCCTTGGCCCGATCGCACAATGCACAGGCTCATGCGTTCCGCTGAACCTGTTTGGCGGCGCCGGCACGATCACGCCCGCTCAGCTCGCCTTCATCGGTTTCGTCCAGCATGACTCCTCGCAGCAGGAACTGCGCGATTTCAGCGCCAACGTCACCGGCGACCTGTTCGAACTTCCGGCCGGACCGCTGCAGGTTGCCTTCGGCCTGGAGCATCGCCAGACCAAGGGCTCGTTCCAGCCTGACGCCATCGTGGCAGCCGGCCTGTCTTCGGATATCCCGGCCCAACCGGCCGCCGGCTCGATCGACGTCGATGAGGCGTATGTCGAGTTCAACATCCCTGTTCTGAAGGACATGGCTTTCGCCAAGGAACTGTCGTTCAGCGTCGCAGGCCGGACGTTCGATTACTCGACCTCGGGCAGCGACAGCACGATCAAGGCCGGCGCGGTTTACCGTCCGGTCGACGATGTCCTGCTGCGCGCCAGCTGGGGCCAGGGCTTCCGGGCTCCGTCCATCGGCGAGCTGTTCGGCTCGGCCTCGCGCTTCGACCAGGAAGTGGTGGACCCGTGCTCGAACTTCCTGACGCAGAGCACGACGATCCGCGCCAACTGCATCGCCCGCGGTGTTCCCGCCAACGGCTCCTACACGCAGCTGAACCCGCAGATCGCCGTCATCACCAGCGGCAACCAGAACCTGACGCCGGAATCCAGCGAGTCCTGGAATGCCGGCGCCGTTTGGAGCCCGGAGTTCCTTAAGGACCAGACGTGGACTCGCGGCATGACGTTCGAGGTCAACTATGCTGACATCGACCTCAAGGACGCTATCCAGGCACAGAACGGGCAGGCCCTGCTCGACCGCTGCGCCCAAACGCTCGACCTACTGGCCTGCAACACCATCACCCGCACGGTTACCGGTCAGGTCGTCGGCATCGCAAACCCGCTGATCAACATCGGTGGTTTGAAAACGAAGCAGGCTGACTTCACCGTCACCTACGGCGCGCCGGAAATGTCTATTGGCGCGATCGACCTGCAACTTACTGCTGCTCATCTCGACGAGTTCACCGAGTTCGTGCCGACTTCGGCCGGCATCACTCCGATCTCGCGCGAAGGCACGGAACGCGGCAGCCCGGACCAGGCCTATCCGGAATGGAAGACGTCGTTCAACGTCGACTGGAGCCTCGGACCGTTCGGCGCTTCGGTGCTGGCGCGTCACGTGTCGTCGGTCACCGAGCCGGGCAACAAGCTCGGCGCGACGACCTATCTCGACGCCCAGTTCCGCTGGACGCCGGAGTTCATGCAGGACAATGCCACGCTGACGGTTGGCGTGCTGAACCTGACGGATGAAGATCCGCCGGCCTGCTTCAGCTGCGGCCTGAACAACTTCGACCCCACGACCTATGACCCGCCGGGCCGCTTCGGCTACGTCCGGGTTGCGATCAAGGGCTAATCGTCGAACAGGCTGGAAATGCAATTGGCCAGCGGCTGTCATGCCGCTGGCCAATTTGTTTTCGGACCAGAGATCCTCGGCGCTATTTCTTCGCAGCCTTTTTCTCCAGCTCTTCCAGCCGCGCGCGGAGAACCTTCAGTTCTTCAGCATCGTTCGCGGCGGTCGGCTCAGGCTTTGGATCGGCCTTCTTGGGCTGAATCGCCGCCATGCCGGATATTCCGGGGATCGCCCCGCTCCAGAAGCCGGCGAGGCGTTTCTGGTATTCGCGCTGCATCTCCTGCATCGCGCCTGGATCGAACACATTCCAGGGCAAGGCAGGCGCGCCGGACATCGCGCCGGTCATCTGGCTTGCCAGCTGTTCCTGCTGGGTGCGGATGAAGGCGACCGACTGTTCGAAAAGGCCGGTCATCATCTCCGAGGCCTTGGATTGGTGCAGCCGGATCATGTCCATCATCAGGTCGGCCGACAGCATCGCGCCGGCGGACTTACCCTCCTGCTCCATGATGATCTGCAGCAGGACCTGCCGCGTCACATCCTCGCCGGACTCGGTATCCTCGACGCGGATGTTGGCGCCATTTCGCACCATCTCCGCCACTTCGGGCAGCCGCACATAGCTTGAGGCGTTCTTGTTGTAGAGCTTCCGGCTGGGATACCGGCGCAATTCGATGGTTTCAGGTTCGCTCATGGTCAATCCGGCAAGTCTGTCTGAGAGTGTTTAGCGCGCCAGCCACGCTTCGACGGCGCCGTAGAACGCCGCAGGCTGGTCGAACATTACATAATGACGCGCATCGTCGATGCGAAGCCGCCGTCCATCGCGCAGGCCGGCGTAGGATGACGTGTAGACCTGGTCCAGGCCCAGCTTCGAGGCCGGCGTTGTCCGGTCCCAAGTGTAGATCACATCCACTGATGCTTCTATGCGCTGCAGGTCGCCGCGCAGGTCGGTGACCATGACCTCGGCCATGACGTCGGCTGTCGTTTGCCGGTCCGACGTCACGCCCCACCGAATGATGCGGGTCATGTGGGCAGGATCGCGCACCAGCTTTTCTGTCGTGCGGCGGATGTCCTCATGCAGGTCGGGCTTCGACCGCTCGACATAACTGCGCCGCGAATGCTGGGCGAAAGGCGCCATCGAGGTGGCGGTGGCGAACGGATTGATCAAAACGGAGAAATAGGCCGGCACGTCGACCACCATCAGGCGGTCCACCACGTCGGCATGATCGCGCGCCAGCATCAGCGCGATGATCCCGCCCATCGAATGGCCGACAACGGGCACAGGCCCTGCCTTCAGCGTGCGGACATAGCCGGCCAGAGCATCGGCCATCGGCTTCAGGAAATTCATTGGATCGCGAAAGGCGCTCGGCGCCAGTCCGGCAAAGCCGCGCATGTGGATAGCGTGCATCCGGACGCCCGGCAGATGCCCGCCTGCTGCTTCCCAGCACTCGGGCG
>CANJXY010000226.1 GCA_947478925.1 Hyphomonadaceae bacterium | reverse complement strand
GGGGTCTTTGGGGTAGCTGACCCGCGCCGGTAGCGCCTTCACCGGCTGGCTCGCCGTGGATGGCGACGTCGTCTGCGCCGATGGTTCCCATGCGGTTGCACACGCGCCGAGCGCCAGCGCGATCGCGGGTAGGACGTGAAGTCGCCAATTCATTCTTTGCCCCGTTTGCGTGCAGGAACTCTGCATGCCCGCGGAAGTGCGTCAAACGTCGACACGCAAGGCGCGAGAACCCTGCGTCAGTTGACGAAATCGTGGGCAAAGCGACCGTGCGGCAACCTCTCGCGAACGGAAACTTCCCGTGAGAGCCTCCTTTTCAAGCCGGAACACCGGCGAAGGAGGAGACGATGAAAACGCTGATCCAGGTACTTGCCTGCGGAACCGTGTTTCTGTCCGGCGTGGCTTACGCTCAGGCGGGCGGAACCATCCCCCGAACGCCCGAAGGAAAGCCCGACTTCCAGGGCGTGTGGACCAACTCCTCGCTCACCCGGCTGGAGCGCGTGCCCGAGTACAAGGATCTGGTGCTCTCGTCTGACGAGGCTAAGGGGTGGGAGACCGACGCCGCCCGCGTCGCCGCGAAAGATGCGAAGCCGACCGACGCTAATGCCGGCGCGCCGAAGGCTGGCGAAGACCCTGAGGGCTATAACTTTTTCTGGATCGATCCCGGCACTCGGGTCGGCAAGGTGAAGGGCGAGTATCGGTCGTCCTGGATCATCGATCCGCCCAACGGAAAAGTGCCGTACACGGCTGCCGGCCGGCAGGCCATGATGAAGGAAGTCTCGACCTACAACTCGTTCGACAATCCCGAAGAGCGCATTCCGATCGAGCGTTGCCTCATCGGGTTCGCGTCGACGGGCGGGCCGCCCATGCTGAACGCGCTTTACAACAATCACCAGCAGATCATCCAGACCCCGGACGCCATCGCGATCAATATCGAGATGGTGCATGACACGCGGATCATCCGCATGACTGGCGAGCACAACCCGCCGGCCGTGACCCAGTATCTAGGCAATACTTTAGGTCACTGGGAAGGTGATACGCTGGTAACGGAGACGGTTGGCTTCAAGGCCAAGGAAGCAGTGCGCGTCGATTTCGGCTTCTTCGCCTACATCTCTACGGATTCGACCGTCACGGAACGCTTCACCCTCAGCAATCCGGATGAAATCCTCTACGAATTCACCGTTTCCGACCCGTTGGCCTACTCGCAGACGTGGAAGGGCGAACTCACGTTCCGACGCTCGCCGGACCGCATCTACGAATACGCCTGCCATGAGGGTAACCACTCGGTGCCCAACATTCTCGCTGGCGCGCGCGAGATGGAACGGCAGGGCCTGAAGCCGGCTGTGACGCGGCCACGGGCGCGAATCGACCGGGACGAATAGATGGCGATTGTCGGCGTGATCTTCGGTGACGTCGACACCTGCCAAATGCAACAGGTCGCACATGGGGGGACATGATGGAGCGATCCTGCGGAAAGGTCCCTACGACCTCCCATATCAAGCGATGGATGAAGCCATGAGCCAACCCGAAACCTATCTCGGCTGGAAGGTCGACTTCCGCAACCCGCCCGGCGAACCCGCGGGCCTTGAACCGGATTCCATGCACTGGAAGGTCTACAAGAATCCCGTAGCGATGGCGGTGGGCGGCGTTGCGGCCGTGCTGCTGGAATTCGCAGATGCGCGTATCCGCTCCGGCGTGTGGGATCACTCGATCTACAAGCAGGACCCCATCGGCCGCTCCAAGCGCACCGGCACGGCGGCGATGGTCGGCGTCTTTGGGCCGAAGCGTGCAGCTGAGCGCGTGATCCAGGGTGTCACCAACATGCATGCGCGCGTTAGTGGGACGACGCCGAAGGGAGAGGCCTATCGCGCACTCGATGTCGAGTTGCTCGACTGGGTGAGCGCTACGGCTGCTTATGGCTTTCTCACAGCGTATGACACCTTCGTCGAGCGTGTAACGGAGGCGGATAAGGCGCGCTACTACGCCGAGGCGGCGCCTGGCGCGAAGCTTTACGGTGTGCAGCGCTCGCCGATGTCGACCGCGGATTTCTTCGCCATGTTGGACAAGCTTGTCCATCGTTTCGAGTCACACGAGATCAACGAGGAATTTCTCGGCATTATCATGTCCGGAGCCGCGGCGCCCGATACGCCAAAATACTTGAGCCGCGCGATGGCGCGGGCGTCGGTCTCGCTGCTGCCGCCGGTCGTGCGCGGCAAGCTGGGTCTTGGCCCGAAATACAATCTCAGCGCGATTGATCGCATGGTGGTGAAGGCGCTGGGCAAATATCTCAACAGCAAGCCCATCCCCGGCTCACCGCCTTGCGACGCGAGCGCGCGCATCGGCTTGCCGGAAAACTTCCTCTATCTCGGCAAGCGCCGGCGGGCGCTGGTACTCGCGGCCTGGCGCGAGACGCGTCCTCCGCCGAACGTTCCTTCCGTTACGACAGTCGTGCAACCGGCAGAATGATGTGCTGATACTCCCCGTGCATCGCTGCGCGCTGGAGGCGTCAACATGAAACTCTATACCTCGATCGGTCCCAATCCGCGTGTCGTGAAAATGTTCATGGCGGAAAAGGGGATCGATCTTCCGCGTGTCGAGGTGGATCTGATGGCGGGCGAGAACCGAAAGGCGGCTCACCTCGCCCGTAATCCGGGCGGCCAGATGCCGACGCTGGAGCTGGATAATGGTCAGTACCTGGCCGAGGTGACTGTGATCTGCGAATACCTTGAGGAGAGGTACCCAAAGCCGGTGCTGATTGGCGCTACGGCGGAAGAGCGTGCGATGACCCGCATGTGGACGCGCCGCGTGGATCTTTACATCGTAGAGCCAATGCTGACGGGCTTTCGTAGCGCGGAGGGTTATGCTCTCTTCAAAGACAGAATGCGGGTGTTGCCGCAAGCGGCGGCGGACCTGAAGGCGCTGGCTCAGGAAAAGATCGGCTGGCTCGACGGGTTGATCGGTGGACGCGAGTTTATCGCCGGAAACAGCCTGACGCTTGCCGATATCCTGCTCTACTGCACGATGGATTTTGGCGCGACAGTGGGCCAGCCGATCAATCGCGATTTCAAGAACATCGCCGTTTGGTTCGACCGCGTAAACGCTCGGCTGAGCGCAGAAGCAAGCCGGAAGTAGCCCGACTTCATGGAAGCTGATGCCACGGCACGCGTTACTTGTTAGCGGCGCGCGGCGATCAGACGCGGCGTAGCTGGCAGTCGCCAATCAGGAGCCAGCTATTGCCTCGGGCAGGCGAAGCTGACTGCGCAGGAAGCAAACCGGCGTACTCTCTTCGCGTTGCCAGGCTTCGGCGTGGACGGTTGCTATGCGGCGGCCGAGACGGCGTACGCGAGCGCGAGCAAATGTGGTTTCGCGGCGTGCCGGGCGCAGGTATTCGACGCTGATGTCGATGGCCCGTGCCGGAGCTATTGTCCCCGTCTCGTGCGCGAGTTGCAGAAGGCAGGCAATCTCAAGGAAGGCAGCGACAGATCCGCCATGCAACGCGGGCAGCATCACATTGCCAACGAGGTGATCGTGCACAGGCAAGATCGTGACCAGGCCGTGTTCGTCTATTTTCGTCTCGATCCTGAGGAAGCGACCGAAGGGCGAGGTGGCGATCAGCGCCGCGAGATCGATTGGCGTGCTCATTTGGCGCTCCGCCGGTTGAGGCTGAACGCCGCCTGCGCCGTGGCGACCAGGTCGTCCGCTGAGACATCCCACGCTTCAGCGCGGAGGAATGCGATCGTGCGTGTCGCCTTGTAGACGTGAGCAGCGCAGGTGACTGATGCGCGTGGCGCCGCCGGCCGCATGTGATCGATACGCAGGTCCAGTGTCGCGGGTGATGCCTCAAGGCCGAGGCCCGCCATGATGGCGAGGCCGCAGGCATGATCGATCAGCGCCGTTAGCGTTCCGGGTGCGAGGATGTCTGTGCCATCGATGCCGACGAGGTCGGCGCGCCAGGGTAGCAGGATCGTTCCGCGCCCCGGAGACGAAGAGACGTATGTCATCCCGAGCGCCCTTGCGTAGGGCGTGTAGTGCACCATGCCCGCAGCAATTGCATCGCCAGGCCAGTCGCCGACACCGTCGGAGCCGGTTTCGTCCTCGGGGTTGCGCGGATCAGACATCCAGCTCGTCGATGAACTTGGCGTTGTCCTGAATGAACTTGAAGCGGAGTTCCGGCTTCTTACCCATCAGGGTTTCGACGAGATCCTCCACGGTCTTCACCGACTTTGGCAAAGACACGCGCGCGAGGGTGCGCGTCTTGTGGTTCATCGTCGTTTCCTTGAGCTGGGTGGGCATCATCTCGCCCAGACCCTTGAAGCGGCCCATCTCTGGCTTCTTCCCCTTGAACTCGTTGGCGAGAAGCTGGTCCTTGTGGGCGTCGTCGCGAGCGTAGATCGACTTTCCCCCGTGCGTGAGCCGGTAGAGCGGCGGCTGGGCAAGAAAGAGGCGACCGCTTTCAATGAGGCCGGGTGTCTGACGGAAGAAGAAGGTTATGAGCAGGGAGGCGATGTGGGCCCCGTCGACGTCGGCATCAGTCATGATGATGATGCGCTCGTAGCGAAGATCTTCGACGCGGAAGCGATGCCCGATTCCAGTGCCGAGTGCGGTGGCGAGGTCCGAGAGTTCCTTGTTGTTCGACAGCTTGTCGTCGCCTGCGCTGGCGACGTTGAGGATCTTGCCGCGCAGAGGGAGGACCGCCTGTGTCGCGCGATCGCGTGCCTGCTTGGCCGAGCCGCCGGCGCTGTCACCTTCGACGATGAAGAGTTCGGTGCCCTGAGCCGAGCCGTCTGAACAGTCGGCGAGCTTGCCGGGCAGGCGAAGTTTACGTGTAGCGGACTGGCGCGCGACTTCCTTGTCCTTGCGCTTGCGCATCCGGTCTTCGGCCTGACCGATCGCCCATTCGAGCAGACGATTGGCGTTGGCTGTCGACGCGGTAAGCCAATGGTCAAAGCGGTCGCGCATCGCATTTTCAGTGATGCGGAACGCGTCCTGGGTGGAGAGTTTTTCCTTTGTCTGGCCGACGAATTCTGGATTGCGGATAAAAACGGAAAGCAGCGCGCCCGCGGTGCCGAGCACGTCCTCGGCGGTGACGAGGCTGGTCTTCTTGTTGCCGATCATCTCGCCATAGGCACGCAGGCCTTTGGTTAGCGCCGAACGCATGCCGGCCTCGTGGGTGCCGCCTTCGGGCGTGGGGATGGTGTTGCAATAAGTGCGCGAGAAGCCGTCGGCTTCGCCGAAGCCGTTGATGCTCCAGATGACGGCCCATTCGACGGCGCCGCCGCCGTTGACTTCGACCCGGCCGGTGAAGGGTTCGGGCAGGACGGTCTTGGTCTCGGTCGTCAGCTCCTTCAACATGTCAGCGAGACCGTTGGGATAGGAGAGGACGGCTTCGGCCGGCGTCTTGTCGTCGTCCTTCAGGAGCTTGGGATCGCAGCTCCAGCGGATCTCAGCGGCGCGGGATAGGTAGGCTTTCGAGCGCGCCATGCCGAACAGGCGGGAGGGTCGGAAGTGCAGCTTGTCGCCGAAGATTTCCGGGTCGGGGTGGAAGCTGATCTGCGTGCCGCGGCGGTTGGGAGCGGCGCCGACGGGCGAGAGCTTGGAGGTGGGTTTTCCGCGTGAGTAGGTCTGGCGGTAGAGTTTGCGATCGCGCGCGACCTCGACGATCATTTCGTCGGACAGGGCGTTCACGACGGAGATGCCGACGCCATGCAGG
>CANJXY010000225.1 GCA_947478925.1 Hyphomonadaceae bacterium | reverse complement strand
TGGGCCTGAAACCGTGTTGGCCCCGGAAGCCGCGCCTGCACCGGCGGGCGCGAGCCAGCTGGCCTCGTTCAAGACGGGGAAGTTCGACCGGCTGGACTTCGACGTGGACCTTGCCGCGCCGACCTCCACCTTCGTCGACGACACAGGCAAGGCGCGCTCGTTCGCCGAGTACAAGGGCAAGGTGCTGGTCTACAATATCTGGGCCGAATGGTGCGGGCCCTGCGTCGAGGAAATGCCCAGCCTCGCGCGCCTGCAGAAGGCATTCGCGGGCAAGGACGTGGCGGTGGTTCCGGTCGCCTACGGCTTCGGCCAGGGCGTAACGCGGGAGTCGACGCTGGCGAAGTTCCGCAGCCTCGTTGGCACGGACCTGCCGTTCTACTTCGATGGCGAACAGGTGCTGCAGTCGGAAGCCCAGACCGGCGCGCTGCCGGCGACCATGATCTATGACAAGACCGGTAAGGAAGTGGCCCGGCTGGCCGTTCCCGCCGCCTGGGATTCGCCCGAGGCGGTCGCCCTGATCCAGGCTGTGCTGGACGGCAAAAGTTGACACCGGACTGACAGGGGGGGCTGACACCGACCGGCTGCCGTAGGGGTGGAGCCTTCACTTCGACGCGAGATGGCGTGAAGGCGACATTTGCGCAGCTTGTGGCGGAGCGACAGATTCGGCAAGGATCGTCCCAACACGTCTGACGAGCTGGCGAAAAGCTGGCCGCGCTACCGGGAGGTCTAACATGGCAAAAGTTTCGACCGTGTCGTACGCAGTGATGGCGCTGGCGATTGCGCTGGCTGGCGGGGTAGCGTCCGCGCAGACGGGTGATGCGCTGACAGGGCAACAGCTCGACAAGGCGGCGATCGACGCGCCGGAGGTTGAGCCGGGCTACAAGGTTCCGCGTCTCGCGATTGGCCAGCCGGACCTGCAGGGCGTGTGGTCGAATGCGTCGAACACGACGATGCGGCGACCGGGCACGATGAAGAACCTGGTGATGACCGACGAGCAGGCAGCGAAGGCGCGCGCCGAGAATCCCTCGAACATCCGTCAGGCGACCGACGACAACCAGAAGACCTCGGATGGCCTGCTCGATGGCAAGGATCTGAAATCGGGCCGTGGCTACAATGCGTTCTGGATCGATCCGGGCAACAACTATGCGAACGTCAAAGGCACTTGGCGCACGTCGTGGATCGTGGAGCCGGCGAACGGCCAGGTGCCGGGCAAGCCAGGCGCGAATGTCGATCGACCGGTGCGTGTGGGCACGGGCTATGACAATCCGGAGGAGCGCAACCTCAACGAGCGCTGCATCATTCTAAACACGTCGGGCCCGCCGATCGGGAACTACCTGTACAACAACAATCTCCGCATCGTGCAGTCGCCAGACCACGTGGTGATCGAGTCGGAGATGATCCACGACACGCGCATCATTCCGCTCAACGCCAAGCATGGCCCGAAGGAGCTCGCGCCGTGGATGGGTGACTCGATCGGCTGGTGGGAAGGCGACACGCTGGTCGTCGAGACCGTGAACATGACGCGGGGCGGTTCGACGATACAGATCTCGCCGGCGGGCAAGATCACAGAGCGGTTCTCGCGCTATAACGACAAGCAGGTGTTCTACGAATTCAAGGTCGAAGACCCGGCCTTCTACACATCGGCGTGGAAGGGCCAGATGGCGCTCAACACCAGCCCGGGCCTCTTCGAGTACGCATGCCATGAAGGCAATATGGGTCTCCTGGGCATCCTCGAAGGCGGGCGGCAGGCCGATCGTAGCGGGCGCAACATTTCCGAAGCGGGCGATCGCGAGGAATAGTCTTACCCAAACAGAACCTGATTAAGCACCGCTGCCGTACCGCAGCGGTGCTTTGCTTTTGCGGATGGAACTCGGAAGTTTCGGCAGTTTTCGAGCCACATCGCAACAAGCTACCCAGTTCAACTCGCCGCGAGGCGCCGTAGCGTTTGAGCTGGCGAGCTTGTGGCCCGGGGGCAGATTCGGCATTCATGTCGCAAGAAACCTTACAACAGAGGCTGGCGAAGTCCGGTCCGTCCTTGGGAGAGATCAGCATGATCAACCTGCGCACGATTTCGCTTACCGTCATCGCCGCCGCGCTTGTCGGCATGGGGGCGGGTGCTGCGCTCGCGCAGAACGCTGCGGATAGCGTCGGCGCGCGCGTCATGGTGCCCAACCAGAAGCCGGCCAAGGAGGGTGATCGCGTGGCGCAGGGCTATGTCGCGCCGCGCCTCGCCATCGGCCAGCCGGACCTGACGGGTGTCTGGTCCAACGCATCCAATACGGTGATGACACGACCGGGCAAGTTCAAGTCACTCGTGCTGTCGGACGCTGAAGAGGCCAAGGCGCGCGCCGAGAATCCGTCGAACATCCGCCAGGCGACAGACGATAACCAGAAGACAACGGACGGACTTCTCGACGGCAAGGATCTCGCGTCGGGCCGCGGCTACAATGCGTTCTGGATCGATCCGGGCACTGCGTATGCCAACGTCAAAGGCACGTGGCGTACATCATGGATCGTCGATCCACCGAACGGACAGGTGCCGTTCTCCGAAGACGGCAAGAAGCTGCTGAACTCTCTGCGCGGCGGACGCGGGCGCGGGTCGGGCTATGACAATCCGGAAGAGCGCGGCGCAGGAGAGCGCTGCATTGTCGGCTTCGGTGGGTCTGGCGGCCCGCCGATGATGAACGTGCTGTACAATAACAATTACCAGATCATCCAGGCACCCGATCATGTCGTGATCGTCGTGGAGATGAACCACGATGCGCGCATCGTTCCGCTGAACGCCAAGCACAAGCCGACGGCGCTGAGCCCCTATCTCGGCGACTCCATCGGCTGGTGGGAGGGCGACACGCTGGTGGTCGAGACGATTAATGTGAACCCCGAGGGTGGCAGCCAGGTTCGTCTCACGTCGGCAGGCAAGATCACCGAGCGTTTCACACGCTATTCCGACACACAGGTGCTCTACGAGTTCGAGGTCGACGACCCTGCGCTCTACAGCCAGGTGTGGAAGGGCGAAGTCGGCATGAACAAGGTCGACGGCAACGTCTATGAATACGCCTGCCACGAAGGCAATCACGGTCTGGTCGGCATTCTCGAGGGCGGCCGCGCGGCCGAGCGCAACGGTGTCGACATCCGCGAGAAGGGCGACCGGGACGAGGGGTGATCCTTTATCCATCGCATGAACGACAAGCGCCGCCGTCGATGCGACAGCGGCGCTTTTGTTTTGGCGTCAGATCGGGACGCCTGACCGCGCTGGCCTTCTAGTTCCGCCCGCTTGTTTTTGGCGTTTTGTACTCAATGCGTTTGCCATCAGGCGTGACGCGCGTGCAGAGGGGCTGGCGCGTGTCGTCGATCCAGCTGCATTCCAGCTTCGAGCCGTCTTTCAGGAAGTCAGTGCCTTTGCCGTTGCGCTTGCCGTTTGCATACAGGCCTTCGAAATGCTCGCCGCTTGCATAGGTGACGATGGCCATCCCGTTGAGCATGCCATTGGTCCAGTTGCCGTTGAGCGTGCCCTGGTTCGAGAACTCGACAGCCTGGCCATTGGGCACGTGGTCAAGGAACTGGCCGGTGATCTTGCGTCCGTCCTTGAAGGTGAGTTCGCCAACACCCTGCTGCACGTCGTTGACGAAGGCGCCGCGGAACACACGTCCGTCACCAAAAGTGGTGGTCGCCTGGCCCTGGCGTTTGTCGTTCACAAACGGGCCGATGTACGCATAGCTGCCGTCGACGCGCGAGAGCCGGCCCTCGCCCTGGCGTTTGTCGTTCACCCATGCACCGTCATAGACCCAGCGCTGCTGGTCATACGTGTAGGCGCCCTGGCCGGTGCGGTGGTCGCTCTTCCATTCGCCGACATAGGTCGAGCCGTCGGTGAATTTCTGGGCGCCTGAACCTTCGCGCTTGCCGGCGATATAAGCACCTTCGTAGGTCGAGCCATCCGGGAATACCATGCGGCCCTGACCCTGGCGAACGCCATTGACGAAGTCGCCCTCATAGCGCTCGCCCGTGGGAAGGGTTTCGCTGCCTCGGCCGTTGATCTGGCCCATCGTGTAGCTGCCTTCGTAGATGTAGCCGTTCGGGCAGGCGTAGAGGCCTTTGCCATGGCGCTGGCCGCTGACGAAGTTGCCGGTGTAGGTGCAGCCATTGGCGAGCGTCTCGGCGCCTGGCCCCTGACGCACGATATCAATGCCGAGAGACATCAGGTCTTTCACGCCGCCTTTTTCGGCGCAGGCGCAGGTGATCGGCGTGACGGCGTATGCGCCGCCCGGTGCGATCTGGCCGATAGGCCGCTCAGGCACGACGAACGGCGCCGTGCCGCGCGTGCAGGTGAAGGTGATGTCCTTCATCGTCGCCAGACCTGAGATCTGGGAATTGTTGACGAGGCGCAATTCGACATTGGCGCCGTCACAGCCACGGGCAGGTGTCGCGCGCCACTGCACTTCGCGGCCATCGGCCCATTTCAGCGAGGCATTCCATTCCGGTCCCTGCCACGCGCTGGCGGCGAGGGGCAGGCCGATCATCGCACCGGCAAGAGCGACAAGCGCCGCGCGGCGGATTCGTGCCGACCTGAACAGCTTTGCAAACATCGAAATCCACTCCCGCCGCATCCGTCCGAAGTACTCCCCGGTTCCGAGTGTCATGGCGCAAGAACTGTCGTCAAGTTTAGCGAAACTGTGGCGGGGCAGGGGCGGGCTGCTGTGGAACCCAGCCTGCCGCCCCGCGTTGGTGCACGAGATCTTCAAGGAACACCGTAAACGGAGCCTCCAATGACCCGCCTGGCCCTCCTCTCTCCCGCCATTGCCCTGCTCGGCCTCGCCGTGCTCGCCGGCTGCGGCACCAATATGGAACAACGCGCTGCAACGGGCGCCGCTACCGGCCTTCTCGTTGCAGGACCGGTAGGAGCTGTCGTGGGCGGCGCTGCAGGTGTCGTCGTCAATGAAGCCGACGAAGCCAAAGACAACAAGTAATCACGCGTTAATCGCCCGATCTAGCCAAGTTCAAAGGCCAGCCCCGACACAGGGCTGGTCACTGGCGGAGTGGGGGGTGTTTCGGCTAAGATGGTCGTGTCTCAAATGAGGTCGGTGATGACAAAGCAATTTGCCCTTGTGCTAGCAGTGCTCGCGCTTGGAGCGTCTACGCTATCCGCATGCGGCACCAATATCGAGCAACGGGCCGCCACGGGCGCGGCCACGGGGCTGATCGTTGCCGGCCCTGTTGGCGCTGCAGTTGGTGCCGTTGCCGGTGTCGTAGTCAACGAAGCCGACAAGAAGAACTAGGCGCGCGATACGCTTGCGCTAGTGGACCCTCTGGGGCGCGATAGCGTCCGGAAGGCCGGGCCGTCACAAAAGAGGAGCGCCGATCGCGTCTGATCGTGCACACGCATCTATTCGTGCATGACGATCGACCTATCACTCCGCCGCGCCGCGCCGATGTGCGGAGCCATGTGTCGCGTGCAACCGATGTGCGACTTTGCCCGCTGGTCCTTGCCGCAATGATAGGGTTCGCGATGCCAGCGTTCGCGCAAACGCCGAGCTCATCTTCGTAACGGCGGCCAGCCAGGTCGAATCGATGGACGCGCTGTCGCAAAGCGTAGCCGTTCTTTTCGGGCAGCGATCTCGGCGCGGTCGATGGCGCCGAAGACATCTTGCGCCGTCTCGCCGGTGTGCAGGCCGCCATCCCAAACGTCTCGCAAACGGCGTTCCAAATCCGTGGCGTCGGCG
>CANJXY010000224.1 GCA_947478925.1 Hyphomonadaceae bacterium | reverse complement strand
GCGACCATGCAGACACAGGGTTCAACGCCTACGGCACTGGGTCGGTGACGCAGGCCGGGCATCGCGAAAGCAAGATCGCCCTTCTCGTAGACACCATTTTCGTCCGCAAAGGCACCCTGAAGCACCACGGTGACGTCGCGCCGCCCGTGAGAATGCCCCGGCGCCTGCTCGCCCGGATCAAGCCGCAGCAGACGCGCCATCGGAATGGCTGTCCGGCAGGTTGGAACTCCGACGAAGTTCCGCCGCCAGCGCAGCGCCAGCAGGTCGCCTTCAAGGTACGGCGCCATCCGCGACGAGAGGATCTTCGCAGCTGGCGCTTCTTGTTTCCCCGGATCCATGGGTCCCACGGCGATGGATCCAGGTTCAACAGATTCGAGCAGGGCTCCGCCTGCGCTGTCCAGCATTTGGGCATAACTGCGACCGGCTGGAGACAGCGTCCGGTGCAGGTCCGCCACCAGCGATTCGGCCGGGGCCAGACGCCCGGCTGCGTGATCCAGCATGAAGGCAGCGTAGGCGTTGTCCTGCGGGGTCATTTGGGCCTGTGATGGCTTGTCTGTCATCCCTTACGTGCGCCACCCCCCAGCGGATCAGGGCGCCACGGTTGATCAGTAACCCCATTCTCCTTAGGTGATAGGGCGAATACCCGGTCTTCGCCGGGACGAAGGGACCCCCCGATGCGTATCCTCGCGAATGTTGTCGAAGCCATCGGCCACACCCCGCTGATCAAACTGCGGCGCGCGTCCGAGCTGGCTGGCGCCAATATCTACGGCAAGGCAGAATTCCTGAACCCCGGCCAGTCGGTGAAGGACCGCGCTGCCCTTGGCATGATCCGCGACGCCGAGAAATCGGGCCGCCTCAAACCGGGCGGCGTGATCGTCGAAGGCACGGCCGGCAATACCGGTATTGGCCTCGCAGTCGTCGGCAATGCCCTTGGCTATCGCACTGTCATCGTCATGCCGCGCACCCAGAGCCAGGAGAAAAAGGACGCGGTCCGCTCCCTCGGCGCCAAGCTGGTCGAGGTCGACGCGGTTCCCTACGCCAACCCCAATCACTACGTGAAATACTCCCAGCGCCTCGCCGGCGAGATGGCGAAGACCGAGCCGCTCGGGGCCATCTGGGCCAATCAGTTCGACAACGTCGCCAATCGCAACGCTCACTACGCGTCGACCGGCCCGGAAATCTGGGACCAGACCAATGGCAAGGTCGACGGCTTCGTCTGCGCGGTCGGTTCCGGCGGCACGCTCGGCGGTGTTTCGATGGCGCTCAAGGAGCGAAGCAGCCACGTCCAGATCGGCCTTGCCGATCCCGGCGGCGCGTCCCTCTTCTCGTATTACAAGACAGGCGAGTTGAAAGCCGAAGGCACCTCGATCACTGAGGGCATCGGCCAGTCGCGCATCACTGCGAACCTCGAGGGCGTCGCCGTCGATGACGCCTGGCGTATCGACGACGCAGACGCCCTGCGCATCCTGTTCGATCTCACGCGTGAGGAAGGCATGTGCCTTGGGGGCTCCTCCGGCATCAACATCGCCGGCGCGATTGCCATGGCGAAAAAACTCGGACCGGGCTCCACTGTCGTCACCATCCTGTGCGACTACGGCAACCGCTACCTGTCGAAGCTCTACAACGGCAATTTCCTGAAAGAAAAAGGCCTGCCCGTCCCGAGCTGGTATGAAGGCTGAGCGATCGCTCGACCGTCCGTCGATGCACTAGCCGAACAGGCGAACTGCAAGATACCCGATCCCGCTCCAGAACGAGCCGCAGAACACCACGACGGCGACGGTGACTTTCCACGCCGGCCACTTGGGCTCGTCGGCCAACGCGTCGTCCACTAGCACGTCATCCGCAACTTGCCGGCGCACATCAACAAAGCCCACGTCGACATCGGCAACGCGGGGCGCGGGGGTAACCCAACCCGTGCGGCTATCGGTGGCGGACAAGCAACACTCCCGGGCAAACACATGGTCACGCGGAAACAACGCATGAAGACGGTATCAGGCCACCTTTGGCGCTGCGCCTTAAGAATTGTTCAATGAGCAGAACCTGTTTCGATTCAGAGATCTAAAGCCAAGCATCGGGCAAGAAACAGCCGGAACGCAAGGGATCGGATCCAGCCTTCCGGCCGCCATTCCGGAGTTTTAAGTGTCGGATCTTCCCAGCGGGAAATCAGCAGCCGCAGGTCAGTATGCGCCGCGCGCCAGCAGCACGACCGGGATTGCCATGAAGACAATCCTGAAGTCCTGCCAGATCGACCACGTCTTCACGTACTGGACGTCGAACGCGACACGCTCGGGGTAGGTCAGAGCGTTGCGGCCTTTGACCTGCCACAGGCCGAGCACGCCGGGGCGCACTGCCGTGTAAAACGGATACGCTGCACCATAGCGCTGCTGCACTTCGGCCGCCGTCACCGGGCGGGGCCCGATCACCGACATCTCGCCGCGCAAGATGTTGAGCAGTTGTGGCAGCTCATCGAGGCTGCTCTTGCGCAGGAAACGGCCGAGTACTGTCACGCGCGGATCATTGCGAAGCTTCTGGTACTTCGCCCATTCCGCAGCCTTGCGCGGATCGCTCTTCAGCACTTGCTGCAGGCGGTCTTCGGCATCGACGCGCATCGTGCGGAATTTGTATACGATGAATTGCTGGCCATCGCGGCCCACGCGCAGTTGCTTGAACAGCGCCGGACCCGGATCGAGGAATTTGATGAGCGCGTAGATCAGCATAAGCAGCGGCGAGGTGAACACCAGGACCGGTAAGACGAAGATGAGATCCATCGCCCGCTTAACGGAGCTACGCCCGACGGGGTAAGCCGCGCGCGCTTCCGAAGCTTCGCTCCAGCGCGCGAACCGCCCGGCGTCTACGCTGCTCTTGTCCATGCCCACACCACCCTCACCGGCGCCAACCGGTCCCAACGCTACGCAATCCCCGGACCAGCATTGCTGGCTGGGCCAAGTCCATTAACCCCCCTCCGCAAGGGTCATGTGGCTTGTCTTGAGCTCGGCCGGCTCGCCCTTTACCGTCCCGGGTAGGCGAGTTTTCCGGCGCCTTCGCTCCCCGCTGGGGTGAAGTGAGCCTGTTCACCAAAAAGACGCTTTTACTGCACCGCAAACAACCTTCTTCGCCCCGTGCGCGAGCCGAAAAGGTAACCATACGCCCTGGGGATTCTTGTCTTGCGGGTGTAGCAAATCTGGACAGTTTGCTGCTCTGCACAAACCCGGCAATGCCTCGGACTTGACGCCGCGCGCCGCTCGCGGCTTAGCGCTCCGCAGGTTCTCCACAGCCCGTTCCGCATGCATTCCCCGATTGCGATGAATCGGGGGGCGCGCATCGCCTTGCGGCTGCGTGCAGCTATGGCTAGTTGAATCGCGCGTTTCACCAGCCAGCCCACGGAGCAGGCCTCCCATGGTCGCCCATTTTACGCCGGACAAGCCGGTGGTTTCCGCCGACTGGCTGAAATCCCACCTCACAGCTCCCGACGTCCGGATGCTGGACTGCACGTACTTCATGCCGGGATCGCCCCAGACGGGCCGCCAAGCCTATGACGCTCATCACATCCCTGGCGCCCGCTTCTTCGACATCGACGATGTCGCGGACACCACGGTCAACCTGCCCCACATGCTGCCGCCGCCGGAGAAGTTCTCTTCCCGCGTCCGCCGCCTCGGCCTCGGCGATGGCCACCGCGTCATCTGCTACGACCAGAACGGCTTCCTCGCCTCGGCCCGCGTCTGGTGGATGTTCCGCATCATGGGACACGCCGACGTCGCCGTGCTCGATGGCGGCTTCGAAGCCTGGCGCACCGCTGGCGGCGAAGTCGAAGACCTGCCACCGCATTTCGTTGCCGATCGACACTTTACCGTCCGACCCCGCCGCGACATCGTCCGCACGCTCGATCAGGTGCAACATGCGCTCGAGACCGGCAGCGCCCAGGTCGTCGACGCCCGCTCCGCCCCGCGGTTCCGCGGCGAAGTGGAAGAGCCTCGCCCCGGCCTTCGCAAGGGCCACATGCCAGGCGCAATCAGCGTCCCTTTCGGCGATCTCCTCGCCAACGGCGCTTTCAAGCCCGAGGCCGACCTCCGCGCCGTCTTCGAGAAAGCCGGCGTCGACCTGTCGAAGCCCATCACCAACACCTGCGGCTCAGGCGTTACAGCAGCTATACTGACGCTCGCGCAATCCCTGCTGGGTCATGACGATGCGGCAGTCTATGACGGGTCGTGGAGTGAATGGGGCCTGCCCAACAGCGGCGGCGGCGTCGAGACAGGCTGAGTGATGGCTTCTGGCCCCGATAAACGAGGACCCAAGAAACAGAAACTCGGCACGCGCCTCACCCACGCTGGGCGCGACCGCAAGCTGACGCAGGGCGGGGTAAACCCCGTGGTCCAGCGCGCCTCCACCGTCATCGTCGAAAGCGCGAGCAAACTCTTCGAGCCCGGCGGCTGGACCTATGGCCGTCACGGCACCGCAACGCACGAAGCCCTGAAACAAGCACTCTGCGAGATCGAAGGCGCCGAACACTGCCTGCTCGCGCCCTCCGGCCTGATGGCCTGCACCATTCCGTTCCTGGCCTTCGCTGAAGCGGGCGGGCACGTCCTCCTCACCGACAGCGCCTATGGCCCGACACGACGCTTTGCCGACCGTATGCTCGCGCGCTGGGCCTGCGAGACAACCTATTTCGATCCAACGATCGGCGCGGGAATTGCCGACCTGATCCGCCCCAACACAAAGCTCGTCTTCGCGGAAAGCCCCGGATCAATGACGTTTGAAGTCTCCGACGCCCCCGCCCTCGCCGCCGCCGCCCGCGCCGCCGGCGTGGTCTCCGTGATGGACAACACCTGGAGCGCCGGCGTCTTCCACAAGCCGCTCGATCTTGGCTTCGATCTCTCCGTGCAGGCCAATACCAAATACGTCAGTGGCGGCGCCGACGCGCTCAACGGCGCGATCCACCTCAATGACGAGAAGCTCTACGGCAAACTGAAGGACGCCGCTGCCGATCTCGGGGTCAACGTCGCGCCGGACGACGCTTACGCTGTCCTGCGCGGCGCGCGGTCACTGGCCCTTCGCATGGCGAAACACGAAGCCTCCGCCCTCGAAGTCGCGCGCTGGCTGGACCAGCACCCCAAAGTCGCGCGCGTCCTGCACCCCGCCCTTGAAACCGATCCCGGCCACGCGCTCTGGAAACGCGACTTCACTGGCAGCTCCGGCCTGTTCGGCATCGAGCTGCCGCCAGTGCCGACCGCGAAGGTCCACGCCTTTCTAGACGCCCTAACCCTCTTCGGCCTCGGTTTCTCCTATGGCGGTTTCGAAAGCCTCATCATCCACTGCGACCCGCAGCTCAAGCGCACCGCCTCGACACCCGATCTGTCGGGGCCCCTGATCCGCATCTCGGTCGGCCTTGAAGACCCTACCGACCTCATCGCCGATCTCGCGCAAGCCCTCGACCAGATCTGAAACCGCCCAGGCCTGGCCGAGAAATGCGATGTATCAAATCGCGGGTCAGGGGCTTACGGTTGTTCAGGCGTGGATGTCCAATCGTGCGCGAATTCCTGTCCTTCAGCGTGCTCGCGTTTGCAGCGGCCTGCATGGCCGCGTGTTCGCTGCCGGCGCCCCGGTAGCGACGAACGCAAACCGTCATCCGTGCGTGCCCAACCTTGATCTTGAACGCGTGCTTGTCATGACCTGTGCGGCTGAGGCTATCATGCATCCACGCGTTCTCGCCCAATCGACGCCGGCTACTGCGCGCAAAATGAGCAAGCCGGCAGAAGCGTATCGTG
>CANJXY010000223.1 GCA_947478925.1 Hyphomonadaceae bacterium | reverse complement strand
TCAAGGCGCACCGGTTGAGAAGCGATATTGCGCTCTCAAGTAACGATCTATCTGTCTGCGGACACCGGCTAACCCCGCCCTGCGGGCGAATGATCCACGATCAGTTGAGGCTGCGCCAATCGGCCAACCTTCAAGATTGCGTTGCACAATGTGGTTCTCGCGAAACTGCGCAAACTGGCATTTCTGTGCACGATCACGAGATCCCCGAAGAGGAATGTCGGCCACAGTGCGGCTCCATCCCTCGGTGCATCGTCTGTCACCAAAACGTCCGAACGCGGGCGCTAGACCGCCGTCAACAGGGTGTAGCCGTATTCCTGCGCACGGTTCACCGCGACGACGCCAGCCGCCGTGAGGTGTGAATTCGGAATGAGATTGGCGACAAACTCCTGGTAGACCGCTTCTGCGTCGCCTTTGGTCTTTTGCGCCACAGCGCCGGCAAGGACGCGCGTCGCTGAATTGCAGACCGCGAACTGCACGTTCTTTTCGACAAGGCTCGCAATGGTGACGCCGCGATTGGCAAGCGCCATGCCTCCGCCTCCCGAATTGTAGAGATTGGTCGCAGGCGCAGCCTTCGTCGCGGGGTTCTTGAAATCGATAATGTCCGAAAGGGCCTCGCCGTACTTCGCCCAGATCGCATCTGTGTAGGCGAACGGCGTTGAAAGGTGGCGCAACACGACAACAATTGCGATGTCCTGCGCTTCCAGACCGTAGCCCGTCTTGTTCGCGAGAAAATTGTTGTTTGCGTAGAGCAGTGCTGCCCCACCGCCAGCCGGGAAAGCCGAGTCGATCACGATGCGGTGCGCGACATTCGGGGTATCCATCCACGCATCTTCCTTGTGACGCCGCGGCTTGAAGGCGTTGGTCTGTGCAACTGCCGGACGCGCAGCGGCAAGGCCTGCGCCCACGCCAGCGACAACTGCAGCGCCGATTCCAAAGCGCGACAGGAACGAACGGCGGGCCGTCTGAGGTAATTCCTTGGTCATGAGATCTCCCCTTTGTGCTTCCAGCGTTAGCAAAATGCGCGCGCGCGTCCAGCGCTGACCTGTCGAGCAAACATCGACGACTGCATTTGGGGATCAGAGCATGTTCAGCGGAATCTTGAGGTAGCGCTGCCCGTTGTCCTCTGCCGGCGGCAGCACCCCTGCGCGCATGTTCACCTGAATTGAAGGCAGAATGAGCCGCGGCATGCCCAGTTGCGCATCGCGACGCATTCGCATGGCAACGAACTCGTCTTCCGTTACGCCATCATGGACATGGACGTTGCCGGCGCGTTCAGCGGCAACTGTTGTCTCCCAGAGAAATTCCTCCCGCCCGGCCGCCTTGTAGTCGTGACAGAGAAAGAGGCGGGTTTCTGGCGGGAGTGAGAGCACCTTGCGGATCGACCGGAACAGAACATGTGCATCTCCTCCCGGGAAATCTGCGCGGGCTGTTCCGTAGTCGGGCATGAACAGCGTGTCGCCGACAAAGGCTACGTCACCGACAACGAATGTCACGCACGCAGGCGTATGCCCGGGCGTGTGCATGACGCGAACTTGCAACTTGCCGATCGTGAAGATTTCGCCATCGGCAAAGCGGTGGTCGAACTGGGACCCATCGCGCGCAAACTTGGCTCCCTCGTTGAAGATCTTGCCGAAAACAGCCTGTACATCGCGTATGTGTTCACCGATCGCAATTTGCCCGCCGAGCCTTTGCTTTAGGTAGGGCGCCGCTGAAAGGTGATCAGCGTGCGCGTGGGTCTCGAGAATCCACTGAACCGTCAGGCCCCTCCCCTCAACAAACGAAATGATATCGTCGGCATTCCTGGTGGACGTACGCCCGGCCGCGGGATCGAAATCGAGTACCGAGTCGATAATTGCGCAGGACAGACTGACCGGGTCGATCACGACATGGCTCGCCGTGAAGGTCTCATGATCAAAAAAGGTCCTGATTTCCGGATTCATCGCGCCTCATTCCTGTTCGTCGCGAACCTGCAAGCAGACCCGGGGAGCAACGCCCCCCAAGGTCCGGCCGCCACGCTAAAGAGCCTTCTTGGAGAAGTACCAGTCCGTATAGTCGTAGCCTTCGTCCTTGCGTGCATCTGCAGCTTCGACCGTCTGAGGGGGAGGCACGATGACGGGCTCCCCGGGTTGCCAGTTTTCGGGTGTCGCCACCTTGTTGGCATCCACCGTCTGAAGGGCCGCAAGGAGACGGAGGAATTCCTTGATGGAACGGCCATTTGACATCGGATAGTAGACCATCGCGCGGAGGATGCCCTGCGGGTCGATGACGAAGGTCGCGCGCACTGCGGACGTGTCACTCGCACCTGGCATGACCATGCCGTAGGCGTGCGCCACGCGCATCGACAGGTCCTCGATGATCGGGAAGCGGATATCAACGCCGAAGTTCTCCTTGATCGAACGCACCCAGGCAATGTGGGCGTACCTGCTGTCGATCGACAGTCCGAGCAGTTCGGTATTGAGCGCCGCAAACTTGTCGTGTGCGCGGGCAAAAGCGATAAACTCGGTCGTGCATACCGGCGTAAAGTCGGACGGGTGCGAGAAAAGCATCAGCCATTTTCCCCTGTAATCGGACAACTTGCGGACGCCGTGCGTGGTCAGGGCCTCAAAATCGGGAGCAGGTTCGTTGAGGCGGGGCATTCCGAGGGCTGCGAATGTGACATCGGTCGTGGCAACCATGGGATGCTCTCCTGAAGCTGGCTCAGCGCCATACTATTTCTGCATATCTTCTGATATGCGCATGTTGCGATTTAGAAGCGCTCAAAATTGCCGGACGCGCACCAACTGCCTTGTCCGGGTTATCCGGAAGCTTCGAGGAAAATGTCCTGGTGCGGCCTGATCAGCGCTATCGCGGCGCTTTAACGGCCACAGTCGCGCGAAGTTCCTGCATCCGCGCCCCGAGCAGGGTGCTGGCGAGGCTCAGATTCCCTTCGTGGCAGGCACTCTCGAAAAGGCGCTCGGAGGTTCGCACCAGAGGCAGCTCGACTAGCAACGGTTCACGAAACAGGTCGGGGTCGTTCACGCGATAGCGATAGAGGATCACTTCGTTCGAGATTGGAATAAGCCATTCCGTGATCCGGGTTTGCGGAGCGATGGGAAACCCGGCCGATCCCGGCCCCGAAATGCGCCGGTTTGTGTCATCGGGCCGGAAGCCGGTGGTCTCGATCACGAACGCATCTTGCTCCCAGCGAGACGAGGAGATCCCGCTCCACGATCCAGATGCAACGCGGGAATCACTGTTGGAGAAAATTCGCGGCGGATCCATCCCTTCCTTGTGGATCACGAGGTGATCCGGCGTCTGTATGATTTCAAAGAACATCTCGCCCGACATGACCCGATAGGGCGCCCTGCCCGCATCTGCGATACAGCGCTCGTTGACGGGACGCGCCTCAGGTCCGTCATAGCCGTCTTGACGCAGGCTTAGTCTCGCCTCTCCCGCTGGCGTCAGCGCGAGTTGTCCGTTTCCGGGAGTTACAATGGCGGATGTACGCCGTTCGCCATTTACGATGGCAAGAGCGTCGCCATCGGGTTGCGACGTGCCAGGATCAAAACGCTCTGCGGCGAGGCGCTGCTGCAGGATCAACTCAAGCAGACCCGGCTCTGCTTCCGCACTCACCGATGAAACTGCAACCCCCAGGGGCCGGGCAAAGGGCGTCAGCGTGCGCATGGTCCATCGCCCTTGCAGGTCAGGATGCCCATCGACGGCTCGACTTGCGCGATCCTGGGCTGTGCCGACCGGGGCGGCCAAAAGCAGGTACGCGGCGGCTACAAGGAGTTTCAGCAGCATCGATTTGGCGCGTGAAGCGTCGCGATGGAGCAATCGCGCACTCATGGGTGGATGTAAACAAATCCCAGGCCTTGCAGCCGCGCGAGTTCGGCAACGCCGCTCGGGACGATATCGGCTTCACTCACGCCGTAGACATCATCGATCGTGAGGTTCATGGCGCGCATCGTATTCCGGCATAGCAGCAGGCGGACCTTTTTCTCACGCACAGCATCGATTGCCTTGGCGAGTTCCGGGTCAGACTTGGCTTGCTGGAAAGCCTTTACGCCGCCGGAGAAGCTCACAAGCCTGATCTCGACGTTGCCTTCGGTGGCGGTAACGTGCGCTCCGATATTGCGAAGCACCCGCAAAAAATAGGCGCGATCGTCCGGCAACCCGCCAGAGTTCTGATACACAACCTTCTGAAACTGATAGTAGCTGTCGCTCGCTGGTGCTGTGACCATCGCCTCCTTCATCGTCTGCACGTTTACGCAGGCCGAGGCTGCAGTCATCACAGCTACGATCAGGGCGGCAAGACGAACGAATGACGGCATCGGCAACTCCTCTTCACGGCGCGCAAGATCGAACACGAGATCAGCTTTTCGGACACTACTCGGCGTGCCCGATTTGTGAAGCGCCGCGGCCATGAGCTGGCGCGCTATGGAGTTTAGCGCCCGGTGTCGACCTGCCCCGTCACGACATGCGAATGCGCTTTCAACACTTTCCTGCTGCTTCGGCCCACAATTCCGGCCAGCGCCAGGCCGTGCCAGCACCGCGTCATAAGGTGGACAAGCTCAGCGGCTGTGTGCGGACTGTCCTCAATAGAGGCGTTTGGGTGTCGCGGGTAAAACCGATGCGAGCAGTCACACCGGCCTTCGCGACTGCGAAAATTGCCAAAGAGGGTCGCAGATGGGCTCACGCCGGTCGGTAACGGTGATCAAGAAATCTGTTCCAACCCTTCTTCACCTTGCTTTCGACCGCAAAGCGAAACCCACCCTCACCGTCTTCGTCGGGCCAATAGACCGATCGCGCAGTGCCCGCCGGCATTTCTGCGACAAAGGCGACGGCATCGCGATGCACGTCACTCGCATCAGAGAGAATTCCCGTCGATCGCTTTCCGTCAACTGTAAACGACCAGAATGTGAGTACGCCGTCATCGTTCTTGCCGAAAAACGCTACCTCTCGATAGACACCGCGCGGGCCCATGTCCCAGCCAGCGTCCAGGCGCACGAAGCCTGCGCCGAAAGCCGTGAACTCACGCGAGCAATCGCCGGCGCTTCCATCCGGCATCCTGGCCCCTTGGGCGACCCAACGTCCCAAAAGCGGAGCGAGAGGACCCATCGTTCCGCGCGCCTTTTTCCAACCGGCCATTTCATGCTCCCCATTTGCTGGCGCACTTTTGCCCGTCAAGAGAGTGAGGGCAACGGGCCATCGATGCCTGAGCGGTCTCATTGCAACGCGTGGCGGGGACGCTCGACGACTGCCGTTGGCGGCGACCCGGCCGAACAGATGAGAGATCACCAGAATCGATCATTGACCTGCTGCGAAGCGGGAGAAAATTACCCCGACAACAATGCATGCAAAGAGGATCAAGGACCCCCAGAAGTAGAGGCCGCGGTTGGACCCGCGCCCAGGCATCGCGGTCGCCTCCAGCCTATCCGCAGTTACGTTCGCTCGCCAGATGACAAACACCACTGTCCGGCGTCAGCAACCGTCAGACAGGTTGAGGTCTTTCACCAACGGAGGAATTCTGGATCATCGCAGCCCAAAGAGACACGCGAAGATGAGACAGAATTCAGGTCCGCAATCGGCCGAGAAGCATGTGAAGGAGATCCGCCGACGGACGCGGCGGAAGTTTTTCTGCAGAGGAGAAGATCCGGATCGTCCTTGCCGGGCTACGCGGCGAGGCGTCGATCGCCGAGCTGTGCCGGCGGGAGGGGATTGCCGAAGGCCTCTACTACAGCTGGTCGAAGGAGTTCCTGGAAGCTGGCAAGCGCCGCCTTGCGGGCGAC
>CANJXY010000222.1 GCA_947478925.1 Hyphomonadaceae bacterium | reverse complement strand
GGCCCGCGACGGCGACGGGGTGGGCAAAATAGGGATCACCCGAATGGCGCAGCTGTTGGCCATGCTTCATCACGGCGAACACGTAGGCCTTGTTGAGCTCGTCTTCTTCTGCGTCCGGCTGGTACGCCTTAACGAGGTCTACCAGTTCGTTCTGACGGAGAAATTTTCGGCGCGGCTTCGCGGCGGCAGGAGCGGCCGGGTCAGGTTTTTTGAAGGGGGCTACGTTGGATGGTTGCCCCATGCATGACGATCCTTAGAAACGCTCTTCGCGCGCAGACTCCAGCTCGACCTGATAGGCCTTGAGAACTTCCTCTTCCGACGAGGCCGGGGCAGCAGCGAGGGCGCGCTTGTCTGCTTCCTTCTCGGCTTCCTCGTTCGGGCGGACTTCCTGCAGCTCTGCGACCAGGCTGTCGCGGATGGTTTCGAGATCAACGGTCTCGGCCGCGATTTCGCGCAGCGCGATAACCGGATCCTTGTCGTTGTCGCGATCGATCGTGATGGGCGAGCCCTCGCGGATTACGCGGGCACGGTGCGCGGCCAGCAGAACCAGGTTGAAGCGGTTCGGTACCTTTTCAACGCAGTCTTCAACCGTGACACGGGCCATGCGAGTCTCCTTTACGGGGCCGCTCCGTCTACAGGAAGCGGTTCGCGGACGCAACATAGGTGTTTCAGCGCAGTTTTGCCAGCAATTACCTGGGTTTCAGGCAGTTTCCACCCGTCTGTGCTCCGCGCTCACGTGGGATTTGACTTGGAGGGGCGGCCCCGGGCAGGACAATGCCATGCCGAAGCCCGTTCAGACTGCCCCGCCAGAACCTTCCAAGGATTGCCCTCTCTGTCCCCGCCTGCACGGGTTCATTGCGGCCAACCGGGTCGCACATCCGGACTGGTTCAATGGAGCGGTGCCGTCTTTCGGGGAGCCCTTCGGGCGGTTGCTGATCGTGGGGCTGGCGCCCGGGCTACAAGGGGCAAACCGAACGGGGAGGCCATTCACGGGCGATTATGCCGGTGACCTGCTCTTTTCGACTCTGAACACGTTTGGCCTGTCGATCGGGACATTCAAGGCGCGGCCAGACGACGGGATGAAGCTGAAGGACGCCATGATCACCAATGCGGTCCGCTGCGTTCCGCCTGAAAACAAGCCGACAGGGGCCGAAATCCTGACCTGCCGACCGTTCCTGATCTCCCGTATCGCTGCCATGCCGAACCTGAAAGTTCTGCTCGCGCTTGGACGTATCGCCCATGACTCAACGGTGCGGGCGCTGGGGGCCAAGCCGTCGGCCTACGTGTTCGGCCATGCGAAGCGTCACCTGCTGGAGGGGCCGAATGGCCCGCTCATCCTTCACGACAGCTATCACTGCAGCCGCTACAACACGAACACTGGCCGACTGACGGAGGAGATGTTCCACAATGTCTTCACTGGGATCCAGAAGGATCTTGGCGACTGACGGGTGATGGACTTTGATCATGTTTTCGCGTAATCGCGCCCGGCTCGCGGGTATAGCTCAATGGTAGAGCAGCAGCCTTCCAAGCTGAATACGAGGGTTCGATTCCCTCTACCCGCTCCATTTTTTCGAACGCTTGGCTCTCGACCACATCGCTAAACCTTTGAAATCCGCAGCCCCCTCTCCGATCCCCTAACATGAACTCTCTACGGTGCGGTCGATCTAAAGCTGCCGTTCGCTTTTGGCCAGCTCAACGGCTGGACATCGCCCAAGCAAGGACAGTGGCGGACCATTGCGCTCCCAGACTGCCGAGGCCGTGTTGAGGCTTTCAGCTATTCGGCAGCGCCGCGCCGATGCGTCCAGTAACAGTCGATGTCCGCACTTTGGCCCCAGCCGCGAACACGGCGTCCCGCCAGCAGAAACCAACAGCCGCCACCGGCGCCGTCCTGTAGCTGCCGCGCCATACCTGGCCCAATTGAATCCCAGCCGAAGAGATCTTCGGGCGTCTCGGAGCGGACTTCGACGATGCGACCCTGGTACCACATGTGATCAATCACGTCGGTATGTTCGAAATCCTCGAGGTCCCACTCATCTTCGTTGGAGTAGAGCATGTAGACAGGACGACCCGCCTCGAAACCGGACTGGGTACGCAGCACTTCACCGTGACGTGGCCGAAAATGGACGCGGCAGTCGACAATGGTGACGGTCTCGCCAGCTCGAGCTATTGCGACACCTGGTGAGATCGGATCGCGCGAAGAGCGAAGAGCGACATCGTGAGTGAGCGTTATGGCGCTCTCGTACTCTCCACAGGGGTTGGAGTTTATGGGGTCATAGACGTAGTAGCCGGCCACCAGGGGCAGTCCGGTCGGACCGTCCGTGGTCGGAGAAAATTCGGGCGACGCGGCGCACGCCGTAAGCAAACACGCAACGACGATCAGTGTTGCTCGCATAGCGCGCCCTTCGAAGCTCTTGCGCGGCAAGACTAACGAGCGACGCCGCCGGTGCAAAGCGCCATCGTGCCCGCCATCCTTCCAAACGCAACGAGCGACCACCGCTGGCCCCGTGCGTTGCGTGGCTCGGAATGTGGAAAGCCGGCAGTGTCGATTCATTTGCGACGTTCAGGGGAAGCGCCGCGCTCGCCCGAAGCTCGACGCCGGAAACGCCGGCATTGGCACGCTTGGAGTCACGCGGCACCAAACAAACAGTCTCCGGGTTTGCCAAGGCGGCTCGCATGGCGCTCGTGCGACGAAACTTTGACCGACACTTGCAACCGCCGACGCGCTCACGGCGTGGACGGCGTTATCGGTGCAGCGACGGTCCGCGCAAGTGCCCGCATCGCCTCCAATGTGGATTGATCACCGGCCATGCTTTCAGCTGCATTGGACACGACAAGGACGCCATTTCCAGTCTGTGGAAAGAGGCAAACCAGAGCGTACCAATTGCCATCCGAGCCCGAGTGCGTGAGCGCCGGACCTGTAAGGTCCATGGGATGCGGCGCCGCGCCCCAGCCCAGCGCCCATCCACCGCCCTCCGCTGATGCGCGTTGCGGCGCATGAAGGAAGCGATAAGAGTCCGCCGCGAGCAGTCGCCCGCGTCCGTGCTCACCTTTCATATGGTCGATGCAGAAGCGCGCCCAATCTCCCATGGAGAGGCGCATCGCACCAGCGGGCGCGAACATTGGCGGATTGGCGTCGCGGGGGCGATTGGCGACGCGACCGTCTATGTGCCCCAAGGGTTCTCCAGGACCTCCGAATTGGTCGAAACTGATTGAACGCATGTCCAGAGGCGCAAAGACTTCTGAAATAATCAGCGACTCGAAGGATCGACCAGTTGCCTGCTCGGCACAAACGGCTGCGATCAGCGGTCCCGTGTTCGAGTAAGAGGGCGCCGCGCGCGCAGGACCGATCGGCGTTTCGCCCAAGCAGCGCGTGATGTAACGCAGACGTTGCGACCTGGTCGGCGCGACGTCTTCGTAGAAAGTCGCGAAGAAATCCATGTCGGACGTGTTTTCCGGTAACCCCGCATGATGCGAGAGCATGTCTGGCAGGGTCACGTCGCGGTATCCAGGATGCATGCTTTCAGCGAGGTCGGGCAACATCTGCGCCAGCGGTCGATCCCAAGCGAGCGCACCCGCCTCGACCAAGCGCGCAATCATGGTGGCGGTCATCGCCTTTCCGTCGGAGCCAAGATGCCAACGCGCACCAGAAGGCACAGGCTCAAGGGTGCCGGCCGCGCGCTGACCTGCCACGAGTTCGGGCTCGGCGCTGAAATCGCGAATGACCACCGCCGTCATACCAGGCACGGCCTTACCAGCCAGAGCCTCCACGAGGACCGAGGCGGCAGAAGTTGAAGGCATTGTGGAACATCCGCCGAGACTCGGGGCGACAACTCCGACCGCCAGCGCACTCGCGACCTTCCGTCTAGTCAGTTCCATGAAAGCTCCCGTATCCCCATTTGGCTGCGCCAAAGTCACCCGACGGTTATATGTTCCTGCGTCCAACTCCAAACTTGGGTGAGCCGGTCTGGCCTTAGGCGGCGACTGGCCACAACGCGTCATCCCGGCGTGAGCCGGCACAGCATGTTGTGCAGCCGCCGCGTGCCAGGGCTGCTGCTCCGCAACCGGTTTCCACCGGGGCAAAATCATTTAGCTGATTGTGGCGATCCGGCTGAGCCGATCCACTTTCGTCACTCGATGATGACGCTGCGTTGCGGCAGGAGATCGCCCAAGCTGCGCCGTTGGTGGTTTTCGGGCCGCGTGTGGTCATTGCACCTTTAGGCGTCGCGCCATTGCGTAGTTTTCTGTTTCCCGGCTAACGTGCCGATGTTGGGCCGTGCGGCTGCGGCCCGGAGGGGGGTGCCCATGACCGCGCGACTTGCTGCTGCCAGCGTTATCTGTTTCGGTTTCTGTGTTGCGCCTCTCGCAAACAGCCAGACCCCTTCGCCTCCCGGGCAGACATCAGCCGCACCTGTTTATGCCGCTCCTCGGACATCCTTCGGTCAGCCAAGCCTGGAGGGCGTCTGGTCACATAACTTCATCATCGTGATGGAGGCTTCGGCAAGGGCGCCGATGCTTTCCCTTCCTGAGCCTGCCGCAAAAGCCATGGCTGACGCTGTCGCGAATGGTATCGGCGAACAACTGGACAAGGCGCTCGACCCCGAAGTTCCTGCACTGATGAAGATGGCCGATGGCCTCCCCATAGTCCGTGGCGAGAGGCGCACAAGGGTCGTAGTCGTGCCTGCAGACGGTAAACTTCCCTACACGCCGGAGGTCAGAAAAGAGCTCTCAAGCGGCTCGCCGCCACGATTCGACAATGTTGAGGAACGACCATTCTGGGAACGCTGCATTACCAGTCTTGGCCTACCCCCGGTTACCGGTGTCGGCACAACTTCGGGGAATCCGCGCGAGTTCATACAGACACCCGGGTTTGTCGTGCTTCATACGGAGTATGGCGACGAGGCGCGGATCATCCCCCTCAGCGACAAGCATCGGCCCGAGGCGCTCCACACCGTGCTTGGCGACTCCATCGCCCACTGGGAGGGCGAAACACTGGTGATCGAGACCATCGATCTGCCTTCGAATGAAAGGATTCGTGCCTTTTCAAATCTCGTCGTGCCCGCCGAGAGCAAGGTGATAGAGCGGTTCACGCGGCTCTCGGAGAACGAGTTGCTTTATCAGTACACGGTCGAGGATCCGAAGGCCTATAACGCCCCCTGGCTCGCTGAATACTCTCTGTACCGGACAGACCAGCGCATGTTTGAGCATGCCTGCCACGAAGGTAACTACTCGCTGCCAAACATCCTCCAAGCCAAACGCGTGGACGACGCCCGCGCCGCCATGAAACCGCAGCACTGACCCGAAACACGGAGCTAAGGCTGCTTCCTCAGATGGGCCGACACGAGGCGGAAACACCTGTCCAACCGAACGGCCGGTGAGAGCCAGATCGCGACCCGCTGCTTGAACATTGTGAGCAGCAGGGCCACTCGTGAACCCGCAGTCGCTCGCGCCCTACTGATCATGGGGCCACCGCCCGGAAGTCGCCGTTCAGGGCGCCCTCCTTAATCGTAAGAGGGGCGCTGGCACCCTCTGAAAGCTCGCGCGACTTCAATCGCTTTGGTCATCGCCCACGAGACCTTTCCCTTTGCATACCTGCCAAAGGGATCAGGTCCACCGACCAGCCGCAATGGGCCATGATCGCCCGAGCGGTCATGTCGTTGCGGGTGGCCGGACTGCTCAACACTTGCCGTTCGCACTGGCTCGATCGATCAGGCTGCAGTTCGCCCAAGAACTCTCACTGATACGTTGGGGTGGCTCGAAAATCCTGACGCACGTCAATCGCAATGGCGAGCCATCTGTTCGAT
>CANJXY010000221.1 GCA_947478925.1 Hyphomonadaceae bacterium | reverse complement strand
GTTGATTTCTTCTTCGTTCTGAGCGGCTTCGTGCTGGCGCACGCCTACGGCCGCAGGCTGGAGCAGGGCTGGTCGCCGCTGTCCTTCATGACCGCGCGCCTGATCCGGCTTTATCCAATGTATCTTCTGGGCCTTGCGCTCGGGCTTGCCCTGTCGGTGATCGGGCTGTTGCGCGGCTGGCTGGGCCCAACTTGGAGCGATGTGCTGACGACGGCGGGCCTTGGCCTTCTGTTCCTGCCTGCGCCACCGATGGCGGGGTTCGGCGGCGGCGCGCTCTATCCCTTCAATGGCCCGGCGTGGTCGTTGTTCTTCGAACTGATTGCAAACCTCGTCTATGCGCTGGTCGCCCGCTTCTTGTCATGGCGCGTGCTGGGGGCCGTCCTGGTTGTTGGCGCTGTGGCGGTCGTTTTCACCATCAACCGACATGCGGGAACAGGCGGTCCTGGATGGTTGTGGGAGCATTTCGATGCGGGTCTTGCGCGTGTGATGTTCGACTTCTTCGCAGGCGTCACGATCCATCGCGTCTGGGCTGGAAAGCGCTTGCCGGCCTTGCCCTGGTGGGCGGCGCTGCTCGCTTTTCTCCTGGTCATCGCGGTTCCAGCCGAGGGGATGTGGCGCATCGTTTACGATAGTGCTGCTGCACTGATCCTGATGCCCACACTCGTCGCGCTTTCAGCCGGATCGCGCGTGACGGGAAGTGTCGCCCGCCTTTGCTCCACAATCGGACTGCTGTCCTACGGCGTTTACGTTATCCACGTCCCGCTGTTTGCAACCCTGGGCGGGGCTGCAGCTGCTGCTCATGTTCAGCTGGGCGGGGGGCCTTGGCTTGCCGTGCTCGTCGCCGGGCTGGCGGCCGTCCTTGCTGCGATTTCCTACGTCGCCTTCGACCGGCCCTTGAGGATCTGGCTCTCCGCACGTGCGAGAGAGGCGAATGTCCGCAACACTCCCGGGGAACGTGGTTAACGACGGATCGCAACCATGGCATGGCGCTTGCTGCCGTTGAGGGAACGGGTCCGGTCCGCACCCCATTTTTGCGGATCAGTTTGGCTTGCGGGCCAGTATTGGCTGGGTCGTGAAAAAGGCGCTGAGCAGGCTTTCACATTCTGTCGGGGTGGACCGCAAGCGGTTCGCCGCGATGCGCATGTGCTGCGAGCGGCACGTGCTGGCGCGGGTTGGCCGCGCCCGGAAGCGCTATATCGGCCGCATCCTCTGCTACCATTCGGTCGGCCAGGAAGACTGGGGCACGAACGACGTCACGCCGAGCCAGCTGCGCCGGCATATCGAGTTGGCGCTGAATGCGGGCTATCGATTTGTGTCGGCTCAAGAGCTGGCGCGCACGGGCGGTGGACCGAAGGATCTCGCCATCACGTTCGATGACGGCATGAAAAGCGTGGCGACGACCGCAGCGCCGATCATGAAGGACTACAACCTGCCATGGACCTTCTTCCCGGTGTCCGAGTGGACCGACCGCAAGGTCGACTGGATTGCGCCGATGGTGATGGACTGGAAGGATGTGGAGTCCTTGCTGGCCGCGGGCGCCGAGATGGGCAGCCATTCTGCGACGCACCCGGACTTCGGCAAGATCGAGCTGCAGCAGATGGTCGATGAGCTGGGCGGTTCGCGCGACCTGTTCGAAAAGCGCCTGGGCTTTGCGCCGAAGACGTTCGCGATCCCGCTGGGCCAGTCGATGAACTGGAAGACAGCCTCGATGAAGGCCGCGAAAGATGCTGGCTATGAAGTGATCTACGCGCAGGCGGAAGCGACGCGGCCCGAAGGCACGGTGCCGCGCACGTTTGTCACCAAGTTCGACGGTGACCGGATCTTCAACGCCCTGCTGAAGGGCAAGTTCGACCACTGGGAAGAATGGGCGTGAGCGCAGGCGTCACCCACGTATCGGTGATCGTCCCCACGCGGGATCGCCCTGCACTGCTGCGCGAGGCGCTCGCGAGCATTCGCGCGATCGAGACAGATGACCTCAGGTTCGAGATCCTGGTTGGCGACAACGGCAAGGATCCGGCGAGCCGTGCAGCGGCGGATGAATTTGGCGCGACCCACATTCCGGTCGAGCGGGCAGGGGCGGGCGCTGCGCGCAATGCCGGGCTCAGAGTTGCGAGCGGCGCGTTCATCGCTTTTCTCGATGATGACGATGTCTGGTTGCCGGCCAATATCAGGCATCATCTCGCACAGATGCTGGCGCGGCCCGAGCTGGAGGCTGTGTTCGGGCAGATCGTCACGACCGACATGGAGCTGAAGCCTGCGGGCGAGCCCTGGCCGGAAGCTGCGCGTGAGGGCGACGAACTCGTGCGGTCGATGTTGTCGGGGTATTACCCACAACTCGGCGGTACGGTTGTGCGGGCGAGTGCTGCGAAGGCCGTGGGCCTCTTCGACGAAGGCTTGCTGGGCGATCAGGACTGGGATTGGCAGCTGCGCATTGCGCGGCGCCGCAAGACGGGCTTCACGCCGACCCCGAGCGTCATGTTTCGCCAGCGCCCGCCGGGATCATTCGACAAGCTGCGCCTGATGCGCCTGGGCTTTGCGCGTAAGGTGTTCCTGCGCCATGCGCTCCCCGAGCGCCGCGTGTTCGCCAATCCGGTCGCGATCGTGCAGAGCTATACGCAGACGATGCGCCAGTATTTCGACTACTTCGTTGATGCGGCTGTGAGCCGCTCGGCTGAGGGCGATCGCGGCGGTACGATGGCTGCGATCGGCGGGGCGTTCCGCGTGTTTCCGGGGCGCACGATTTTCCATCTCGCACTGAAGCCGAGATTGCGCGGTGCAGCGCTGGGTGCGGTAACGCCATGGGCCGGCAAGCGGCCAGCGGGGGCTGTCTGACATGTCAGAACGGATTGACGTCGCTTTCGGGTTCGACGGCCGGTACGCGCCGCACGCCGCCAACGTGATGGCCTCGATCGTCCGCCATGCGCCGGGCGCCAAGCTGCGCTTCATCGTCATGCAATGCGAAGTTACGCCTGAGCAGAAGCGGCGGATCGAGGAAGCGGCCCGCGGGCCGGAATTCGTCTGGATCGATGTCGGCGACGACGATCTTCCCGCTTATGCGACGCGGGGACACCTCAATCGCACCGTGTTGTTTCGCCTCGGGCTCGAGAAGATGGCCCCGGCGGATTGCACCCGCATCCTCTACGTTGACGCCGACACTATCGTCATCGGCGACATCCGCGAGATGTGGGCCGCCGATCTCGGGTCGCATGCGCTTGCGGCGGCGACAGACTGCTACCAGGATGCGGAGACGTTTGCCGAGACGTGGGCGCTGCCAAAGGGCGGACGCTATTTCAACGCTGGCGTGCAGGTGATCGACCTCGCCAAGGTGAGGGAAGGCAAGCTCTTCACGAAGGCGCTGGATTTCATTGTCGAGCACGACGCCAGGTTGATGTTCGGCGATCAGGACGCGCTCAACTATGTGTTCTGGAAAGACGCGGCCGTGCTGGAGCCGACGTGGAACGTGCAGCGCTTCCTCAAGCGCGACGAGATCGCCAATGAGCAGGCGCCCGACCGCAAGTGGGGTCACGCCATGCCACGCCTCATCCACTATATCGGCACCGAGAAGCCGTGGATGCGCAATGTCTGGCATCCCTGGGCCTGGCTCTACTGGGAAAACATGAAGCGCACGCCCTTCGCTGCAGAGGTCAAACGCGCCTTCCGCATGGATGTCCTGCAGATGATGCGCCTGCGCCTCCGCTGGTGGCTGCGCCGTCCAGCGGGCTGAATTCCGAGCGCGAGCGGGCTCGCCACATAGTAGTTGACTAAGTCAACTATCGGCGCGAGGTTTGCTCATGCCAGCGCCATCGCAATCCCAGATCGCCTCCGTCCGCCGCTTCAACCGCTTCTACACGCGGGAGGTCGGCGTCCTCAGGAAGAACTTCCTCGACACGCCATGGTCGCTCGCCGAAATGCGCGTTCTTTTCGAGATCGCGAACGGCCAGAACATCACCGCGAGCGACATGGGCAAGGCGCTTGACCTCGACGCGGCCTATCTCAGCCGCATGCTGCAGACATTCGACAAGGCCGGGCTGATCACGCGCACGCGCTCGAAGACAGATGCGCGCGTGAGCTATCTTGGCCTGTCGCCGGAGGGGCGCAAACAGTTTGCTGCTGCCAACAAACGGCAGTTGGCCAGCACGACGGCGATGCTGGGACGGCTGAAGGCTGCAGATCGCGCAAGACTGGTCAACGCGATGAAAGCCATTGAATCGCTGCTCGCGCGTGAACCCGAAACGAAGCCGGAGGTCGTCCTGCGTGATCCGCTACCCGGCGATCTCGGCTGGATGGTGCAGCGTCACGCCGAGCTCTATTTCGATGAGTATGGCTGGCAGGGCCCGTTCGAGGGGATGTGCGCGCGGATTGTGTCGGACTTCGTCGTGAACTTCGATGCGAAGCTTGAAAAATGCTGGATCGCCGACATGGGAGGCGAGCCCGTCGGGTGTGTCATGCTGGTGAAGGACAAACCCACAGCGAAGAAGGCGGATGTGGCGCGTATTCGGCTGTTGCTGCTTGACCCGAAGGCGCGCGGCATGGGCCTCGGCAGGCGGCTTGTCGAAGAATGCATCAGCTTCTCGCGCGCCAAAGGCTATCGTCGCATCACGCTATGGACGCACAAGGAGCTGACAGCCGCACGCGCGATCTACGCGAAGCTTGGCTTCGTCAAAACGGGCGAAGAAAGTCATGACGATTGGGGCGGCAAGGCGACCAGCGAGTTCTGGGACCTTGAGCTGTAGCGCGGCGTCGTCTCAGGTGGCGGGCGTTACGGTGAGGCCGGCCTCTTCGCTCGCCGGTATGTCGAGGATCAGCTTTTCTTCGGCCGTCTTTACGTCGCCCGTGCCTTCCTCGATCCACGAACGGCTGACCTTCAGGACAACGCGCGTCGGAGATTCCTCGATCACGTCCCACGAATTGAAGTCGCCGATCTTGAAGACGCGCGTCCACCCATCAGGGGCGGTGAAAAGCGCGAGGTAAGTGTAAAGGCCGTTGATCGCAGGATCGCCACCGGCGGTGGAGAACAGCTTCACGTCCGCGTCCTTCACGAAATGGATGTCCGTGACGGAGGCGGCGCCGGAAAGGTCGTCCGACACGGCCTCGGCCGCGACAGTGCGCGGAGGGCCCGAGGGCTTTGCGGCTTCTGCGGCGGCCGTGGGGGCCGCAAGCGGGGCGGCCGGTTCAGCCGGATTTGCGGCCTTCTGGGTGGCGGGCTGGCAGGCGGCCAGCGCAAGCGCGGCGGCGAAAGCGGCGTACTTCATGAACAGTCCCCGAGTTGATCCATGGCCTTTTAGCCGGGTGGCTGGCCCCGGCAAGGCGGGGTTAGCCATAAAGGAGCGGTTTGCCGGTTTTTGGCGGCTGCGGTATAAGCCTCGCCCATGGCTCACGCCCCCGCATACAAGCCGGTGATCGGCACCCTGTTGAAGGGCTACAAGATGACGCTGTCGCCAGCGTTCATCGCCCTTGGCGTGCGCTGCCGACATGAGCCGTCCTGCTCGGAATACTGCGCTGAATGTGTCTCGATGCATGGTGTGTGGGCGGGGTCATGGATGGGGCTGGCGCGGTTCATGCGCTGCCGACCCGGAGGATCGCACGGGTGGGACCCGGCGCCGACCCTAACTAGCAGCGGCGTGCGGTGGTTCACCCCCTGGCGCTATGGCGTCTGGAGCGTGGACCGGTCCTAAACCGCCCGCCCTTAAAACTCGGGACCCATCAGAACAGCAATAGCGGAGATGTGGCCTTCCGGCCCCTTCACTGTCATTCCGGACACGCCGCAGGCTTGAGCCGGAACCCTGAGGCTGCATGTGCAGTGCTCCGGGCTCTTGGGGTTCCGAGCGTGCGTGGTTGCGTTGCGCCGCCCAGAATGACAGGC
>CANJXY010000220.1 GCA_947478925.1 Hyphomonadaceae bacterium | reverse complement strand
TGGCGCGTGCCAAGCTCGGAATACGATCGAGATCCGAACCGCATCGAGTTCCAGGCGCGCATCATCCAGGCAGCTCCCCACCTCATGCGCATCGCCAAGGCGCTGGCGCAGTTCGGGCACAACTATTCAGACGAGATGCCTTCCGAATTGCTGGGCCTTTCCAAGAAATGCCACGTGCTGGTCCGCCGGATCTACGAAACGTCAAATGAAGTACCGGCGCCGGCTGCCGCGGCAGAATAGGCCGCAGGCGCCGGCGCAGCCGGGGCCTAAAATTCCGTGACAACGCGCTTTATATTGGCTGCAAACCCTGTAGCCATTTCGTGCCGCTGATTTGATGGCGGCGCGACTGATCGAGCGCTCCCACCATGCGAACTGAAACGCCGCCGCCCGTAAAGCTTGTCGACTACAAACCCTTCCCCTTCCGGATCGAGAGCGTGCGGATGCTGTTCCAGCTCCACCCCACCGACACCCGGGTGGTCACCGAGCTGACGCTGCGGCGCACCGGCGCCGCCGACGCCCCGCTGAAGCTCGATGGCGAGAAGCTGGCGCTCAAGGCTATCCGGATCGATGGCAAAGCGCTCGAAGCGTCGGATTATGCTGTCGACGCCGAAAGCCTCGAGGTTTTCCGTCCGAGCGATGCGTTCAAGCTCGAGATCGAAACCGGTATCTCGCCGGAGACCAATACCGAACTGTCCGGCCTCTACATTTCGAGTAACCGCTTCTGCACTCAGTGCGAGTCCGAAGGCTTCCGCCGCATTACCTACTATCCAGATCGCCCCGATGTGCTGGCGCCATTCTTCGTACGCATCGAGGCTGAGAAGGCGCGCTACCCCTACCTACTCTCCAATGGCAATCCAACCGCCAGTGGCGATCTCGGCGATGGCCGCCACTTCGCTGAATGGACTGACCCACATCCCAAACCGTCATACCTCTTTGCCCTCGTTGGCGGCGAGTTCGACGTGCTGCGCGATGACTTCACGACCTCATCCGGCCGCCCGGTGCAGCTATCGATCTTTGTCGAACAGGGTGATGCGCCGCGCGCAGCTTATGCCATGCGTTCGCTGATCGCCTCGATGAAATGGGATGAAGATGTTTTCGGCCGCGAGTACGATCTGGATGTCTTCCAGATCGTCGCCGTGCGCGATTTCAACTTCGGCGCAATGGAGAACAAGGGTCTCAACATTTTCAACTCGGCCTACGTTCTGGCCGACGGCCAGGCCGCGACCGATGCAGATTTCGAGGCGATCGAAAGCATCGTCGCCCACGAATACTTTCACAACTGGACCGGCAACCGCATCACCTGTCGCGACTGGTTCCAGCTCTGCTTGAAGGAAGGCCTCACGGTATATCGCGATCAGGAGTTTACCAAGGCGATGCGCTCGCCGGCCGTGGCGCGCATCAAGGAGGTGATCCGCCTGCGCACACGCCAGTTCCCCGAAGACGCCGGTCCGCTGGCGCACTCGGTACGGCCGGACATGTATGCCCGTATCGACAATCTCTATACGGCGACCGTCTACGAGAAAGGCGCCGAGCTCATCCGCATGTTGCGCCTGATGATCGGCGATAAGGCCTTCTTCGATGGCATGAACCGTTACTTCGACACGATGGACGGTACGGCCGCGACGATCGAGGACTTCATCGCATCGTTCGAACCTTTCACCGGTCACGACCTCAAGGCCTTCTCACTCTGGTATGCGCAAGCGGGCACGCCGACTTTGAAGGCGACTGGTTCCTACGATGCCGCGAAGCGCCGCTACGCGTTGACGCTCTCGCAATCCGTCGCCCCTACGCCCGGTCAGCCCGACAAGTCCGCCGTCCGCATTCCCATGCGCGTCGCCCTGTTCGACGACAACGGTCTGAAGCTAGAAACCAGCCTCGAGGGCGGTGCGACGGCAAACGAACATGTTGTCTTACTGGAATCCGATACGGCTACATTCGCCTTTGATGGCGTGGCGTCTCAGCCGCGTCCCTCCCTCAATCGTGGATTCTCGGCGCCGATCCGCCTGACCGATGATCTGTCGGAGGCTGACCGTGCCGCCCTCGCCGGCGTCGATGATGATCCGTTCGCCCAGTGGGAAGCTCTGCAATCCATCGCGCGCGCGCTTATCCTCGACACTGTCCGCTCCGGCGTCCGCGAGCCCGATGCCAAGCGGCTCAGCGCGTTTGTCGCGTCGCTCGGAAACTCTGTGACACGCGCGGCCACGGCGGACCCCGCTTATGCGGCCTTGCTGCTATACCTGCCGACTGTTGGCGAACTTGTGATGGACGTACGCGAAGCGGACCCAACCGCAATCCACGAAGCGCGCTCGGCTGTTCGCGTCGCCATCGCCGGCGCGCTCGAAAACCTTCTGCTCAGCGTCCTGTCGAAAGTGGAACCAACCACCTTCGATCCGTCGGCCGAGGCAGCTGGCCGCCGTGCGCTTCGCTCCTCCGCCCTGTCGCTGCTGTCCATGCTGGGCGACCGCCATGAGACACTTGTTTCCGACGCCTATCGTGCCGCTGGAACGATGACAGAGTCACTGGCCGCGCTGACCGCCCTTTCCAACATCGAGACGATCGCATTCGATACAGCGCTCAACGATTTCGAAGGCAAATGGGCCACCGCCCCGCTCGTGATGGACAAATGGTATGGCGTTCAGGCGATGTCGGTTCGCGGCGATCTTCGCGAGCGCCTCATGAAGCTCATGGCGCGGTCGGATTACGATCTGCGTAACCCCAACCGCGTCCGCTCGCTGGCCGCATCCTTCGCGATGAACAACCCGGTTGGCTTCCACGCAGCTGATGGTTGGGGCTATCGCTGGCTCACCGACCTGATCCTGAAGATCGATCCGCTCAACCCGGCCCTGTCCGCGCGGCTTTGCACGGCGTTCGAAAGCTGGCGGTCGTTCAGCGCCGATCGGCGCGCCAGGGCCCATACGGAGCTCAAGCGGTTGTCAGAGACCGGTCTTTCACGAAACGCCCTCGATATCGTTGGCCGCGCCCTGGCTGACCCGAGCTAAGCCCCTGTCGGGAATCAGTAATTTCCCGATCCGGCAGCGCCGCTTATCGTTAACTGACCGCTAACGGCGCAGGCATAGCGTCTAGGCTGGGTTGCTACGACGGCGGCGGGAATGTCGGTTACGACGGAAAACGGGACCAGATTTCGCGACTTTGCGTTCGCGGCTGGAGACCTCATGGTCACCACCGACGCGAGCGGCCGCATCATCGACGCTGAAGGCGATGCCGTTCTTCTGCACCACCCCTCTTCCGATCGCCTGATCGGCCGTAATGCGGTCGACCTCATCAGTGGCGCCGAGAACAGCCGCCTGCGCGAAGAGCTCTGGTCACTCGGGCCGGGTCGCAGGCTATCCTGGGAAGACACTAGCTCCATCGAAGGCGGCCGCCGCATCCTTGCGCAGCGGAGCCTCTCCGCCGCCAACTGTTTCAATTTCATCATCTCGCGTATGCCCGCTTCGTCCCGCATCCGAGCCGAACGCGCCGACGAATTGATGGCCGAGCGGTTCCGCGACGCCGTGATGAACGGCCGCCTGATGGCCGCGCGTCAACCCGTCGTCGAAACCCAGACAGGCACGATAAGCCATTACGAAGTGCTCGCCCGTTTCAATGGTGAGGACTCTCCGGTCAGCATGATCATGGCTGCTGAAAAGAGCGGCCAGATCGCCCATCTCGACTACATCATGGTCACCGCCGCGGCCGCCCAGCTCGCAGCCCGCCCCGAGCCCGACTACCGCCTTGCCGTCAACATATCCGGTGAGTCCCTCCAGCGGCTCGATGTCATCCGCGAACTCTGCGCTGCCATCTCTGGCCACACGTTCGAGCGCAGCCGCCTTATCATCGAAGTGACGGAGTCCGCACAGATCAGCGATATCGAGACCGCCGCGCGCGCCGTGAACCTGCTCCGTACCATCGGTGTCGGCGTATCGCTTGACGATTTCGGCGCAGGTTCGGCCTCGTTCGGGTATCTGCGCGCACTCAATGTCGACGGCCTGAAGTTTGACGGTAGCTTCCTCGAACCGTCCGAAACCAACCGCCGCGGCCTCGCCCTCATGCGCAGCGTGGCCCGCATGTGTGCGGAACTCGGCATCAGCTCGGTTGGTGAGCGTATCGAAACGGAATCGGATCGCCGCCTCCTGCTCGAGGCGGGCGTGATGTACGCGCAGGGCTACTTCTACGGTCGTCCAGTCATCGACGACACGTTCTTCGCGCGCGGTCCTCGCACGTTGCGCAGCGCAGCCTAAAGGCCCGTTTTGGGGCGTTTGCACACCCTGCATCGGGCTGGCGGCCCCCCTTGAAGCTGTTGCAATGGCTCACAATTAATACTGCGTTAACCCTTTCGCAGCGTTTCGACTCCACAACTGGTGAGTCAATAGTGACCGCGGGGAATCCTCTTGGGGAGCAGATCCAGAAAGGCTGTAAAGGCGCACGTAAAATCCGCCGATACCAAGCTTCGCCAGGCTGTTCCCGTCGCCATGCTGAGCCTGCTGATGCTGGCTTTTGGCGGTTCCCTGGCCCTCAAGGCGTTTGAAGAGCGCCAGTTCGCGGACAACGCCGCCCTGACCCAGCAATTGCGCGAGGCTGAAACGCTTGCTGGCCATGTGCGCGCGGAGCTCATCGCCTCGCGCGCCCGCATGGAGGGGCTGCTCCAGACCGGCTCCGCCCTGGAAACAATCCGCCGCGCCGGCCAGTTTGATTCGGTCAGCGAACGAAAGCCGGCCGAGGGCGCCTGGGCGCAGCTCTCGGAAAAGGAAAGCGTCCGCGTCTTTGCCAAGGGAACGTCGGATCGCTGGGTCTCCGGCCTGCGCACGCCCGCAACGCTGCTGCCCGAGGCGATGAACGGCCGCACCTTCCACCTCGTCGCGACCGGCGGCATTCCACTCACGGCGCGCTTCGAGACGGTGGACTTTCAACGCTCGGCCGCGGCCTGTGCCCCGGTAGGCGATTCCGGCATCGCCGCCTGCGTCTTCCGTCCCGCCCCCCTCTTCGGCATGGACGATCTGAACCGCCTCATGATTTATCTCCTCCTTCTCTTCCCGCCCCTCCTCGCCGTCTTCGGCCTTCTCAGCGCAATCAAGCGCATCCAGCAGGAGAAGGACGACCTGACCCGGTCAGTCCAGAAATCTTCGGACGCGATGCAGAGCAACTGGACCAGCTATGAAGTGCGCGGGATGATTGGCCTGTGGACCTGGAACCCGGCAAGGCAGCTACTCACCATAGGTCCCGAAGCGTGCGCGCTGCTTGGCGCGAACCACGATGGCGATATGACGCTGGACGAGTTCACCTCGAACGTCAGCGAAGACTGCCGCCGCCGAGTCCGCGACGCGCTGGAACAGGCGCGGAAGAACCTGCAGGTGCATGTCACTTTTCAGGGCGTCGGCAGAATGGCCGGCGGTCACTTTGAACTGATCGGCGGCGGCGAAGGCATCCTTTCAGGCGCGATCCTCAACGTGACAGACCGCGTGCAGGCACAAGCCGTTTCCCGCCGCGCAGAGGCGCTAGCCCGCACGGCCCTCGATGCGCATCCTGGCCCCTTCGCGCTGTGGGATAGCCGCAAACGTCTGACGCACTGGAACGCAATGTTCGGTCGCGCGTTCAACCTGGATAAGACCGTGCTTCACACCGGCGCATCCTATGACTTCGTGATGGCGGAACTGGCTAAGTTCGTGCGCGTGGAACGGCCGCTGGGCGACGACGCAAATGCTCGCGAAATGCTGCTTCTGTCGGATGCATGGATCCGCCTGGTTGATCGCCGCACATCGTCTGATGGCTTGATCACGGTCGGCCTCGACATCAGCAACATCAAACGGCAGGAGGTCGGCCTTCAGCGAAGTGAGCGCCGCCTGCGATCGATGGTTGAAGAGCTACAACGCGCCAAGGGTCAGGCGCAGGAACTGGCGGAGAAGTACGCCGAGGCCAAGGTAAAGGCCGAGCGCGCGGCCCAGGCCAAGGGCGCCTTCCTCGGCAATATGAGCCACG
>CANJXY010000219.1 GCA_947478925.1 Hyphomonadaceae bacterium | reverse complement strand
GTCGGCGGCGCCGGTGCGCCGCAGCGTCAGCTCGGTGACCACCCGCGTGTCGGTGGGGTGGAGCTGGAACAGCATCCGAACGCTCTCGATCCGGAAGGGGCAGGGTTTGTAGTCGACAAGCTTTACGGGCGGCGGCGTTTCAGTTCGCATGGTGGGAGCGCTCGATCAGTCGCGCCGCCATCAAATCAGCGGCACGAAATGGCTACAGGGTTTGCAGCCAATTTAAAGCGCGTTGTCACGGAATTTTAGGCCCCGGCTGTGCCGGCGCCTGCGGCCTATTCTGCCGCGGCAGCCGGCGCCGGTACTTCATTGGACGTTTCGTAGATCCGGCGGACCAACACGTGGCATTTCTTGGAAAGGCCCAGCAATTCGGAAGGCATCTCGTCTGAATAGTTGTGCCCGAACTGCGCCAGTGCCTTGGCGATGCGCATGAGGTGGGGAGCTGCCTGGATGATGCGCGCCTGGAACTCGATGCGGTTCGGATCTCGATCGTACTCCGAGCTTGGCACGCGCCAGCCACCCCAGTCCTTTTCATCCGTGCGGATGATCGGATAGGTGCCGGGGTGGGGGTGGCTGGGAACTTCGCCGGTTTCGTTCCAGCGGTTCTTCGCGCGCGACACGCGCCAGTTGTCGATGTCGGCCAGTTCGTCGTCGGATGCTGGGGACTTGTCAGCCACTAGCTCGCTGGCGCTGAATTCGCGGCCGAGGCCGACGTCGTAGTGGACCTTCAAAGGCTCATCGAGACCTTTCACCCACTGCGGCAGAACCTGTTCGACGACCGCCCACGTGCCGACGGGCTTCACGAACACTTTTTGGTTCTTGTGGAATGCGGCTTTTGCCATGGCGCAGGTCTCCGGGTCAGGGACACGCTTACCATGTGTTGGTTAGACCGACGTGAATCAGCCGGCGCACATTGCTGTACGCCGGCTTCATTTCACCTAACGAAGTGTTAGCGGCAGCCCTCGTCAGTCGGAAACAGCTGATCCGCCGGAACATCGAAGCGCGCTTCGGTCGCCGGCTTCGTGCCTGAGATGCGGCCGTCGCTCTCGAAATACTGGTAGGTCATCGAGGCATAGCCGATCTCGATGCTTTCAAGCGGCTGGTTGCCGTTCATGGAGTCCGGGTTCACGCTGTAGCTGCGCACCTCGGCGCCCTCGATAATCCATTTGGCTTCAATCGCCTGCGTGGTTGGCGAGGTGAACGTGATCTCGATCCTGCCCAGCGGCGCGCCTTCCACAGCGTTCGACACCAGCCTCGGCGACGAGCGGTCCGGCGCCTTCGTGATGTAGATCGGGCCCACTGTCGTGGTGCGTGTCACCTCGCTAACCCCGTCCCCGCTCGGAACGGTGTAGCTGGAGACACTCATGCTGGCGCCGGTGACGGCAATCTGGCCTTCAAAGCCGCGTTGGGTCGAGGCGCCTTTCAGCGACGGTACCTTAAGGAAGACGTCGGCGTTCGCAGCGCCAACTCCAGCCAGCGCGATGGCCGAGAGAATGCTGAGGCGCGCGATCGAACGGAAAGTCATGGGTCCCTCCAGGCCGCGCACCCACCGGGGATCGAGAAGGTGAGGCGGCCGACTCGCGGGGTTGTGTTCCCGCTTGACTGCCTTTGTCAGATGAGGCTGCGGCTGTCATTGGGCGGCGCGGCTACTTGATTGCGGCAATGGTGTTCGTAAGGTGGCGCAGGCCCGAAAACCTTGGTTTTGCGAATACTTAAGCCCGGCTTGCTAGGTTCCCGGCAGTTTTAGGGGCTGACTTACGGGTATGAACCTCAGACCGAACAGCGCAAGAGCCGCATGGCTGTCGGGATGGGTGCTGGCCGCACTCATCATGTGCCTCGGCTCGGCCGCAGCAGCGCTTGCCCAGGATTTTGGCGAGCCGGACAATGCGATGCGTCTTGTGCGTGTGCGCGACATGCTCGCGGGGCAGGGCTGGTTCGACAGCATCCAGCACCGGCTAAATCCGCCCGATGGCACGCACATGCATTGGGCGCAGTGGATCGACGCGCTTCTAGCGGGACCAATTGCGTTGATGAAGCCGCTGATCGGCCAGCAGTCGGCTGAAATCGTGATGGCGTTCGTCTGGCCACTTGGCTTGCTCGCGATCTTCATGCGCCTCGTCGTTGGGATTGCCGGCGATATCGGCGCGCCGGATGGCTTGCGGCGTGAAGCGCAATGGGCTGCCGCAATCATCGCCGCGCTTGCATTTCCCGCGACCGAGAAGTTTTCCCCGGGATCTTTCGATCATCACAACGTTGAACTCATCCTCGGCATGGCCGCTGTCTGGGGCCTCATCCGCATGCATGGGATTCCGCGCTCGGCGCTTTGGGCGGGCGCGGCGCTCGGCGTCGCAATGGCGACGGCGGCCGAAGGCGTTCCGATGGTCGCGGTTGGACTCGTGGCAGCCGGTCTTCTGTGGCTGGTGCGTCCGCAGGAATCTGCTCGCGGTCTGGAATTTCTAGGCCTTGGCCTTCTCGGCGCTTGCGCCATCATGCTTCCCATCATCGTTCCCATGAGCGACTGGGGCAGGCCGGTATGCGATGCCATGGGCGCACCTTATCTTGGCGTCGGCGTGATCGGCGGCGCAATCGCGATCGCGCTCTCCCGACTTCCCAATGTCGCCAGCGCCACATTCCTTCGCCGTCTTGTCGCCGCCGCTGCGCTCGGTGGCGCAGGCGCTTTCGCGCTTGCGCGCCTGTTCCCACAATGCCTCGGCGGCGGTTATGCAGCCCTTGGCGAAGACATGTCCTCGCTGTGGATGAAGCAGATTTCCGAGACGCGCTCGCTGGCCAACCTGCTCGCCGACGACCCGGCGATGATCCTCACGGTTGCGGGCGCGGCCTTTGTTGGACTTGCCGCCGCCATGTTCTACCTGCGCCGCCATGGGCGTGAGCCGGCCGGCTGGGTCGTGCTCAGCTTCCTTCTGATGGGATGGGCTGTACTCGCTTGGCAGATCCGGGGCGCAACGTTCGCCACAGCCTTTGCGATCCCGTTCGGCGCATGGGCCGTCGCCATCACGCGCCGTGAATATCGCCTGAAAGCTTCGGCGATCCGTGCGCTCGCTTTTGCCGGCATCGCCGCCGGATCGGCCGCCGCGGCATGGGCGAGCGCCGGTGGCGCGCTGCAGGCGCGACTGACAGACAAAGCTGTGCTCCAGAACTACGAAGCGCGTGTTACCGGTTCGAAGGCATGCATTTCGCCAGCGGCGTTCAAATCGCTGGCATACGTGCCAAAGGGTGTGATGTTGAACCAGTTCGCACTTGGCGCAGGCGTGCTGGTCTGGACCGATCACAGCGTGCTGGCCGGGCCATACCATCGCGACGTCACGGGTACGATGACCACGATCAACGTGCTTCGTTCATCGCCGGACGAAGCGCGCACGATCGTTGCCGCGTCGGTCGCCGACTATGTGGTGATCTGCGCCGGAGCACCGGAAACCGGTTTCTATGCGAGCCATGCCGCGGCAGGTGTGGCGCCTGAAAAGACCCTGTCTGCCATGCTTGGCCGAGGCGAATATCCCGACTGGCTTGAGCCCGTCGACATCGGCAAATCGCCGCTCAGCCTCTATCGCATCGTCCGCCAGGCGGTACGCCAGCCTCAGTGAGCCGGTGCCGCTTCCGAGACTTTCTCCGCACCCGGGCCGCGTCCGCGCAGCGTGATCTGCGGGATGAACAGGATCGCGATGAAGGCGCACGCGACGATCACAAGGCTGCCCATGAAGATATAGCTCATCGCATCCGAGATCGTCTTGGCGACAAAAGTTTTCATCATTGGTGGCATGTCTCCGCCCTGCGCCGACGACGTCATCGCCATACGTTGCATCTCGCCGATATTCATGTGCGCGTTGGGATTAAGCTTCGTGATGGACTCGGTCATCTTGGCGAGCAGCATTGCGCCGAAGATCGACACGCCGACCATGCCGCCGCACTGGCGCAGGAACATGCTGGTCGAAGTGGCAACACCGATCTGCTTCATCGGTGCAGAGCTTTGCGAGACCATGTTGAACAGACTTTGTGATGGGCCGAGGCCGATACCCAACACGAACAATCGCCAGATCACGTCGAATTGGTGCGCATCGCTGCCGAGGCGCGACATGAGGAAGATGCCGAGAAACTGCATCCCGGCGCCGACCATCATCATGCCTTTGTACTTTCCGGTCTTCGTGACGTAGCGGCCCGAAAGTGTCGCAGAGACAATGAGGCCCGCCATCAGTGGCAGCAATAGCAGGCCGCTGTTCGTTGCCTTGAAGCCAAGGCCGAGCTGCAGGTAAAGCGGCAGGTATGCAATCGTCCCCATGAACGCCATCGCGATGATGAAGGACGCGATTGTCGATGTCGTGAATGCGCGCACCTGGAACAAGCCGAGCGGGATGATCGGCTCAGGGTGCTTCGACTCGATGAATACGAAGATCACCCCGGTCACGATCGCGAATGCAAACAGCATCAGAACATCCTGGTGCAGCCAGCCCTTGTCGTTACCCCATGTCATCGCGAGCATTACAGCGCCGATGGACAGCACGACAAACAAGCCGCCAAACCAGTCGATCTTGCCTCCACCTGCATGTCCGAGATGGGGCATTTTTAGAGTGATCATTGCCAGCGCTATCACCGACGTCGGCAGGTTGATGTAGAAGCACCAGCGCCATCCATCGATGTGCACGCCACCGAGCGTGACTGTGCCATGGTCGGTGAAGTAACCGCCGACGATCGGTCCGATGACGCTGGCCAGTCCAAACACCGCGCCGAACATGCCAGCATACTTTCCGCGTTCGCGCGGCGGGAAGAGGTCGGCTATGGTGGCGAAAGCGGTTGTGAACAATGCGCCCCCGCCCACTCCCTGGATGCCGCGGAAGATGATGAGTTGCATCATGCCGTCGCCGCCGAACTCGCCCGAGAGGCCGCATAGCCAGGATCCGGCGACGAAGATGACGATGCCGATTACCAGGATCAGCTTCCGGCCATACAGGTCGCCAAGCTTGCCCCAGATGGGAACCATGACCGTGGAGGTCAGCAAGTAGCTGGTGGTGACCCAGGCGTAGAGCTCCAGCCCGTTGAGCTGCTGGATGATGGTCGGCATGGCGGTGGACACGATGGTCTGGTCTAAGGCGCTCAGCAGGAAAACGATCATCAAGGCCCAGAAAGTGAGCCTCTTCTCGTCCGCCGTAGGCTCGCGCCGGTGGGGAAGGTCATGGGTCGCGCTCGCGTCCATGTCAGGGCTCCGTCGACCATGAGAAACTTGCAAGTTTCCACCGCCATTACACGACGACATCACGAGTCGCCAAGAGGCGTAACGTCGCTTACGCGGAAAATCCCGGCCCCCGCAAGGATTTGAAACCGCCGGTGTCCCGGCTAGGGTTCCCAGATGATCAATAAGGACGCCTCATGCTCGCGCTGATCGCACGGGTCAAAAACCTGCTGCTCCAGCCCGCGACGGAGTGGGACGTGATCGACCGGGAAGAGGTCGAGCCCAGGCGGTTGGCTCTCCGCTATGTGGCGCCGCTGGCCGCGATCCCGACCCTGGCGATTATCGTGGCGCTGGCCGTGGTGGGCGTTCAGGCAGGCGGGGAATGGGTGCGGGCGCCGATCCTTGGCGTGCTGCTGTCGGCCTTCATCTTTTTTGTCATGACGATTGGGGGCGTGTTTGCGTTCGCAACGATCATCAACTGGTTGGCGCCCCGGTTTGGCGCGGCGAAGAACTACCGGCAGGCGTTCAAGCTGTCCGCTTATTCGGTCACCGCGGCCCTGGTCGCGGGGATTCTGGCAGCCGCGCCCGCGCTACAGGTGTTCGCGCTCATGGCTGGAGCCTACAGTCTCTACCTCCTCTTTGTCGGCGCCCCGAAGGTTATGCACCCCGAGCCGAAGGCCGCGTTGAACTACGCGATCGTGACCACCTTCGCCGCGATTGCGGTTGCACTTGTTGTCGGCGCAGCAGCGATGGCGGCGATCGGCCCGGATGCCAAACTGTTTCCCAACCTGCCGCGC
>CANJXY010000218.1 GCA_947478925.1 Hyphomonadaceae bacterium | reverse complement strand
GTGTCGGCGACCCGGATCGCATAGCCATGGTCGGTGATGTTGACGCCGGCGAAAACAAAAAGCGTCGTCGAGTGTGAGTCGAGTTCGGTCTTGGCGCCGGCCCACTCGGCGGGAAGTCCGAGCTCGGTTATCAGCGCGGCCGGCACGCTAATGGTCTGAAGGGTGTTGAAGGTGTCCTCCTCGCCGAACATTACGCCCGCATGCGCCTGCGGCGCAAACAGCGCGGCGAACGCCACCGCGAACACGGCCAGCATGATTTTCAAGACAGCCCCCGTCGAAAAACGTCCCTTCCCGGCAATCAGGCTAGACCCGATCGCGAACGCCGCCAACCGAACCGGAAAGCAAAACCGCCGCCCTTTTGGGGCGGCGGTGATAACGTCTGCGCGTTGGTCGCGCTGATTACTCGGCAGCGCCTTCAGCGGTGGGACGCGCGCGGGTTTTTTCAGCGATACGGGCACGTTTGCCGGTGAGGCCGCGCAGGTAGTAAAGCTTGGCGCGGCGAACCTTGCCCTGGCGGCGGACTTCGATCGAGTCCAGCGACGGGGAGTTCAGCGGGAACACGCGTTCGACGCCTTCGCCGAACGAGAGTTTGCGGACCGTGAAATTCTCGTTCACGCCCGTGCCCGAGCGGGCGATGCAAAGACCTTCGAAGGCCTGGACGCGCTCGCGGTCGCCTTCCTTGATCTTCACATTGACGCGCAGCGTGTCGCCCGGCGCGAAATTGGGGATTTTCTTGCCTTCGGTGACGCGAGCGATTTCCTCGGCTTCGAGGGTCTGGATGAGATGTGCGGCCATGGATTCAGATCTTTCAGTCGCGCGGTTTTGCCCGCGTACCCTGCTCTGGAGGGGCATTCCGGGAAGCGGCGTATAAATCGGGTCTTCTGGCTTTAGTCAACTCCTCGGCCTGATTTCTCCGCCAGGCCGCAACCTTTGCGTGGTCGCCAGAGGTTAACACCGTGGGGATCTCCCGCCCCTCCCAGACCTGGGGCCTTGTATAATGGGGATGTTCCAGAAGTCCTGTCTCGAAGCTTTCCTGCTCCAGGCTCTCGGCATTTCCGGCGACGCCGGGCAGCAGCCGGACGCAGGCTTCCAGCACGACCTGGGCTGCGACCTCACCCCCGGCCAGCACGAAGTCGCCGATCGACACTTCTTCCAGACCCCGGGCCTCGATCACCCGTTCGTCGAGGCCTTCGAAGCGGCCACAGAGGAGGATGACACCCGGGCCGGCCGCCAGGTCGCGGACACGCGCCTGGGTCAGGGGTTTTCCGCGCGGCGACAGATAGATGCGCGGACGCCCTGCCTGCTCCACGCTGTCCATGGCCGCCGCTGCAACATCTGCGCGCATGACCATCCCGGCCCCGCCGCCCGACGGGGTGTCGTCCACCGTACGGTGCTTGCCGAGACCGAACGTCCTGATGTCGACCGTCTCCAGCTCCCAAAGACCCTGACGCAGTGCGTTGCCAACGATCGAGACGCCGAGAATGCCGGGGAAGGCCTCGGGAAACAGGGTGAGACAGGTGGCGCGGAAACTCATCTCCGTGCGTTAGCGCGGCCACCGCCCAAATGCACCTGCGTGTGTTGCCGCCTCTTGTGAGAACCGGCCTGCCAATGCTATCGGAAACTCATAGGTTTCCATTTGGGATAATCTGGGAGGTCTCGCCTTGAAACTGCAATTTGCTCTGCTCGCTGCCGTCATTGCCGTGGCGCCTGCCTTCGCCCAGGACGCCGCTCCGCCGTCAGACACGGTGAAGACTGTCGTCGAAAAAGGCGTCAGCATGGATGTTCAGGGCAATGTCGGCGACATCGAGTACAAGGCCGATGGCACCTTCTCCGGTTTCGACGGCATGTTCTCCGGCACCTACAAGACGAACGGCAACAAGCTCTGCATCACCGTCGAAGCTTTTGGTTTGGTCGATGCCTGCCAGGAATATCCGGACGGCAAGAAGTCCGGTGACAGCTTCACGCTGGAATCGCCTCAGGGCGCCATGCAGGTGACAATTCGCTAATCAGCTGGCGCTGCAGCAAGCTCTTGCCTGCGACCGCGTGTCCATGTTCTTTGCCGACCTGACACCATCAAGTCAGATCGGGTCTGGGAGAAAAACATGAAACTGGTCAAGTATACGCTTGCTGCGGCGGCCGCCCTGGTTGTTGTGGCTCCGGCCTTCGCTCAAGCCGCGCCGAACGACACGCTGACGATCGTCCTCGCAAAGGGCGCGACGCTCAACGTGGTCAGCATGGGCGCCACGGGCGACGTCGCCTACAAGGCTGACGGTACCTTCTCTGGCTTCGACGGCCAGTACGAAGGCACCTACAAGATCGATGGCAACAAGCTCTGCTCCACGTCCGCCGCCGTTGGCGAGGACAATGCCTGCGTCGAATATCCTGCCGGCAAGGTGTCGGGCGACAAGTTTACGCTCAAGCACCCGACCATCGGCGACATCGAAGTGACGCTGAAATAATCCAGCCATCGGGCTGATTCTGCGAACGGGCGCCCAGCAACGGGCGCCCGTTTTGCTTTTTGGCGAGAGTCTGGAAGTTGAGCGATTGTGATGTGGCGCGGCCGTCTCCGGCGCCTAAGATCGCGGTCGATGCAGACGCGGCGGGCAAAACGCGGACAAACTCCGGCAGCGCTTTTTTGGGCTGTATGCGCCGCCGCGCCTGTCCTCACCGCGTGCGAGACAATCTTCGAGGCGCAGGCCGTGCGCGAACATCCGGCGCCGGGCAGGCTGGTGGATGTCGGCAGCGGACGTCACCTTCAGATCGACTGCCGGGGCGATGGCGCGCCGACGGTTGTGTTCCAGTCGGGCGGCGACCTGCTGGGATCGCTGGCGTGGGGACCTGTGATGACGAAGGTCGCCGAGAGATCACGCGCCTGCGCCTACAGCCGCGCGGGCATATTGTGGAGTGACCCCGCGCGGGCGGCATTCGAACCACAGGAGGTCGCACATGACCTGCATGCGGCGCTGGCGGCTGCGGGCGAGACGGGCCCCTACCTGCTGGTTTCGCATTCGCGCGGGGGTCTCTACAGCATGATCTTCGCAGGGCTCTACAGTCGCGAGATTGCGGGACTGGTACTTGTCGATTCTTCCCACCCGGACCAGGAGGCGCAATTCCGCGATGCGGGCCTGGCGGTCGGCGATTATGTCTCGCCGTCGCAGGAACTGGCGCTCGCGTTTCGTTGGACGGGATTGATGCGGTTGTCGCCTTATCCAACCGATCCGTCTGTCTCGACGGACGTGCAGGCCTTCTATCCGAAGTCGGCCGACGCCAATGCGCGCGAGGCGCGGGCGCGCTCGGCGACGATGGCGGAAGCGGGTAAGTACCGCGACTGGCGGAACTGGCCCGTCGTGGTGCTGGCGCGTGAACTCCCCGAACAGACGCAGGCGCGCAAGCGCGCTGATGCGCATGACGCCTACCTGCTCTCGGCCGATGGCCTCGTGACAGGGTCAGACACTGAAACGAGCGAAGTGGTGTGGCGCAGGTTGCAGGCGGACATGGCGACGTGGTCGAGCCGGGGTCGGCTGGAGATCGTGCCGGACTCCAACCACGCGTTCTTCTTCTATCGGCCCGATGCCGTGGTCGCCGCGATTGACGAAGTACTCGCCGCTAGCCGCGTTGTGAGGCGGGCGCCGCCGCCTCCGGGCTGATCTGACCCTTCCCGACAATGACGGTCGCGGCCATATCGCCCGAGACGTTGCCGACAGTACGGAAGATGTCGGGCACGGCTTCGACGGCAACAAGGATGCCAAGGAGTTCTATCGGCACGCCCATCGCCATCGAGATCGGCGCGACGCTGGCGACGTAGGAAATCTCTCCCGGCAGGCCAACGGAACCGATACTGATCGCGATCGCCACCAGCCCACCAATCACGATAGCGCCGATCGACAGGTCATGGCCGTAAACCGCAGCGCAGAAGAAGACGACGCCGAGATTGGCGACGGGGCTGGTCATGCGGAAGACGGCGACTGCCATCGGCAGGACGAGGTTGACGACACGGTCGGGTACGCCCATGGCGTCGATCGCGCGTTCCACCATCAGCGGCAGAGACGCCAGCGAGGATCGGCTTGACGTCGCCACCGCCAGTACGGGCGCGATGGCGTTCGTGAAGCGGCCGAGAGGTGCGCGACCCCACAGGACGGCAAAGAGGAATGCCATTGGCACGATGGCAGCCGTCACGGCTGAGACAATCACGATGTACTGCGCAATCAGCCCGACTATGCCGACGCCAGCCGTGAGGCCGACACCGAGCGCCAGTGCAAAAACGCCGATGGGAGCTGCATAAAGCACCCAGCGCACAATTATGATCATCGTATCGGCAACGGCGCGGAAGAAACCGACCATCGGTTGGCGCTGTTCGGCAGGGAGCCGAGTTGCGGCGAACCCGAAGAAGAGCGCGAAAACGACGAGCGGCAGGATCGCGCCTTCGGCAGCGGCCGCGACGGCATTGCCGGGCGCGAGTGCGGCGAGCCACTGGCCGATGGTGGGCGGTGATGCGGGCTGCACCGGCTGTCCGCCAGCGCCCGCGATGAAATTCGCGGCGGCGTCATGATCGACCGGCCAGAGCGACAGGACGAGCGGGAATGTGATGCAGGCGAAAGTTGTGGCGGCGACCAGCAGGACGCCGAATACCCAGATCGAGCGCGCCGCCAGCCTTCCGGTCGAAGCAGTGTCGGCGACAGAGGCAACACCGGTCACCAGCAACGCGAACACAAGCGGGATGACCGTCATCCGGAGCAGGTTGAGCCATAGCGCGCCGAGATATTCGACTTCCGTGGTTAAGCCGATCAGGCCCTGATCACCCGCGCCGGCGACAACCGCGCCGACGGCGATGCCCGCAGCCAGTGCGAGCAGCGTTATGATGCTCAGCCATTTCAGCATGTGGGCAGCCCCTGAGAGTTGGTCCGAGAAAGCCAGCACAAGCGCGCGCTGGCAAGTGTTCGTCTATTCAGTTCGCCTATTCATTGGCGCGCATGGGTTGCGGCCCTGTACGTGGCCCTGCAGAAGGACCGCATGAACATACGCGCCCTGCTCTTCTGTGGACTTCTCGCCGGCTGTTCCAGCCTGTCGCCAGTCGGCGCGCAAGACGTTGATCAGGACAGCTATGCCGCCGCGGATATCGCTGCGATCCGGAAAGAAGCGGACGATCTCGACATCGGCCAGCTGGCCGAGCGCATGGACGCGATGCGCGATGGCGTGTGGCGGGACGCGACCCCGGTTGTTCCCGCCAGCGCCCCCGTCTCGCTTCAGCTGGTCGTCAGCAGTAGCTTCTGGGGCGTCGAGATCAGCTTCATTGCCTGGCGTGATGCGCAAGGCGGGTGGGAATGGCGGCGCGCGAAGCATACCGGCGGCGGCCCCTCGCGCGCGGCCCAATCCGATGAAACGACCAGCGGTCGCGCCTCCGCCGAAAAGAGCGCCGAACTTGACCGGCAACTCGCCAGCGCCGAACGCCGTGCGGAGGTCTGGTACTCGCCCCCTGCTACGCCGCTGAAGGACGGTGGCGAGATCCGCTGTCATGACGGGGCATCAAGCCTTCTGGCGATTCGCCGCGCCGGACAGCCCGACGAATTCGTCGTGCAGAGCTGCCAGACCCGCTGGCTCAACGGCAGGCTGATCGACCTGCTCTCCAGCCTGCGCGACTGACCTACTTTAATATCGGCAGCACGATATAGCTCGCCTCGCTGCGGGCGTGCCTGATCGTGTTGGTGGCGATGACGCTCTCGGACTCGAACTCGTTGCGGCCGCCAGTGTTGAGGTTACGCGCGTATTTCGGGAAGCTGGATGACGTGACCTCGACGCGAATGCGATGGCCCGTGAGGAAAGTGTTCGCAGTGGTCATCGGGGTGAAGTCGAGCTTGTAGGTGCGCCCCTTCTCCATGAATACTTCGCGATCATAGCCTTCCCGGAAGCGGGCGCGCAGGATGGTATCGTCGAGGATATAAGCTGTGCCATCTGGCGCCACATCGACCAGCTTCACGGCAAAGTCCGTGTCCTTCACGTCCGACGAGACGCTGAG
>CANJXY010000217.1 GCA_947478925.1 Hyphomonadaceae bacterium | reverse complement strand
CCGATGGCGGCGTGACCTGGACGTTCAGCGGCCCGCCGCCTGCGGATCTGACGCTGTCGCCGCCGACAAACTACGCTGGCGATTTTGCCCTGACGATCACGGCAACCTCGACCCAGGGATCGGCCACGGCAACGTCAACGGCAACACAGCCTGTCGTCGTGACGCCTGTCGCCGATGCAGCGGCGATCTCTTTCGATGGGCTTGCGCCCATCGACGCGGCTGACGTTCAGGTGAACACGCAGACGGCGGAGATCCAGGCACATTCGGCCGTTACAGCCTTGCATGATGGCGGCTATGTCGTCGCGTGGACATCGGTTGTCTCGCCCACGGGCGGTCAGCCCTTCGTCTCGATCACCGACGTCTACATGCAGCGCTATGATGCGTCTGGCTTGGCTGTTGGCGGACAGGTACGCGTCAACTCGACAGCGCCGGGCATCACCAACCAGTCGGCGTCCGGCATCGCGACGCTGGCGGACGGCAGCTTCGTTGTGACCTGGATGTTTTATACAGGCGCCACCAACGCGGGCGAGGTATTCGCGCGCCGCTTCAACGCTAACGGCACCCCAGCGGGTTCCGACTTCGCAGTCACTTCTCCTTTCACACCGGGACTCGATGGCTTTTCGACGGTCTCGGCTCTACCCGACGGCGGATATCTGATCGCCTGGGAAGAGTGGAACGGAACTGACAAGGATGTCGCCTTCCAGCGCTACAATGCGTCGAATGCCAAGGTCGGCGGCCGGGTGCAGATAAACCAAGATGGCATCGGAGACGCCTTCAACGACTTCGCCGACATTGCCGTGCTCGACGATGGCAGTTTTGTCGCTGTGTGGGAGGCTTCACCCAACGAAACCTTAAATGTCCAGCGTGTCCTCTACCGACATTTCGACAGCGCGGGCGTACCTCTGGGGGGTGCCGCGGTGCTGACGTCCGACACGCTGCACGGTGAGGTCAACCCAACTGTTGCGCGCCTTGCCGGCGGCGGCTTCGTCATTGGCTGGACCTCGATTGAACGCGAGGGGATTGAAAATGGCCTCGACATCTATGTTCAACGCTTCGATGCGACCGGCACGCGCGTCGGACCGGAAACGTTAGTTTATACCGACCCGTCAGGAGGACAGGACTCCCCGACAATCCAAGGCCTGGCGGACGGTGGATTTGTCGTCACCTACACGCAGGGTTCTGCTTCTGCGACTTCGGGCGCTGCAACTGGCACAGAAGATATGTTCGCGCAGCGCTTCGACGCAGATGGCAACCGTGTTGGCGAGCCCGTGCGCCTAAACGCCACCACACTCGGCACACAATTCAACCAGACGTGGGCTTCGGACCCCAGTATGGCCATCACGGCCGACGGCGTGCTCGTCCAGACCTTCTATGGCGACGGCGAGATTCATTTGCGCCGCTTCGACACCCACGTGTTTGGCGGTGAAGAGGGCGGCCAGATAAACCTGCCGATCTCCATCAAGTTGGCGGCTGGCGAGACACTTACTGAAGTCGTGCTCGCCGGGCTTCCGCCAGGATCAATCCTTTCGGCAGGAACGTCGAATGATGGTGGCGCGACGTGGACATTCGCGGGTGCCCCACCAGCGAACCTTACCCTGACCAGCCCCTCGGGTTATTCAGGGAGCTTTACAGTCACGGTCACCGCGACGACGGACCAGGGCGAAAGCTCTGCCACATCCAGCTCCAACACGACGGTTACAGTTGCGGCTGCCAACGTGGCACCGCCGCTCATCGTCGATCTTGGTGGCGACGGTGTTCACCTGATTTCCGGCGTGTTGTTCGACTTCGATGGTGATGGTGTTCTAGAGCGCGGTGGGTGGGCGTCCTCCCGCGATGCCTTCCTTGCGCTTGATCGCAATCACGATGGTACGATCAACGGCATCGGGGAGATCTCGTTTGTCGGCGACGTGTCGGGAGCGATGTCAGATCTCGAAGGTCTTCGTGCGTTCGACAGCAATGGCGATAGCGTCCTATCCGCCGCGGACATTGGGTTCGGCGATTTCAGCCTCTGGCAGGATGCGAACAGCAACGGGATCAGCGAAGCCGGCGAAATGCGCTCGCTGGGTGAGGCCGGTGTTGTCTCGATCAGCCTCGAACGCACGGGCGCCAGCTCGTCCATAGCCGGTGGAACCATCCTCGGCTATGCCGCCGTCACCTTTGTCGACGGATCAACTACCAACGCAGCGGATACGCTGCTCGGCTACAGCGAAGCGAGGCCGCTACCCCCGATGTCGGCTGACATCGTGGAAACGACTTCCTCCTCCTTTATGCCGCAAGTCCGCGCGCTTATCCGCGACAGTTACATGTTGGGCGCGCCCGATGGCCTGGCGCCGCAATACGCAACGAGCGCGCAGGATGGTGAGGGAAGCGTCAAGCGGCCAATGCCGTCTGAGGCTGGCTTCACGCTTGAGGACGACGCGTTTGTCTACGACCAGCCAGGGGTGGACGCCAGCGCCGCCTTGCGCAGGCCAATGCCGACCCACGATCTGGGTGTGCAGCCAGAAACCTTCGATTTCTCGGCGATGGCGCACACCCCGCTATCGAGCGGGGTCGAAGAGACCAGTTGGCTAGTTGAGCATGCGGACAATGCGCCCGATCTGCCAGCCGTGCATGACGCCCAGGTTGGTTTGGGCTTTGGTGGGCTGGCGATCTTCGACTACCGTGCGGCGGACTTGCTCGATGGAGGGCACAATCTGGCGCTCGACCAATTGCTGGCCCTTGGGCCTGATGACCTTCGGATAGGCTAGGGCAGGGCGGGATGAAAGCCGGCGAAAAGGCCAGAGGGCAAGCACTCATCAACCGGGGCATCGTTTTGCGCCTCGTCGGTGGAGGCGCCCTGCTGACCTTTGTGATCAATGCCATCGGCCTCGTCTCGCCGCTCTTCTTTACCCAGGTCTATAACCGGGTCCTGACAACTGGGAGCATGCCGACGCTGGCTGTGCTTGTCGCGGCGGCGCTACTCGCCATTGCGATCGGCGGGTCCTTCGAACAATGGCGCAGCGTGACCTTCACGCGGCTGGGCGCGCGGATCTATGTCGATCTGGAGATGGCCGTCTTCCGCGCAAGTCACGCAGCGGCGGTCGCCGGCGAGCATGGGCGCCGCAGCCGCCCGCTCGACGATCTTGAGATGGTTCGCGCGACGGTTTCCGGGCCGCTTCCCGGTTCACTTCTCGATCTGGTATTTGCACCCTTGCTGCTCGCCACGCTCTACATGATGAATGTGTGGCTCGGCCATTTTGCGCTGTTCGTTCTGGTGCTGATGGTGATTGTGACGACGGTTACGCAGTGGGTCATCGCAGGCGCGCTCCGGCGATCGGCGGAAGCCTCGCAGAAGGCAGGGGGTCTAGCGGAAAGTCATCTGCGTTCGGCCGAAGCTGCGGCCGCAATGGGATATGAACACACGGCGCGCGAGCGTTGGGCGACCCAGAATCGCGAAGCCGTACGGGCGCAGATCCGGTCCGCAGCGCAGGCGAGCGGTCTTACCGCTTTCGGGCGAAGCGTGCGATCCGGCGCACAGATCATGGTAACAGCCATCGCGGCCGCTCTGGCGGTCAGTGGGCAGATGTCGCCGGGTGCGATCATCGCAGCATCGATCATTGTTGGACGCCTGATCGCGCCGATTGATGCGCTGCTAGGCGGCTGGAGGCAGGTGGCGCAAGCCCGGTTGGCGGCAGGTCGCCTGCGCGACTTGCTGTCCCGGCCATTGCCGGTCGAAGGCGCCATTGTCGCGCGGCCCCAGGGGCGGCTCATGGTCGACAATCTGACGGCGCGTTCGGCCGATGGTGTCCCAATCCTGCGTGGTCTCTCCTTTGTCGTAGAACCGGGCGAATCGGTCGCTGTGCTGGGCCCGACGGGATCGGGCAAGTCGAGCCTGCTGCGTTGCCTGATGGGCGTCTGGCCACACATGAATGGGGTGATCCGGCTGGATGCTGCGCCTCTCATGGACATGGATCGTCGCGCCATTGGCCAATATCTCGGCTTCCTGCCTCAGACCTCGGACCTGGCGCCGGGCACAATCGCTGAGAACATTGCCCGGTTTGGCAACGGTACGCTGGAGGAGGTGCAGGCCGCTGCCACGATGGCGGGTGCCGATGCCATGATTGCCTCACTGCCTCGAGGTTATGACACCGAAGTTGGCGAAGTCGGCGTGCACCTGTCAGCCGGCCAGCGGCGGCGCATCGCTCTGGCGCGTGCCCTGTTTGGAAAACCCAGCCTCGTCTGTCTCGATGAGCCCGAAGCGAACCTCGACCGCGATGGCGAGGCCGCGCTGGCGCAGGCGCTGCAGCATCTCAAGGCTGCGCAATGTACCGTACTGATCGCGGCACACCGCCCATCCGTTGTCGCTCATGTCGACAAGGTGATGGTGATCCGCGAGGGTCGCATCGTTGAATTTGGCACCGGTGCAGAAGTGTTGCCGGCACTCTCGGCGGGCAACATCAGGAGAGTGGGGCAATGAGGGTTGCAACGCTCGATCCCGCCCGAGAGGAAGCCGCCCGTCGTCGCGACCTGGCGAATGATCTGGCCAGCCCCGCCATACGCTCCGTGCGGCTCAGCCGCTTCGTCGCGCTGACGATGTTCATTGGTCTGCTGGCGCTTGGCGCGCTCGCACCGATCGCTTCCGGCACGTTAGCCGCGGGCCAGATTGCCGTGCAGGGCGAACGAAAGGTCATTCAGCACGCATCAGGCGGTGTCGTTTCAGCGATTCTGGTCTCCGAAGGCGACGCGGTGCACAAGGGCGATGTCCTGCTTCGGCTCGACGCGTTGCAGGCCGGGGCCGCAGCAAACGTTGTGAACGGGAATATCGACGCTCTACGAGCGGAGGAGGCCGTACGTCTGGCTGAGGCAACGGGCCAGACGGTCGTCGTCTTTCCGAAGGAGATGGTAGACCGCCGTGCGAACCTTGAAACCGGCTCGCTTCTTGCGGCTGAACAAGCAGCGTTTGATACGCGCCTGGCTCTCGCACGCTCGGGGATGATCCAGCTGGACGAACAGCTTACCCAGATCGATCAAAGCATCGCTTCGGCCCAATCGAATCGGAAGTCGCAGGCGGCCCAGGCAGCTTTGCTTGAGGAGGAGCTCGGCACGCTTCGGCCACTGTTGGAGAAGGGCCTTACGCTAAAGTCACGTGTTCTCGCATTGGAGAGATCGCTTGAAGCTGCGCGGGGTGAGACAGCCTCGCTCGATGCGGAAGTTGGGCGCCTGACAGCCAAGGCATCTGAAACGCGGCAACTTCGCCTGCGTATCGACGTCGACCGGCGCGCCGAGGCGGCGGGGGCGCTGCGAACATTGCGCGCTGATCTTGCTGAGGCGTTGAACAGGCAGTTGGCGGCCAATGACACGCTTCAGCGTACCGAGATCCGTTCGCCGATTGATGGGGTCGTGATGGCCATGCGTGTCGCTACCCTCGGAGGCGTGATCGAGCCGGGCCAGCCGCTTCTGGAGATCGTGCCGCAGGATGAGAGGCTGGTGGCACGCGTGCGTATCTCGCCGCAGGACGCAGATGACGTCCATCGGGGCATGCCGGCAACCGTGCGCTTATCGGCAGGCGGCTCGCGCTCGCCAGTATCGGTCGAGGGGCAGGTCCAATCGATCTCAGCTGACGCCATAAGTGATCCGCGAACCGGCGAGTCATACTTTGAGGTGCGGGTGGAGATCCCGACCGCGGAAGCTGAAAAGGCTGCTTCGGACGTTCTAGCCCCGGGCCTGCCAGCTGAAGTCCTGATCAAGACAGGCGAGCATACGCTCTTGACCTACCTCATGAGCCCCATCGAGCAAGCCATGTTCCGCGCAGCGCGAGAGAAGTGACGAATTGCCCTTGATGGTTGCTTGCGGCACGTGCCGTGGGCGCTCGTCCCGATGGCGGTTTACCGGCGCGGAAAGGTCTCGGCCGAGTAGGGAGCGGGAATTCAGACGATGGACGCGCATCGCTTCATGCCAATGACTCGATCGCGCGAACTCAATCCGCTTTCAGCGCAGGTTGGTATTGAAGCTGTGCGCGCGTCTCAGGCGCTGTGCTGCCAGCGCGTTCCAAACGCGGTATAGGCGTCGATCTGATTGGGCACGCTGTTGAGACGACGCTGGAGACTATCCAGCTGTTCGCCCT
>CANJXY010000216.1 GCA_947478925.1 Hyphomonadaceae bacterium | reverse complement strand
TTTTCGGCAATGATGAACTACTACCGCGCCAACTTTCCGATCGGGATAAATGCACCCGCGCCTGGCGCACCACCCGTTACTCACCCGCCGGTCACCGTACCCGTGCTCGTTCTACACGGCGTAAAGGATCCATATCTGCTGGCCTCGGGTCACGCAGGCATGTGGAACTACATCACGACGGACAGCACGCTCGTCATGATCCCCGACGCCAGCCACAACGTTCATCACGACGCGCCGGAACTCGTGAATCGCACTATCCGAATCTGGCTTGATGCGCGAAAATAGCTTGGTCATGAGCGGCCGAACCAGAGCGGTCCACTCGTAAGACCAAGCCTCCGTTGCATGGCAAAGCTGCATTCCGTTTGAGGGCCAATTTGCGCCGCTGCAGCAGTGTTACCGACCGCAGAGTCGCCCAATTGCAGCCGTTGGCCGCCGTCGAAACTTCGAGGGAAGATTCCACCTTTCCGAGACTCACTTCTCCCTAGCTGAACTTACCCTCGGCGATGAAGCGGCGCGGTGGCTGGTCGGCTTCCTGCCGTTCGACCACCTCATCCACGAGCACAAGCGCTGCGTCCATATCAGCTTCGACCCACGCCTGCGTTGCCAGGTGCTCATCCATCGTGTCGCCGCAGGCATGCCGTTCGTCTCGGGCGTGCGGCGACCGACGATCGCTCCACTACACAAAACGAAAAGGGCGCGCCATCGCTCGATTGGCGCGCCCTTGATAGTCGGCTCGCCGTGGGGCATCGAACCGACGAGCTGCAACTACCTCAAGCGGGTGGGTTCCCTAAGCCACTTTTTTCGCACGACATCGAGAACAAGACGCTGACGGCGTGAGGCTGAGCACAAGCTGACAGCTCGCCTTCCTCACACAACCAAATGCCCGTCCAACACGAATCCAGCCGGCGGCACATCTCCTTCCGAAGTCCGCCGTCGCTCGTCGCTTCGGCCCGCAGCCGGGGCCGGGCTTTCTCTCACCACAACGAGAAGGTACCCACGCAGTCTCACGCGGCTAAGGCGGTTCATCGCCCAACAGTTGCCGTTGACGGCGTCTCATCTGTTCAGAATGCGTGCGCCAGTTTGGCCCGATTGCCGCAGTTCGTGTGCGGTAGCGTACAGACTTCTGGAGTTGATGAGCGCTTGCTTTCGAAACGCAGGGGACATTGGGCCTCGCGTTGGGGCAAGCACAAATCGCAACGATGCATTCTTGTACAGAGCAAGATTCATTCAATGGAGTGGGTCTGCGCTGCAGGACGCCCTACACCCCGGGGTCGCGCATCGGACCTGAGCGGTGACCGGAGACGCCGTGATGCCCAACGGACCGAGCCCACGAGAGACCCTCAGTGGACTTGCCGATCAACACGAACGCTCGGCAAAGACGCGGCCCACAGCGCGGGCAACTCTGCGGGCCGCCACCGACGACGTCCACGAGCGCATGCATGCCCATCCCGGGTACAGGGCGCTAGCCTCCGGCGGGATCCAAGCGGACGATTATCGCCGACTTCTGGCGCGCTCATACGGCTTTTACTTGCCGATCGAGATCGAACTGACGCGCGGGCGGGACCGAAGCCGCCGCCTGGAGACGGACCTGTTGGCGCTCGGCATGACACCCGAGGGCATCGAAGCGCTACCCTTCTGCACGGCGCTCTCACCGCTCGACAGCCATCCGAAAGCGCTAGGCGCTGCGTACGTTGTGGAAGGCGCCGCGCTAGGCGGGCTCACGCTGGCCCGGGCCTTGCTCCGCAATTCAGCGGGTGTAGCGCCGCCGGCCGCCTTCCTTCTAGGCGATGGCGAGAACGGAGGACGACGCTGGCAGAGTTTCATCGCCGAACTCGAAGAAGACCTGTCCGATATGGTCGAGCTTGAAGCCGCCGTGCAAAGCGCTCGTGATACCTTCGAAACCTTTGAGACGTGGATGGGCGCGTGGGATCGTTAGCATGACCAGCCACGCAACATCCGATGTGGATCTTAGCAACTGCGATCGCGAACCCATACACATTCCGGGCTCGATCCTGCCGCATGGCGCGATGCTGGTGGTGGATCCGAGCACATGGAAGATTGAGCAGATCGCCGGGGATTGCCAGACTCTGTTGGGAGCCTCGTTGGACAGCCTGGTCGGCGCGTCTCTGCAAGATCTCTTTAGCGCCACTCAGATCGCTGGGTTGAACCTCCTGGTTCTGAGTTCGAGTCTCGCTACGCCGCGCCACCTGCTCGATCCTGCCCTGCGCACGCGTCATGCGCGGCCGATAGATGCGAGTGTCCATCTGAGCGACGGTGCGCTGGTCATTGAATTCGAAGATGCTGATCTTGCGGACCGCAACGCATCTGATCCGCTCCTGTGCATAGATGAAATGATCGACGGTCTTGGCGATGCACCAACGCTACACGCGTATTGCCAGATGGCAGCCGAGCGAGTGCGCGCAGTCGCGGGCTACGACCGAGTCATGGTCTATCGCTTCATGGAAGATGACGCTGGCTGGGTGTTCGCTGAAGCGCGACGCAAGGACTTGAGTCCGTTTCTAGACTTGCATTATCCCGCGTCTGACATCCCAAAACAGGCCCGCGCGCTATATGTTAGAAGTCCACTACGCCTCATAACACAGATAGACTACGCGCCGGCACCGTTGCATCCGACGCTGAACCCGCGCAGCGGCAAGCCGCTTGACATGAGCCATGCCACGTTGCGCGATGTGTCACCCATCCACCGCGAGTATCTGCGAAACATGGGCGTAAACGCCTCTATGTCGATCTCGATCGTACGCGAGGGGAAGCTCTGGGGGCTTATCGCATGTCACCATCAGACGCCGAGACGGTTTCCTCGGCACCTGAGAGCGATCTGCGAGCTTTTCGGATCGATTTTTTCCCTGCAGTTGGAAGCGCGCCTACGGGCAGAGCAGTTTGAGGCGAGCCTGAGCAGTCGGAAGGTTCTGAGCTCCCTAATGCAGGCTCTGGCGGCGGAAGACGATTATGCCAAAGGCCTCGCAACACATGCGTCGACACTCCTGAACTATATCTGTGCTGCGGGACTCACCCTGCCCGCCGCGCAGTCTCGCGGCGGCATTTCTGTTCGCGTCAACAGTGGCATCCACTCGGTGGGGAAAACGCCAGACGATACGCAGATCGGCGCGCTGACTGACTGGCTTTGCATACACATGCAGGACTTCGAGGGCATCTTCGTCACCGACCGTCTGGGCGAAATCTGGCCTCAAGCCAAAGACTTCGCGGAACTTGGTTCGGGGTTGCTCGCCATTTCCGTGTCGCGCGAGCCCCGCGATTTCCTCCTGTGGTTCCGACCGGAGGCGGTATCGACTGTCACCTGGGGCGGCGACCCTGATAAACCTGTTACGATAGGGCCGAATGGCAATCGACTGACCCCGCGAAAATCGTTCGAGGCCTGGACTGAAACCGTTCGAGGCCGTGCAACGCATTGGAGCGATTCCGACAGCGCCGCAGCATTCGATTTGCGGGTCGCGTTGCTCGAGGTGGTTTTGCGGCGCATCGACGCCGCCGCGCGGGAAAGACAGCGCGCATTAGAGCATGAAAAATTGCTTATGGCCGAACTTGATCACCGGGTGAAAAACACGCTCGCCAATATCCAGGCGCTTGTGAACCAGACAAGTCGCAGTGCGGGGTCGCTGGCCGACTTTGCCCGAGGCCTGGAGCGGCGAATTCGTGCGATGGCGCGCGCTCACAGCCTGCTGACCGAAAGCCGCTGGCAGTCCGTTTCGATCGAGAGTCTCTTGCACGAGGAGATCGACGCACACGAAGTTGCGTCAGGAAGGGCGCTCCTAACGGGGCCACCCGCGATGCTGACCCCGAAAGCCGCATTGGCGCTGTCTCTCGCCGTACATGAACTCTGCACCAACGCAGCCAAGTATGGCTCGTTTTCAGTGCCGGAAGGCAAGATTTTGGTGGACTGGAAAGTCTCGGAGACCGGATCAATTGTCCTCACCTGGACAGAGCGGGATGGTCCGACAGTCGTCACACCGAGTCGACGTGGCTTCGGCTCTACCCTGATCGAGCGCGCCTTGGCATTCGAAACAGGTGGACGGTCCACATTGAAGTTTGCAGCGGAGGGTGTGACATGCGAAATAGTTCTTCCCCCATCCGTCGTTCAACGGGTCAAGAAGCTTGACTTGGACGGGCGATTTGCGGGGGCCATTGATGCAGTGGCTCCCACGGCTCCCATGAGTCCAAAGCGCGTCCTCGTCATTGAAGATTCCATCATGGTTGTGATGGTGATTGAGACCACCCTGACGGATCTCGGTTGGACAATGGTGGGGCCCGCATCACGCGTGAAGGAGGCGCTGGAGCTTGTTGAAACGGAATCGTTCGACGGCGCTTTGCTCGACCTCAATCTTGATGGCGAAATGACTTGGGACGTTGCCGCCCTTCTTCAAAACAAGGGCATTCCGTTTGTTTTTTCGACTGGCTACGACGGATCATCGTTTCTGCCGGATCGGTTCGCGCACCAGCGGGTCCTCAGCAAACCCTTCGGTTCAGAGCAAATCGAGCAGGAACTGACCCGGCTTTTTGCTAGCGTTCCATAGTGCGGCGGGCCGGCCAGAGAGGATCGAAGCCACATTTTCTGAGCACCCGCGCTATGGCAAAAAAGGGGCCCGGTGCAGCCGAAGACAGACTGTGACGATCCGGCTGAGACCATCCACAGCGGCCAGTCAGAGACGGTTCTGCGTTGCGACACGACCTCGCCCACAAACGGTCAGTCAGGCGGCGTGAAGAACTGCGAGCCGCGTCGGTCCCTTCACCGGCTCGCCTATTGTCCACTACGAAGTGGTATTCGGCGAGTAACCTAGGTGTGCCTCCGCGAGCACGTAGATGCCCGCTGTCACCTGGTCGTCTCTGGTTCGCACTGCAACAGGCACGCGTCGGTATCCGTCGCCTTCGAACGCGTCGAGCCGGGCCCAATGGTTCGGCATATCCTGCGACGTGAATACATGGACTTGCACCTCGGGTCCGGCCGCGTCGAGTATAATGCCCGGAAAGCCCAGTGCCGACCCCCATCCTTTCTCGACGAGATGGCCACGGACCGTCCCGACCGACCATTGGCCCTCTATTTTGGCGAGCATGTGCGCGTTGGGGCGCCCTGGCGCCAGCGTTCCGTAGGTAGCCAGGCGCAAGGTCGCATCGTCACGGTTCATCAGCTTCCCTTTCAGGCGCAGACCCAAGTGCGCAGCAAAGTGCTCGTCTCCGGAGCACGCTCGATGAGGAAGTTCTGGACGTCAATGTTCGCCCAGGTTGCGATCAGACAATTGAACCTTTCGAGCGGCGGATTCGCTCGTGAACCGCCGTTCGCGGCCTCCCGGTGCATCCGGCGGGACCTCGCCCGAATTGGACCCTCAGCTCGGGTCAGCTGATCCCGATAAAGGTGCATCAATCAGATTCAGTTCCGGCAGACGCCGTCCGCACCGAGCGACGTACACGCTCGCTGAACAAACGCCTCGCTCCATCAAGGCCAAAGCGCGCTAGATAGGGCCCCCACATCAGATGGTAACGGGCGATGAAGGGGGCATCCTGTGCGACGACATAGCGTAGGGCCAGGACCGGCATAGGCGAGCGTAGCGGGCGGAAGGCCGGGTTCCACAACCCCGTCTCTTCGGACTCTCGGTGCATGAATCCGACGGTCAAGCAGCGGAAAAGGGCGAAGTACTTCAGCCGCTTGATAACGCGCTTCAGCATGGCGAGGCCCGCTTCGCTGTCGCATGCGGGAAAGGCCAAAACGACTGTGCGGAATTCCTCGGACCCGGGGTCCACCGGGATGCGGCCAAGTTCCTGGAAGCCGTCGCGCAAGGCTATGAAGGCGGCCTGTTCATCCCCCGCCTGCGTACCGAGCACGCCCATGCGGATAGACCCGATCTTCCGCGCCTGGCCAGTATAGGGGCAGACCACACCGGCGCGCCCGAGTTCCGCATGCGGGTTCACCGGATAAGCGTCCAGCCATTCGAAAAGCGTGGTGAGGACGCCGTCTCCGGCCTTGAGGTCCTGCGCGGCCTTCCAGGTAAGCAGTGTATCTTTGAGCGGCGGTTGGACGGCGGGGTGCAGCATTGACGGAAAGATAGTCTGGTCCGGCGGCCCGACCATGCGCCGCGGCTCGGTCCGGCGAGAA
>CANJXY010000215.1 GCA_947478925.1 Hyphomonadaceae bacterium | reverse complement strand
GGTGAACCCGAACGTGCCCGTCTCCGCGATCTCCCTCGCTGCGCCGATCATCGCGCTTGTCGCCACCGCGTGCATCATGCCGCCGAGGCTGATGCGCTTGACCCCCAGCGCGCCCACTTGCGCCACCGTCATCATCTCCTTGCGTGGCCCGCGCACGATGTTGAAGGGCCGGTCGATCGAGCGGCACATCTCGCGCACCTCGTCCGCCGTGTTCAGTCCGGGCGCGAACAACACATCGGCGCCGGCTTCCTGATAGGCCTGCATCCGCAGAATCGTATCGCCGAGATCCTGCCGGCCATTGAGATAGTTCTCCGCCCGCGCGCACAGCATGAACTTGAAGGGCAGCTTCTTCGCCGCCTCGGCCGCCGCCCGGATACGCTCCGCCGCAACTTCGATCGGATAGATCGGATTGCTGCGGTCGCCGGTGAAGTCTTCGATCGATCCGCCGACCAGTCCCGCCGCCGCGCCCTGCCGGATCGTCTCCGCGCAAGCTTCCGGCGTCGGTCCGAAGCCATCTTCCAGGTCGGCCGCCAGCGGCACATCCACCATCGGCGCCATCGCGCGGATATGGGCCATCACATTCTCGCGGCCCGCATTGTAGTCAGGAAAGCCGATCGATCTCGCATAGCCCGCGCTCGTCGTGGTCAGCGCCTTGAAACCAAGAGCGGCGAGCAGCCGCGCCGACCCCGCATCCCACGGATTGGGGATCACGAATACGCCTGGCGCCTTATGAAGCGCCTCGAAGTCAGCAGCCTTCTGAGCCTGTGTTTTCATGGGAAGTCTCCTGATCGTCGTCGGATGAGTCTTCTACGCGCCTCCGACGCAGGCAACCACGACGAATTTCTCATCGATGAACGGAGCTGGCTTTACCTGCCCGTCGGGCCATCGCATCAAGCATCCTCGCTTTGGAGAACATCATGCGCGCACTCGTTCTGACTGCCCTGTTCGCGACCGCGGCTCCGGCCGCGCTAGCGCAAAACGTCTACGTGACGGCAGACCGCATGCTGGACGTCTCCACCGGCCGCTTGATCCAGAACCCCGCCATCATCATCCAGGATGGCATCGTCACCAGCGTCGGCACGAGCAACAAGCTGCAGGTCCCCTCCTCTGCCGAAGTTATCGAACTCCCGGGCGTGACGCTTCTGCCGGGTCTCGTCGACATGCACGTCCATCTTGATAGCGATCCGACGCTCGGCGGCTTCACCGGCATTGGCCTTCCCGATGCCTACGCCTCGATTGTCGCGGTCCCGTTTGCGAAGGCGACGCTCGATGCGGGCTTCACCACCGTGCGCAATGTCGGGTCGGGCAACTGGGATGATGTTGCGCTGAAGGCCGCGATCGAAGCTGGCAAGATCGACGGCCCCCGCATCGTGCCGGCCGGCTATGCGTTCGGCGCCACGGGCGGCCATTGCGATATCACGGGCCTGGCGCCCTCGTTCAACGCTGTCAGCCCCTACAATGCGGATAGTCCGGACGAGGGCCGCAAGCGGGTGCGTGAGATGCACAAATACGGTGCCGAGGTGATCAAGATCTGCGCCACCGGCGGGGTCTTCTCCTACGCCGACACGCCCGGCCAGCAGCAGCTATCCCTGCCGGAGCTCAAGGCCATCGTCGAAGAAGCGCACATGCAGGGCATGAAAGTCGCCGCGCACGCCCACGGCGCCTCTGGCATCCGCGACTCGATCCTCGCCGGCGTCGACACCGTCGAGCACGCGAGCCTGATCGACGATGAAGGCATCGCCCTCGCCAAGAAAATGGGAGCGTGGCTGTCGATGGACATTTACAACACGGACTACACCCAAGCCGAAGGCAAGAAGAACGGCGTGCCGGATGCGCTGATCAAGAAGGATCACGACATCGCGGAGATCCAGCGCTTGAATTTCGGCAAGGCGTTGAAGGCTGGCGTCAAGATGATCTACGGCACAGACGCCGGCGTCTATCCGCACGGCGACAACGCCAAACAGTTCGCCGTGATGGTTCGCTATGGTGCAACGCCGCTGCAGGCGATCCAGATCGCCACGATCAACTCGGCGGAAGCTCTCGGATGGAAAGACAGGGTCGGCGTCATCAAGACAGGCGCTTTCGGCGACCTCGTCGGCGTCAAGGGCGATCCAACAAAGGACGTCACGCTGCTGGAGCACCCGACTTTCGTCATGAAAGGCGGCGTGACGGTGAAGGGGCCTGCGCAGTAACGCGCGAGGCTCACGGTAACGAGGCGCCAAAGTGGTTCTGCATGAACTCGGGCAGGATCTGCGCCGCAGGGCGATAGCGCCTGAGCACGGCGGCCCCCGTTGCGGCTGCCTTCGCCCATGCCCATCTGCCGTTCCATCTGTGTGATGGTCTTGTAGAGGCCGAGCTTACCGTCGCCAGAGAACACGGAGATGTTGCCGTCGGGCGAGGTCAGGTCGACCGGATCGAGCAGGCGGAGCGGATCGGGGCGGATGACGCCGCCGCGAACTTTCCAGCCCTTCGGAACCTGCACGACATAGGCACCCTCATTCGGCTCCTGCCACGAGACGAAACTCAGGGCTAGCGGCGCAGGCGCCTGTACAGGAGAGCCTTAAATCCTGACGCCTTTCATCAACCCGGCGAAGATTGGCTGAAGCGCCGCCTACTCCGCATGTGGGGCCTGGGTCAGATACCAATAGTCGGCCATGCCGACGGGCGTCTTATTGTCGACGAAGCTGGACTGGCCGATGGTGTCGCCGGACTGCCCGAACATCCGCACGCCGTTCTTTCCGAACCGGACAGGCGCGCTCCACTTGAACCCGCCGGTATCGCGCTTGGCAAAATCAGTCAGCACAGCCTCGGGCGCCGGCGTCTTCGCAATGCTGGCGATGAACATCGGCCAGACCACTACGCGCGCGCCCTTCGGACGTGTGAAGACGATAGGTCGCTTGCCTTGTTCAGAGCGATTGGCGCTCCACCCATCGCGCATCTGAAGACTGAGATTGGGTTCGGGACGTACTTCGACCCAGCCGTCGATCACTTGCGGCGCTCCTCATGCAACAGCGCCGTCCGACACAGCCTCGCCTTCGGGCGGCTTGGCGTCGGCCGTCGCCTGTCCCTGTGCCCCGCACGCCGCTAGTGCGAGCGCCGCTATCATCACGCTCGTCCGCAACGTCAGCTGTAGTTTTCCCATTCGTCCGCTCCCGTCTTGCAGAAGGTAAAGCGAGCGAACTCGGGAAAGCGGATCATTGTCGTCAGCAGATGGTACGAACTGCTTCTCGGCCAAGTTTTGACACGAACCCGCGTTACTCTTCATTCATCGCAAGGGGGATCCATGCGCACGCTCATAATTGGCGCCATTCTACTGGCCGCCGCGCCCGCCATAGCTCAGCCAGGCCACATCTCGCCCATGTCCGGAGACTGGCGCGGCATAGGTTTTCAGGTTGGACCAAACGGCGTCCAGTCGAGCTGGGATATCGAGCTCGCGATCAAGCAAGATCTGAGCGGGGTCATTGCTTACCCTTCTCTGGGCTGCAAGGGCTCGCTCCATCGTAGCGCGAGCACCTCAAGCCAGATCTTGTTCATCGAGAAAATTACCGAGGGCAACTGCATCGATGGCGGCCGCATCAGCGCCACCCTTGAGAACGGACGCATCTTCTGGTTCTGGACCCAGCGCGGTTCAAGTGCCGATGCTTCCGCTGTACTCTACCGAGGCCAGCCGATCGGCTAGACTTCCAGCAGCAACGCCGTTGCGTCGTCAGACGTCTTGAACCGCCCTATCGCTGCATCGTCCGCCGGTGACGTTTCCATGCCGCGCAGCTCGCGCATCAGTTCACCGAGCCCGCGCACGACAACAGCATCAATCAGCTGCTCGTCCGTGTAGCGGCCGTAAGGTGACACCAGCCGGTAGAACCCGTCCGACATCACGAGCACCTTCGTGCCAGCTGGCGCCTCGCACGTCTGATAGACAATATGCTCGGCTGCTTCAGGCTGCACGCCGAATACCCAATAGCCGCGCGGCGCGTTGTGAATCGCACGTACGTCCTGCAGCCATTTCTGCCGGTCTTCCGGCGTCATCGCCATGACCTTCTTCGCGCGCCCTTGCTCCTCCGCCGCCTTGCTCGTCTCGCCGAAGACCGTGACCGCGCCACCCGGCGTCTTCACGATGGCGATGGAGTCTCCCAGCGTCGCGCCTTCCAGCATACCTTTGCGCGCACGCACCCATGTCGCCGCCGCTGTGGGATAACTCGAACGTGGCGCGTCCTTCAGCGGGATCTTCACGTCGCGCTCCACGGCGGCACGAATGCGCGGCAACAGGCGTCCGAACCACGCTTGTGGAATCTCGCGCGCATCAGCCGGGCCTTTCACGATCTCCGCCGCAAAGATTTCTGCATAGCGCGCCGCGTCGGATTCAGCAGCCGAGAAGATACGCACTGGCCCGACATCCGTCGCGCCATCGATCACGCATGCCCAGCCTGCCGCCTCGTCGAATGCATAGCGGTCATCGCCCGTTCCGGTCTTCATGCCGCCGCCGAGCTTCGAGCCGGGAAAGGAAATTGAATCGAGAAGTTTCACGCTGTCGTCCTGTATAGCCGAGGAGTGCCGCGCCTAGAGCCATCAGGTTGTGCCGGGAGTCAACGCGAGCCCGACAGGCGCCTTCTTCATGGTAGACTGCCGAACAAAAGGACGGGAGAATTCATGGCTATTGTTGTCCTGGGAACGCTTCGTTTTCTGCCTGCGGCCTTGCCGAGCATCCGGCCTCACCTGCGCGACCTCGTGGAAACAACGCGCCAACGCGACGGGTGCATTGCCTATGACGTTGCTGAGGACCCGTTCGATCTCGGCCTCATCCGCTTCTCGGAGATGTGGCCGGACATGGCCTCGCTGGAAGCCCACTTGAAGGCATCGCACATCGAACCGTGGCGCATCGCAGCAAGGGCCAACGGTCTGATAGACCGAAGCTTCACGGCATATGAAGCAACGAACCCAAAGTCCGTTTGAGGCTAGAGCGGCCGCGGTTTCAGCGCGGCAGAGAAATCCGCCAGCGTCTGGATGTAGTCGCCGCTCTCGCGCAGGCGCTGCACATACAGCTCCAGGATCTGCCGCGCGGCGACCCCGGCCTCGAGACCGCACTTCTCTGCCTCGGCCGAAAACAGCTTCTTCGACTCAGGATCGAGCCTGACGGTCAGCGGCTGGCGATTGGCTGTCTTGGTCATTTCGGATTCCATCAGCAGCGATTGGCAGCCCCTAGACCCCTTCCGCGAGAATCAACTTGAATGCATTGCTTAGACATTGCAATAGCAATGCATGGCCAAGCCGCCCGCCAGTCAGGGGACCAAGCCCTTTACCGTCGTCCTGCCCGAAAAGGCAGCGCAACGCCTTGAAGTATTGGTCAATTCTGGACTTTACGGGTCGAACCGGGCCGAGGTCGCGCGCAACATCATCCTCCAGCATCTTCAAGAGCTGTGGAAGTCCGGCAAGCTGCCGGACTGAGCCTCCGGGCGAACCGGAAGACGCCGTCCATCCACAAGCCAAGCGTTGCAAGTCGGGCCTCCGAGCCCGGTTTTAACGCGTCATTAACCAGTGGCAGCTCATCGTCTCCGTCAGCAGCCTAGAGCTGCTTTTGGCTGCGCTGGGTATCTGGCGCGTTAACCGGAAGGGACGCCGCCATGCCTATCAACGACCCCATCGAGTTCTGCCCGGCCGCCGCGTGCGCTGGCGCCATTATCCGTCTCGAAGGCTTCATCGACCACGTCGCCCGCCTGCGCGAGGAAGCCCAGTGCTTCCGCTCGACCGGCCTGTTCCAGCACCTCGAACAGATCTTTGAGGAACTCCTCCTGGCCGCCGACGAAGCCCGCGACCGGCTCGCGCAGGTCGATGCCGTCTCCGCCGCCGGCGCCATGGCACAGCTTCTCTCGGCAATCCGGGACACCCGCATCCGCGACGACGCTGAACTGCTGCGCGCGAAAGATCTCGAAGCAAAAGCCGTCCGCTTTCTCTCCGCCGCCAATCTCTACGACGCGCATGTCTGCAAGACGCTCAGCGGATCAAAACTCGGCGGCCGACTGTACGCGCCCGGACAACGTGAAGCTGTGCAACAAATGTGATAGGCGGCGCTGCCAGCCATCGCCTTGAGTATGCGAGAAACAAGGCGGCGCCAGCAAGATATAGAGGTTCCCCGGGTTGAGTGCGCCCACCACAGGG
>CANJXY010000214.1 GCA_947478925.1 Hyphomonadaceae bacterium | reverse complement strand
GCTTACTGACCTCTAAGGTATCCCAATCTTCGCGTGGCTACACAACACCGCACGAGTTTGTCGCCAGTATCACCGCCAACGCAGCGCCTGTGAACGCGACGGGGCGGACCGCGGCGGTATCTGGCGTCTCCGCGCTCCGCGCCGTCGCTCAACCGCGGGGACACGGGCAAACACGGAAGGCAGCCCTGACCGTCTAATCCAACCAGCAATGGTCGGAAGAAATGTGGCAGGTCCAAGCATTGCGCGCGTTGCGTGCGCGCTCGGGATCTGTCTGGAGCGGGGCGGCGGCGTGACCGCCACAGGCTTGTCGAAAGCCCAGCGAAGCTGGTTCGGTTGAACTGACAGCTCCGGCGGTGATCGTGCACATCGCAAGGTCAATCCACGCGTTTCCGATCGTGATTGCGACCCGGTCCTGCGCCGGTCGTTCGATCAGTTCTGCGCAGGCGTTGGAGACGCTAAAATGACGCGAACATATTCACTGCGAGATTGTCCCTTGTGACATCGTTTTTCAGGTTGATGTGCTGGTTCAGGTATCCGCCTTCGATCCTGATCTTGGGCTGTACCTGCCACGAGATGCCAAGGAAGAGGCGGTTCTGGTCGAAACCGGCCTCTTGCCCCCAATCGGTTTGATTGAGGCCGACGAACACCTCGTTAGAAGCGACGATTCCGAGCGGAGTGCCGTCGATCGGGCGGCCGTAACGAAGGAATTGACGCAGCCGCCAACCTGCATCGTCGCCCGTGTCCCTGACGCGTTGCTCCAGGCGGGTGCGTCCTGTGAGTTTGCCGCCTGCAAAATCAGCGATCTGATACACAGCCTGTTGCCATAGTCGCTGCTCTTCCACGTCTCCCGTATCACGGTGTTGAGTAACGCTCGCAATGCCAACGTACAGGTCCACCGTAGGGGAGACGCGCCAGCCTACGCCTGGCCGTACAATCGAGACGTCGATGTCTTCTGCCCCGTCACGAAGTCGAGCATGTCCGTCCACCCAGACGAGAAACCTCGAGTCCTTGACCGGGGCGCCGCTGAGAAAGACGCCTGCCCAGGACTGGTCTGGCTCGGCGTTCGCAATGGGCGCAACGCCAAACGCCACGATTGTTGTCGTAATGACGCATATGGTTCCGCCGCGCATTGGCATTTTTCCACCTGAGGCCGTGGACTGAGGGAAGGGTGCTGCGAGAGGCGAATGCCTTGGCATTGCGAAGGCGTCCGCCTCTCGAACAAACAGGAAGCGGTCTAGCCCGGCTTGTAGGGCAGTGAAGAATGGTGAAGCACAATGCGGAGGGCGCCGTCCTTGTCGCGCTTGTAGCCCCAGGTCTTGTCTACAGTCGTGACATTGCCATCGCGATCGGTGATGTGAACATTCCCCATCGACATCGCGATATCATCATCGATGAATATCGCGGCGTTCTCGATCTTGACCGAACGCCAGTGTTTCAACGCGAACCCGGTGTCTCCGGGAAATTGGGAATTGTGTCCGACGAAATAGGCGAGAGCGCCGTCCCGCGTGGTACGAAAGGTTTGTGGCGCCGTTGTAAGAGTCGGTTTGAAGAGCACCGGTCCCCAAGCGTAGGCATAGGCCGAGTCGAGAACCGTTTCGGCAGTCTTGGTCGCAGCTTCAAGACCCTTGTTGTCATAGGCCGTCGAAATGCTGACAAGCGCGGCGCCCCACGCGTTTTGCGCCGCGATCACCTCGTCCCGCGAAATTGCAGCCTTTGACGATTGCTGCGCAACTGCCCCGGAGGCCGACGTCGTAGGCGCCGATGCGCAGGCGCCAAGACCTATGGCGGAAGCTAACAGTAGGATGGGCAGCTGCCCCATCAAGTTACGTTTCATAGGGTCGATCTCTTTTGGCGTTGATACTGACGACCGTCGTACAAATCATCGCCAATAGCGTCCAATCGATTGTTTAGAGCTTTTTGATAGTCTAGTCCTATCAATGGATCGGGAGCGCCGCCCCGACTGGCGGAGTTTTCCTATGCCCACCTTGCGAAGGCTCGAGTATCTCATCGCCATTTCGGAACATCGAAACTTTCACAGGGCTGCAAAGGCAGCCCATGTCTCGCAACCGACCCTTAGCCAGCAGCTCAGACTGCTCGAGGATGAATTGGGTGTCGTGCTCATAGACCGGAGTCTTGCTGGCGGCGAGTTGACCCCGATCGGTCGGGACATATACGAGCGCGCCAGACGCATCATCGGACAGGTCGACGATCTCAAGCGCGCAGCGCTTGTAGCACAAACGGGTGGCGAGGTCGGCATTCTTCGGGTCGGCGTCAGTCCAACGCTAGGTCCGTATCTGCTTCCTGAAATTGTCGCCGAACTGTACTCTGACACGCCGGGATTGAAGATTCACATACGTGAGGGAATCCCCGATGAGCAGGTCGGAGAACTCACGAACGGAGCTATCGATCTCCTTCTTGCGCCGCTGCCGCTCCGCTCCGCCGAGATGCATACGGAACTACTCTTCGAGGAGCCGCTGCGGATTGTCGCTTCCGTTGGTCACCCACTGACGAAGCGCAGGCTGCTCGAAACAGCCGACCTTGCAAATCATGGCGTGCTGAATCTGGACTCACGCCACCATCTGTCAAGGCAACTGACCATCATGTGCGATGCATTGAAAATGCAATTGCTGCAGAACTACGAGGGGACAAGCCTCGACAGCTTGTATCAGATGGCCGCAAGTGGTCTTGGCCTTGCGATCCTGCCCGAGCTTTACCTGAAATCGAGCGCGGGCGCAGTTGGCGGCGTGCGCGTGTTGAAAGTTCGCGGTTACGAGATGAGCAGGCAGATTGCACTGCTGTGGCGTAAGGATGCACCCTATCAGGATACATGCTTTCAGGTAGCCAAGCGCATTCGTATGCGAGGATCAAAACTGCTTCGCGGTCGTCTGTCCGGCGTCAGCGCGCGTGAGGCAGCGCGTGAGGCAGATTGACGTCTTTCACTAACGGAGAATCAGGGTCATCGCAGCCCTCCGCGCCCCCCAGTCGTCCGATAGCAGGTCTCTCGAACCGGGGGCAGGGCGCGAAGTCTGACCACCGTGAACAAGCTCGCGTTGCCCGCCCGCCATGCGGAAATTCTTGCGCGTCACTCAAGAGGCCCATCACAGCTGCGGCATCAACCCGCTAAGGCGTTGAAAAAAGTCCGTTTGTCGCTAGTGGACATCCATAGCCGAGAGCCTGCACGCATGATTTTTCGAGTATCAGGCTTGGCCAGCATGGCCGCCATGATGGCCTCACAAGCGGCCGCCCAAACTGCCGTCACGCAGGCAGACGTCGAGGTATTCGAGCCTGCCTACTTCGCCAGGTTCAATCCGGCGACAGCGGAAGACATGGTGCGCCAACTGCCGGGATTTGCCGTTGATGACGGTGACAGGGTCCGTGGGTTTGGCGGTGCAGCGGGCAACGTGCTCATCAATGGAGAGCGCCCATCCACCAAAGGCGGGCTCGGCGACGTGCTGAGCAAAATCCCGGTGGCTAATGTCCTGCGAATTGAAATTGTGACGGGTTCGTCCGCAAAGCTCGACATGCGCGGCCAGACCAAAGTTGCAAATGTCGTCGTGAAGTCCATCGAAGTACCGGTCTCGGGAAACTGGCAAGTTGTTGGGCGCCACTATCAAGACGGGAGGATCAGCGGATCGACCGACATCACAACCACCCTTCCAGCCTTTGACGGAACCCTGACACTTTCGGTTGAGGCCGGCAGCCCCAATTCCGGCCGGGGAGGGCCTGGCTCTTCGCCGCGCAGTTTCGGGAGGCGCGCCTACTCCGACGGCTCGTTGAATCTATTCGAGCAGCATGCTGGGCTCTCGCTGAACGACACGCAAAGTGTTGAGCCAGCTTTCGAGTTTAAACGGTCACTCGACTGGGGCAAGTTGAACCTCAACGGCTCCTTCAACACGACCGACAGTAATGGCAGCAGCTTCGTCGAAGTCCATTCGCCAGGCTTTGCCGGACCGGTCTCCCGACTTGAAACAAACGAAAGCTCCTTTGAGTCTGACACCTACTCGCTGAACGGCGACCTTCAGTTCCATTTGGGCGGTGGCACGACGAAGCTCATCGCTTTGCATCAACGAACTGAGAGCACAAGCGACAGCCTATTCGGTTTCTATTCTGGTTCAGGATCCTTCAGCAGGTCCGTTGATGTTCAGTCAAAAGACGCGAGTGGGGAATCCATTCTTCGCGGAACGATGAGTTGGCCGCTCGGCGACAAGCACACTGTTGAGGTCGCAGTCGAAGGCGCCTACAACTTCCTCGATGGCGTGCGCAAAGTGACGTTGAATACCGGCGCGGACGCCACTCCGCCCGGATCTGATACCATTGTCGAAGAACTTCGCGGCGAAGTTCAAGTATCGGATGTATGGCAAGTCTCGCCCGATTTGACCCTCGAACCCAGCTTGAATTTCGAGTACTCGCAGATCAAGCAAGAAGGTCGCCTGTCCAGCACGACCAGCGTCTTTGCCGAACGCGAGTTCACCTATCCGAAGCCATCCATTACGGCGACTTGGAGACTTAACGGAACTCAGCAGCTGCGAGTTTCGCTCAAGCGGGAGGTCGCGCAACTAAATTTCAGGGACTTCGTCTCGGTCGTCGAGGTCGTCAACAACCAGGTGACAGGCGGCAACGCTGATCTCGAACCCCAGAAGGTCTGGGCCCTGGAGAGTCAGTTCGAACAGAAGTTCTGGGGCGACGGTGTGCTGACACTTCTCGGCTCGTTCCAGAAGGTCTCTGACGTTCAGGATCAGGTTCCTGTCGTTCCGCTCGGAGGCTCGTTGCTCCAGGCCTACGATGGTCCCGGAAATCTTGGGGAAGGGGAGACATGGTCGCTGGGCGTGAAGGCAAGCGTACCTCTGAAGAGCCTGGGAGTGCCGGACGCACGCTTTGACTTTGAGCTTAACAGCGGCAACTCTGAAGTGCTCGATCCCGTAACCGGCGTTGTCCGGGAGTTTTCCGACGCCTTCGGCCTGAGCCGAAACCTGCGCATTTCGTTCAGACAGGACTTGCCCCAGTACGGGCTCAGCTACGGGCTGACGTTCAATGAAAGCGGCGGAGCGACGTCATACAGATTGAGGGAGACGTCCAAACGCCAACGTGCGGGTGATGACCTCAGCGTGTTCGTCGAAACCAAAGAGTTCTTCGGGTTGAACATTCGTGCCGGGGTCAACGACATTCTGGAAACCGCATTCATAAACACGCGTGCGGTATACGACGCTCCAAGATCGAGCGGAAACCTGACCCTGCTGCAGATAAATGAATCGCGCACGGGTCCATGGGGGTTCATCAGGATAAGCGGCAAGTTCTAGACCGGCGCCGGGTCTCGATTTACATCGCCATCTTCAACGTTGCCGTCGAAGTGGGCGTGACAAGTCAATCCGCCCCACCTTCGGTGCACATCTGCCGGTGTAACAAATCGCGGGCTACGCTGTGTTCGAACTCCTGTGTTGTTGCCTTCATCCGAAAGTCCGCGGCCGCAGTGCTGCCTGGGGAACGCTACTGATTTTCTAGTCAGCGACCAGATCCTCGATGCGAATGGGGAAACGTCGGACGCGCACTCCCGTGGCGTGCCAGACGGCATTTGCGATTGCGCCAACTGTCCCCGTGATGCCGATTTCTCCGACGCCCTTCACACCCAGCGGCAGGAAAGGATCAGATTCGGGTATCAGGATTGCTTCGATTGAGGGCGCATCCGCATTGACCGGAACATGATACTCCGCGAGGTCGCCATTCATGATGCGGCCAGTCCGCTTGTCGGTGATCGCTTCTTCCAGCAGGGCGAAGGAAATTCCCCATATCATGCCGCCGAAATACTGGCTGCGGACCAGACGGGGGTTGATGATCCGGCCTGCCGCAAAAGCGCCGACCAGACGCGTTACCCTTATCTGACCGAGATCAGGATCAACCTTGACCTCCGCGAAGACAGCGCCATGCGAGAAGAGCGCGTGCTTTTCCGCAACCGCCGGATCGCGCATGGCCTTCGCCGTGCCCACGACGTCCGTACGCCCGGCTCGAGTCAGGATGTCGGCGTAGCTTTCGCCGCGCCTGTCATCGTCGCTGCGATAAAGCCTGCCATCGCGCGCCACGACACCGATATTGCCGGCGCCGAACAGAGGCGATGCCGGATCTGCCACGGCGATATCGGTCAATTGGGCGATCGCGTCCTTGCCCGCTTGGTGCAGCGACAT
>CANJXY010000213.1 GCA_947478925.1 Hyphomonadaceae bacterium | reverse complement strand
GTCCATCAACACCACCCCGCTCGTGGACATCATGCTGGTGCTGCTGATCATCTTCCTGATCACCATCCCGGTCGCTGTGCAGAGCATCAAGGTCGAACTGCCGACTGAACGGAACCAGGTCGTCACCCCGCGGAAGGAGAACATCAACATCTCCGTCCGCACGGATGGCGCCGTGTTCTGGAACAATTCGGAGATCACCGAGGGCCAGCTCGCGTCCCGTCTTGCCGTTGTTGCGCGTGGAGTTCCCCAACCGGAAGTCCACATCCGCGGCGACCTTTCGACCAAGTATTTCGAGGTCGGCAAGGTGGTCGCAATCGCACAGAAGTCCGGGATCCTGAAGATCGGCTTCATTACCAAAGCCCCGCGCCCAGGCGCAGGCTGAGCAGTTTGAGTGTCCCGGAAAGCCGGGAACAGGAGTTACTCTTATGGCAATGGCAGTCGGCGAACGCGAGGAAGGCGAGCCGCTCTCAGAGATCAATACGACACCGCTGATCGACGTCATGCTGGTGCTGCTGATCATGCTCATCGTGACGCTGCCTCCGCAGCGCCACGCGGTGAAGCTCGATACGCCGCTCCCGCCGCCGCCGAACCAGCCGCCGCCGCCGGACGACATGCCGGAGCCGATCAGGATCATCATCAACTACAATGGTGTGATCAACTGGGGCGCCGAAGAGGTCGGCCGGGCTGAACTCGACTCGCGTCTCAAGGTTGAAGCCGCGCGCAGTGTTCAACCGGAGATCCACATCGAGCCGGATCGTGAAGCGCAGTATGGCGTGGTTGCCCACGTGATGGCTGCCGTCCAGCGTAACGGTCTCAAGAAGATGGGCGTGATCGGCGGAAATTGATGAAATAGACGTGATGCGGCGAACTTGATCTCGCCGTATTTCGTCCAGTGCAATGGAGACGGCGCCGGGCTTTTGGGCTCTGCGCCGTCTTGCGCAGCTGGAGCTGCGTGAATCGGTTTGAGGGTCGGCTCTGCTGACCTATCTGGAAACAAGACAAGACCCGTTGGTGGAGGTTTGAATATGCAGACGTTCGGCAAAACCATGCGCAACAGCCTGCCCGCGCTCGGGCTTGGCCTGCTCACTGCGCTTGGCATGGCCAGCGCATCCTTCGTCACCGCCCCGGCTGCGTTCGCGCAGAACAAGGCGAAGAAGGAATTCGTCGAGAATTATCAAGCTGCGAGCTCCGCGCTGAGCAGCCGCCAGTGGAGCACCGCGCTCGCCAAGGCCGACGCCGCCTGGCCGCACGCCGCCAATACGCAGCAGAAGTCGGTGCTGGAACAGATCCGCGTCGCCGCCAGCTGCGATGCCTCGATCAAAAACCACGCCGGCTGCATCAGCGCCATCGAGAAGGCCAAGTCCACGGGCGGACTGCAGTCGTCGATCGTCAAGAACTACGACCAGATGCTCGCTGGTCGCTACGCCGACTCGGGCAATGGCGCGAAGGCGCTGGCCCAGACCAAGGCAAACATCGCAGCCTATGGCGGCACGTCGACGGAGCTGGCCTTTGTCGCCAAGAAATCGCTTGAGGCGAAGAACTATGCGGAGGCTGTGACCTTCATCAACAAGGCCATCGCGGCCGGCAAGCCGACGGCGACCCAGTACAACATCCTGCTCAACGCCTATCAGGCGCAGGGCAAGCTCGATGATTTCTACCGCACGGTCGAGAAGATCGCGCCGATCTTCAAGACCGACACCTACTGGCGCATGCTGATCGAGCGTTCGCGCAAGGAGAAGAACTACCGTTCGAACGACGCTGGCCTCGACGTTTTCCGGGCGATGCAAGCCTCTGGCGTGAAGCTGAAGTCGGACGAGCTGTTCGCACTGGCGGAATCTGCACGTAATCGTGGCATTCCGATTGAAGCCGCCGCTGCGTGGGACACGCTGGTGAAAGCCAACGACCCGCTGGCGACCAAGAACAAGGGCCTTGCCGACAAGATGAAGGCTGATGCCGCCAACGACAAGGCAGGCGGTCTTGCCAAGAGCGAAGCCGCCGCCGCCACGCGCGCGTCCGGCGAACAGTTCGGCATCGCCGCTGAAGCCTACATGGCCAATGGCAACTATCCGAAAGCGATCGAGCTGTTCCAGAAAGGTATCGCCAAGGGCGAGATGGATCCCAGTGCGATTGAGCTCATGAAGCTTCGCCTCGGCGTGGCCCAGTTCAAGGGCGGCAAGAAAGCTGATGCTGTGAAGACCTGGCAGGCGATCAAGGCCGACAACGGCGCGGCATGGCTCGCCAAGTCGTGGATGGCGATCGCCAAGGGCTGATCCAACTCAGCGAAGACAAGCGAAGGCCCGGCTGGAACAGCCGGGCCTTTTGCTTTTGGACGTAGGCGGTCGTGCGGCTCGCGCTGCTCAGCCTGCGCCGTCTTCAGGGACGTTGGCGGAAGTGTCCGCAACCTTGGCGGCGGCTGTCTCGCGGGAGAAGCGGGCGAGGATGGTATCGGGGCCGATCTCTACGCGCATGGGCAGGACGATGAGTGGCGCATCGTGTGCGTGCAGGCGGCGCTGGAGGTTCAGTGCGGTGCCGCCGTGGAGCAGGGTTGAGGCCCAGCCGTGCGGCCTGGTCATCGCGCGGGTGGCGACGAAGATCACGTTCGGATAGGCCTCCTGCGCCTTGAGGCAGAGCTCTTCGAGCGTGACCACCGCGTCAGTGGAGAAGCCGCTATAGACCTTGGCCGGCATGCCGTGGTCGCGGCACCAGGCGACGATCTTGCCCGCGCGCTCGCCGACCTGCGTCTTCAGGCGCTCCAGCGCCTCGTGACCGCCATAGGCCTCGGCGTCGACCTCGCCTGCGGAGATGATCAGCACCGAGTCGAACTGGCCGCGGAACAGGCGCTGCGCGTGCATCAGGGCGTGCAGGCCAGCAGCACCGTGCGGGCCTGTGATGATGCCGACGGGACGCTTCATCACGATCGGCTTGGGAATGTCGATGGCGGCGTCCGGGTCGCGGATCAGGAGATCGTCAAAGGTCTGTTCCATCGATTTGTCGAAGCGGCGGTAGTGGTCGCGCACCCAGTAGCCGCAGGCGGCAATCATCAGAGCGACAACCACCGCGACCCAGGCGCCCTGACTGAATTTCGCAATGAAAAGCGTCACGAGGATCGAGCCCGCGACCAGCAGCGCGATCATCGAAATGACTGTGTCGGTCAGCCATTTTATCGGCGGGCGCTCGCGCCGGTGGGAGAAATTGTAGCGGACAAGACCTGTGATCGAGAGGCTGAAGGTCAGGAAGACGTTGATCGAATAGAGCACGACGAGGCTGTGGACCTGCCCGCCGGTGAAGAGGAGGAGAATGCTGGCGGCCACGCCCATGGTGAGAACGCCGTTCTGCGCCACCAGCTTGTTCGAGAGGTGGGCAAACGAGTGGGGGGCCCATTTGTCGATGGCCATCCAGGCCAGAACTGCGGGACCGCCGAGGAAGCCCGAAGAGGCTGCAACCAGCAGCAAGGTCGCCGCGAACACCATCGCCGCGCCAAGGATCAGCTGCCGAATCAGTTCCTGGTCGGGGAACAGCTTCAGCAGGGTGGCGTCGAACACCACGGCGTTCAGCGTCTTGCCCTCGACCATCTGTGGCAGCCAGGCCGTGTAGAGCAGCATGATGCCGCCCGCCAGGACAGCCAGCGAGACGGCAATAAGCGCCATGGCGCGGGCGCCGGTCTGGGCGCGCGGGGCCTTCAGGTTGTGGGCGTTCTCGGAGAGGGCCTCGATACCCGTATAGGTGCCGGCGCCGGCCGCGTAGGCGGTGGCGATCACGGCAATCAGCGCCCACAGGCCCTGGTCCTGCACCACGCCCCCGACATGCTCTTCGGCGCGCACGACGCTTGCGACCAGCACATCGCTCTTGGCTGCGAGACCCATCCCGATCAGCACGATGTGGATGATCAGGAACCCGAACACGATCGGGGCGAGCACCATCACCGACTCGCGCACACCGCGAAGGTTCAGGAACAGGAGGATGCCCATGCCGCCTGCAAGCGCGAATGGCTTGTATTGAAGCCAGTCGTGCGGAAAGAGGTTGAACATGGCATCCGAGGCCGCCGCCACCGAAATCGCGATGGTCAGCGAATAGTCGACCACCAGCGCCGAGCCTGACAGCAGGCCTGCGAGCGGGTGGACGAGGCGGGTCGCAGCCTTGTAACCACCGCCCCCGTTGGGAAAGAGGCGGATAATCTGGACGTAGGCGAGCGAGATGATCACCACGGTCAGCGCCGTGATCAGCGCCAGCCAGATGACCAGCGGCTCGTGCCCGGACTGGTGCAGCGCCTTGTAGGCTTCTTCCGGCCCGTAGTTTGCCGAGGACAGGCTGTCGGCGCCGACACCCGCCCACGCCAGCACGGCGACCAGCGCTGCGTGGCGCCATGTCTCCAGGCTCAGCGGGTCTTTGATCTTGGATTTCCGGCTGGGTTTGTCGGGCGCGGCCATGACTCAGTCCGGATGGGGCCTGCAGAGCGGGCCTGCGCCAGAGCGGCGCGGGCGGACATTCTCTCCGCAAGCGGGCCGAAGCAAGACCGGGGACCCCAATAATCGGCTGGAATCGCCTGGAGATCTCTGGCTGCGGCGGCAAAGGCGCCGTGCACCGAGGCGGCGCAACACCACAGTTGCTGGAACATAATTTCGATGATACTCGAAATATCAAATGGATACGACAGACGCGGTCTCAACCCTCGCAGCGCTTGCCCAGGAGCATCGGCTCGGCATTTTCCGGATGCTGGTGAAGGCCGGGTCCGATGGCATGGCGGCGGGCGCAATCGCAGAAGCGCTGGGCCTGCCTGCGTCCTCGCTGTCCTTCCACCTAGGACATTTGAGCCGGGACCGGTTGATCGTGCAGCGTCGCGAGAGCCGCTCGCTCATCTATTCCGCCGACTTCGAGCGCATGAATGCGCTCATCACCTTCCTGATGGAAGATTGCTGTCAGGGACGGCCGGAAGTCTGCGGACCGCTGGCCGAAGTCGCGAGCCGGGCCGCCTGTTGCCCACCCAGCCCGAAGAAGCGAGCACGCCCATGAAGCGCCTGCAGTTCGCACAATGACGCCGGCATTGGCGCGAAGGCTTGCTGCGGAAGCCCTGGGCACGCTGTTGCTGGTCGGCTGTGTGGTCGGCTCCGGCATTCTCGGCGACAGGCTGTCATCCGATGATGCGGTGTCCCTGCTGGGGAACACGCTTGCAACGGCAGGCATGCTGGCAGTGCTGATCCTTGCGCTGGGTCCGGTATCGGGCGCGCACTTCAATCCAGCTGTTAGTCTGGTGATGGCCTTGCGGCGGGAACTGCCCGCGGGCGAGGCCATTGCCTACATGCTGGTCCAATGCCTGGGCGCGGTTGCGGGCGCCCTGCTTGCACATGTGATGTTCGCGCTGCCCCTGATCCAGACCGCGACGCATGACCGCTCCGGCTTTCCCGTTGCGCTGTCTGACGGTGTCGCCACTTTCGCGCTGGTGTTTGTCATCCTTGCTGTGCGCCGTGCGCGCCCCGACGCCATCCCCTATGCGGTCGCGCTGGTTATCACGGCGGGCTACTGGTGGACGGCCTCAACATCGTTCGCCAATCCCGCTGTGACCTTGGCCCGCTCACTGACGGACACGTTCGCCGGCATACGTCCGGCGGATGCGCCCGGCTTTGTCATCGCGCAGCTTGCGGGCGCTCTGGTCGCAGCCGGCGCTGATCTGGCGCTGTTTCCCGAACGCCGTAGCGCCGGGAAATAGGGCGTTCCAGCCCTTACGCGGCAAGCGTTTGACGCAGCGCGGCGGAGCGGCCATACGGGGCGCAAAACAAGCTTCCGGGCATGGCTCAGGGGGCAAACCTTCCCACGTTCCGGACCGCTTTTCCCACCATGCTGACGATCAATGACCTGACTTTCCGGATCGATGGCCGGGCGCTGTTCGAGGGCGCGTCGGCGCAGATTGCGGACGGCTGGAAGGTCGGCCTGGTCGGGCGCAACGGCACGGGCAAATCCACCCTGCTACGCATCATCCGCGAGGAACTCGCCAAGGGCGAAGGCAATGGTGATGGGACGATCCGGATCAATCGCGGCGCCAAGATGGGCTTCGTGGCGCAGGAGGTTGCAGCCAACGACCGGACGCTGCTCGATGTGGTGCTGGATGCGGATATCGAACGCGCAACCCTGATGCGCGAAGCCGAAACGTGCGAGGACCCCGACCGGATCGGCGAGATCCACATGCGGCTGGCCGACATCGACGCGTGGTCGGGCGAGGCGCGCGCAGCGGAGATTCTGGTCGGTCTCGGCTTCACACAGAACGACCTGTCGCGGGCGTGCAAGGAATTCTCG
>CANJXY010000212.1 GCA_947478925.1 Hyphomonadaceae bacterium | reverse complement strand
GGGATGCCTGACCTAAAGGCAAACCCACTTCCCGGTGAAGGAGAATGATCTGAGTGATCTCCCGCGCCCCTCATTCGACCGGCCGCCCCCCCAATCGTCCAAACCCACATCACTTAAACGTTTTTGAATTTCCGTCTCGGCGCCACTGGCACTGAGATGCGTCTTGCGATCCGTTGGTGCTCCAACGGATCGTGAGGATGTCGCGCATGAGCGTCGTATCTACCAGCTGGCGCCATGCCATCGCAGCCCTTGCCGCCGCGCTCACGCTTGGCGCCTGCGCCGGCCAGCCATCGCCGCAAACACCACCGGTCTACACGGCGCGCGGGCCAAATGAGGTGGGTGTCCTCACGCTGAGCCTCAGCGACCGGAAGATCGAGGTCTATTACCCCGCTGCCGCTGGCGCCGCCAAAGGCAGGGTCAACGACGTCTATCTGCAGACAGATCCCGTGCCGCCCATGCTCGCCGGCATGCTGAAGAAGATTCCGGAAAGCGTCGATCTCAAAGTCACCGTGCCGGCGTTCCGCGATGCGCCCGCAGCGAGCGGCAAGACCTTTCCGCTCGTCATCGTCTCGCACGGCGCCGGCGGCTGGCGCAGCGGCCACGGCAATCTTCTGTCGGGGATCGCGTCATGGGGCTTCGTTGTCGCCTCCGTCGATTTCCCCGAATACGGCTTCGCCTCGTTCGCCTCGCCCTCACGCGACATGGCGGCGCGCCGTACATCAAGCGCCGCCGCACTGGACGCCGCGCTCGACCTCATGGCCCGCCAGACCGCCGACGCTCAAAGCCCTCTCGCGGGCCTGATCGACATGTCCTCCATCGCTGCAGTGGGCCACTCCGCGGGTGGCGGCACCATGTTCGCAGCGATCGACAATCCCCGCATCGATACCGTGATCGGCTGGGCGCCCGTGCCCCCGCAGAGCCCCGGCGCAACACCCAAGCCGACACTGATCATCGCCGCACAGAATGACTCAGGCATCAAAGTCGACACGCTGGTTTCGGCCTACGACAAGCTCAACGCGCCCAAACGCCTCGTGATCGTTCCGGGCATGGGGCACAACGCTTTCAGCGATAGCTGCCTGTCGATCCAGAGCGGCAATGACCTCATCTCCGCGGTCAAGCAGATCGGCCTGCCCGTGCCCGGCCCCCTGCTCGATCTTGCACAGAATGGATGCCGCCCCGGCGACCTCGAGACGCGGGAAGGATGGGCGATCATACAGCATGTGACAGTCTCGCAGCTGCGCTACGCCCTGCACCTGCCCGGCGCCGCGCCGGAGATCACCACCGACCTCGGCCCGGCCTTCAAGAACGCGCCCCTCGCCATCCGGGAAGCCCCGGCGGGCAAGACGCCCTGAGACCAAAACACATGCGGCGTCCCCATCGGAGACGCCGCATTTGAAACCCGAAAACCAGCCAGGCCCACCCAGGCAGGTATACTTACCCAGACAGGCCTACTTCGCCGTCGCTTCCTCAACCACCTTCGCGCGCTTGCCGCGCTGGGGCGCCATCAGCATGCCAAGGATGGCGCCGATGGTGGACGTCAGTTCCTTGCGGTGCGCGACGATGTCCACCATCCCGCGCTCGCGCAGGAATTCGGATCGCTGGAAGCCTTCGGGAAGTTTCTCGCGGATCGTCGCCTCAATCACGCGCGGACCGGTAAAGGCCAGCTGCGCACCCGGCTCTGCGACGTGCACATCGCCCAGCATCGCGTAAGACGCCAGGACGCCGCCCGAGGTGGGGTCAGCCAGCACGACGATGTAGGGGAGCTTGGCGCGCTTCACGTCCTGGATCGCCAGCACAGTGCGCGGCATCTGCATCAGGGCGAAAGAGGATTCCTGCATGCGCGCGCCGCCCGAAGCGGTGACGACGATGAGCGCCGCCTTGCGCGCGACAGCCGTCTCGGCCGCCTTGATGAAAGCCTCGCCTGCGGCCATGCCGAGCGATCCGCCCATGAAGGCGAAGTCCTGCACCAGCACCACGGCCTTGCGTCCGTTGATCTCGCCGAGGCCGGCAACCATGCAATCGTCGCGGCCGGTCTTGGCCTTGGCCGACTTCAGACGGTCGGTATAGCGCTTGTCGTCCTTGAATTTCAGAGGGTCGCGCGGCACCGGCGGCATCTGGATGTCGGACCACAGCCCGCCATCGAACATGTATTCGAACCGCTTTTCCGGCGTGATGCGGAGGTGGGCGCCGGCCGGGGTCACCCAGTACGAGCTCTCGAGCTCCTGCCGGTAAACCAGTTCGCCCGTCTTGGGGCATTTGACCCAGAGGTCATCGCCTTCAGTGTCGTCCCGCTTGGTGAAGATAGACTTCAGCCCCGGGGGAAGATTTGTAAGCCAGTTCAAGGAACGCTCCGCTCAAGACGCGCCAAAGCTATGGCGTTTGACAGTGACTTAGCAACCACACTTATACGCTTGACAGAGGAGCCCGGATCGCCTTGCTCCACCGCCTCGCGGACCTGCTCGACCAGCGCAGACCCAACCACCACCCCGTCAGAAATCCGAGCAAAAGCAGCGGCTTGCTCCGGCGTCCGGACACCAAAACCCACCGCCACGGGCAGGCCGGAAATGCGCTTTGCACGTTCCACGCCCGCCGAAATATCCGCCTCGGCGCCAACACCAGCGCCGGTCACGCCCGCCACTGAGACGTAATAGACAAAGCCCGACGACCCGTCGGCCACCGTCTTCATGCGCTTTTCTGTGGTCGTGGGCGTCGCCAGCCGGATCACCGCCAGCCCGTGGGCGGCCAGTTCCTGGCGCAGCGGGGCATCCTCTTCGGGAGGCAAGTCCACGGTAATCACGCCATCAACACCGGCCTCGGCTGCTGCCTTGGCAAACACGGCATACCCCATCCGATGGATAGGGTTTGCATAGCCCATAACGATCAGCGGGATGGTCTTGTTCTCGAGCCGGAACCGGCGGGCGATATCCAGCGTGGCCGCGAGGGTCGTCCCGGCCGCCAGCGACCGCAGCGCCGCCTTCTGGATCGCCGCCCCATCCGCCATCGGGTCGGTAAACGGCGCGCCGAGCTCGATGATGTCGGCGCCGGCCTCGGCCAAAGCCTTGATATTATTGAAACTTGTCTCGATATCCGGGTCGCCCGCCATCAGATAGCCAACGAAGGCTGCGCGGCCCTGAGCCGAGCAAGAAGCAAACGTCGCGGATATGCGGTCAGCGGTCATGGGTGAGATAAGTGCTTGGGTCTGGCCTGAGCTGTTACAGCGCTGGTCTGGGGCGATGCCCCGAAGCAAACGAGGCTTATAACGGACTCCCGTCCCCTCACCTACCCCCCGGCACGCTTCCTGATGCCGCACTGCAACAAACGGGGAACGAAGGGTCCCAAGGCCTGCAGCCTAGAGGTTCGCCCCGTCGAATTGCTGGATTTCCAGCGTGTCGAGATCGATGTCCGGCACGCAGCGCAGGTTCACCGCCACCATGCGCGTGCCATCCGGGCCCATGCCCGAGCCATGCGTCGAGATCCCGCAATTGGCGCAGTGATAGTGGGTGATCGTCTGCTTGCCGAACAGGTAGGTCGAGACGTCCTTCTGCGGCGTCGTCAGCTTGAAATTTTCTGGTGTCGTGAACGCCAGCATGTTCCCGGACCGCCGGCAGTAAGAGCAGTTGCACACCACCGCCCCGCCAAACGTCCCGGTCACCTCGAACGCGACCTTCCCGCAATGGCATGATCCGGCGTGTGTGCTCATGTCGATCTCCAGGTTTCTACAGTCTCTTCTGCCCGCACCGGCGGGGTCGGGGAAGCGTAATGGCGCTCAGCAACCGCACGATGACGCGAGGCGCCTCAACTCGCCCCACATGCGCCTTCGCTCACCTCGAACCGCACGATCATGAAACGCTTGCGCGACATCTTCTCGCTGCCCGCATCGACCGACAGCCGTTTGCACGCCGTCCCCGCGCCCAGACTCCACACTTCGCGGCCGGTGTCGTCGCCCTCGACCTTTGACCAGCCCTTGGTCTTCAGCGCCTCGGCATAGGGCGCGATCGGATGCGAGGCCCGCTCGATGATCACGCAGTCCGAAAGCGGCGTCGTGTCGTCGAATCCGTCATCGGTGCACAGCTTGATCCGGTCCCCCGCCGCCAATGGCAGGTCGACCTGTCCTGGCAGGATGTATCTTACAGGCGCTGTGCACGCGGCGAGCGCGAGAATGAAGACGGCGGCAGACAAAACGCGCATGAGAGGACCTCCGATCGAGAGGCTACGCGCTTCGCTGACACGGTCCCAGCCCTCATTCAAGGCGTGCAGGCCGCAACGTCTGGCCTGAGCACGAAATCCGAGAAGCGCCATGAGCGCGCGGCAGGATGAACTATGACAATATCGTCGAGAATTTTGAGGCGCCGTTCGCGCCCGTCAACAACTCCACTGAGCAGAACGCTTCCTCTTGCTTCACAAACCTACCTCCATCCGCGCGCCACACACTTGCCCTATCGCGCAGCAGGACAGAGGCCACCTGAATCGTCATTCCCAATTGCCCCGCCAGTCGCATTCGTGACTTCAGGATCGCCCTTTCAGGCCTGTTGGTATGCGATGCTCAGCTCTCCAGCTATTTCAGCCAGGCGACGATCCCGCGTCCAGAGTTGCAGGCCGCCATGGAGCAGGGTCGATGCCAGGATGTGGGCGTCCGAATAGCCGATGCCTCGGGCGAACAACCCACGCGCCTCTATGAAATTGCGGCCCTCCGCCTCCTCCGCCGGAGGCGCTCGTGGCAGGTCGAGCAGGGATTCAAGCAAGAGATGCCTGTCCTTCAGGGAGGCCATCGTCAGCTCACCCATGACACGGTCGTGTGTGATGACCCGATACCTGCGCAACCCCGATCCCGGCGCAACAAGGCGATGAGCATCACATCGGCCGATCGCAGATGGTGAATCCAGATCGAGGTGTCGATGAGAACCCGCGTCAGTCCTTTGCGTCGAACTCGGTCGCGCGCCCTTCGGCGACGTCCCGAAATCGGGGCGCCGCAGCGGCCTCGGGATCAGACCCGCCGAGCCTGACAAGACGCTCGGCGGTTTCCCGGCCGATCAGCGCTTTCAGCGCCTCGCGCAAGAGCGCTGGGCGCTCCCTTATGCCGGTGAGCTTTTCAGCCCGTTCGAGCAGGTCGTCGTCAAGGGTTACGGTGGTGCGCATTACCAGCGTCCTTCAGCTCGCACCACAATACGGATCAAATGAAGCAGCTTGAAGTGCGAGCTGAAGCGGCAAGGCCTTAAATCGTCATCCCCAGATGCCCGGCCACCGAGAAGATGTCCTTATCGCCGCGCCCGCACATGTTCATGATGATCAGCCCGTCCTTGCCGAGCTCCTTCGCGATATCGCCGACACGCGCCAGCGCGTGCGCAGGCTCGAGCGCGGGGATGATCCCTTCAAGGCGCGTGCAGAGCTGGAACGCATCGAGCGCTTCCTTGTCGGTGCAGGTGCGATAGGTCGCGCGCCCCGTCTCATGCAGGAAGGCGTGCTCCGGCCCGATGCCAGGATAGTCGAGACCCGCCGAGATCGAGTGCGCGTCGATGATCTGGCCGTCCTTGTCCTGCAGAAGGTAAGTGCGGTTGCCGTGCAGGACGCCCGGCTGTCCGCCCGAGAGCGAGGCCGCATGCATCGGCGTATCGACGCCATGTCCGCCCGCCTCGACGCCGATCATCTTCACGCCTTCATCCTCAAGGAAGGGATGGAACAGGCCGATCGCGTTTGACCCACCGCCGATGGCCGCCACAAGAACATCCGGCAGCCGCCCTTCCTGTTTCAGGATCTGCGCGCGTGCTTCCTTGCCGATGATCGACTGGAAATCGCGCACCAGCATCGGATAGGGATGCGGACCTGCCGCTGTGCCGATCACGTAGAACGTGTTCGACACATTCGTCACCCAGTCGCGCAGCGCTTCGTTCATCGCGTCCTTCAGCGTGCCCGTTCCCGACGACACCGGCACGATCTCAGCGCCAAGGAGGCGCATGCGGAACACGTTCGGTTTCTGCCGCTCGACATCGGTCTCGCCCATGAACACCACGCAAGGCAGGCCGAAGCGCGCGCAGATGGTGGCGGTCGCCACACCATGCTGTCCCGCGCCCGTCTCCGCGATGATCCGCGTCTTGCCCATGCGCCGCGCAAGGAGAACCTGGCCGATGCAGTTGTTGATCTTGTGCGCGCCCGTGTGGTTCAGCTCATCGCGCTTGAGATAGATCTTGGCGCCGCCGAAATGCTTGGTGAGCCGCTCGGCGTAATAGAGCGGGCTCGGCCGTCCGACATAGTGCTCCAGCAGCCAGTCGAACTCCGCCTGGAAAGTCGGATCCGCTTTCGCGCGCGC
>CANJXY010000211.1 GCA_947478925.1 Hyphomonadaceae bacterium | reverse complement strand
TGCGATCGAAGTGAGGAGTTTTACGGTCATTGGATTGTCCCTTGATGAAGTGCCGAAGCACGCTGGTTGAAAGTCAGGATTTGAAAGACGCGATGATCGACCCGCCGGAAGCAACCTGGACGAGAATGGCGGTACGGCAGTCAGGGTCGGATTCAGCTGGTAGCTGATAGGTCGCCGCCTTGCCGCTCCAGCCGCCGAGGCGGACGAGCTCACGAACAACGTTACGGTGAGGCAGTGTGCGCCCGCCATTCTCACCTGCCTGGATGGGGACCTGCACGGTGCGCGGGTCGTAGCGCACCAGCCATACATCGGCGATACCGGCAGCCGATGACGCGGCCGACACGGTCAGCTTGTCGCCTGAGCGTGAAATGGTGGGCGCCGATGCGGACAGCTTCGAACTGTCTACCGCGCGGACGAGTTCGTCGCGCCGGTTGCCGACGATGTCGACATGACCGTTGATGACGACTTGAGGCGTCGCGACATTGCGGCGATGCAGCCCGCCATTGGCGTAGTCGTACTGACGCTGGGTGTATTCCTTGGACGCGAACGTGTCTTTCCAGCCCAGGCGATCCCAGTAGATGACGCCAAAGCTGAGGACCAGCAGATCCGACCTGTCGGTAAGCGTGAGAATGTTCTCGTTGGCCGGAGGGCAAGACGAGCAGCCCTGGCTCTGGAAGAGCTCCACGACGGTGGGCGGACCGGCTGGCGCTCCGTTGGCGGACGCGGTCATAGTCGCAACTGCGGCGCCGAGCATGGCCACGAGCGAGAAGCCGGCTGCGACACGAACGCGTAAATTGGCCATGGCTCCCTCTCAACGCATTGTTGGCGCGTTCAAGAGGGTATTCGCGGGACGACGGCGGGTGGTTACACGCCTTGCCGATTCTTTTTGGGGAGATCGAAATGTTCAAAAAAGGAGCCTCCCCGAATAGCGGAGAGGCTCACAATTCCGATCAGTAGTCGGCCGCTGCTCACTACGGCGCGTTGCGGCCCGGCTCATGCTTTTTGATTTCCGCGCGACTTACCACCATGTGGTGAACCTCATCGGGACCATCCGCAAAACGCAGGTGCCGCACGTCGGCATAGAGTTCAGCCAGTGGCGTCCATTGCGAGATACCGGTGGCGCCGTGGACCTGGATCGCCTCGTCGATGATGCGGCAAGTGATTTCCGGGATCATGGATTTTACCATGGAAACCCAGACGCGCGCTTCCTTGTTGCCGAGAACGTCCATCGCCTTGGCGGCTTTCAGAACCATCAGGCGCATCTGCTCGATGTCATAACGAGCGCGTGAGACAACCTCGGGGTTCTTGCCGAGCTTGATGAGCGGCTGCCCAAAGGCCTCACGCGAGAGGCCGCGCTTGATCATCATCTCGAGCGCTGCTTCCGCCTTGCCGATCGTGCGCATGCAGTGGTGGATACGGCCGGGTCCCAAGCGGACCTGGCTGATCTCAAAGCCCCGCCCTTCGCCGAGTAGGATGTTTTCCTTTGGGACGCGGACATTGGTGAACTTGATATGCATGTGGCCGCGCGGCGCGTGATCGGCGCCAAAGACGTGCATCGGCCCGAGCACCTTCACGCCGGGCGTGTCCATCGGCACGAGGATCTGTGACTGCTGCAAGTGAGACGGAGCGTCCGGGCTCGTCTTGACCATGGTGATCATGATCTTGCAGCGCGGGTCGCCAGCGTTCGAGATGTAGTATTTCTCCCCATTGATGACCCACTCATTGCCTTCGAGCACGGCACTTGTGGAGATGTTCTTCGCGTCTGACGAGGCGACGCTCGGCTCGGTCATCGCGTAGGCTGAGCGGATCTCGCCATTGAGCAGCGGCTCAAGCCACTGCTTCTTCTGCGCGGCCGTGCCAACGCGCTCCAGCACTTCCATGTTGCCGGTATCCGGCGCGGAGCAGTTCAGCGTTTCAGACGCCAGCGGCTGCTTGCCGAGTTCAGCGGCGATGTAGGCGTAGTCCAGATTGCTGAGACCCTCGCCGGTTTCGGAGTCGGGCAGGAAGAAATTCCAGAGACCGGCGGCCTTGGCCTTTTTCTTGGCGCCGTCGAGCAGCTCAAGCTGGCGCGGATGCCAGCTCCAGCGGTCCGTCTTGGCGTGGTCCAGCGCGTCGAACTCTTCCTCGATTGGAGCGACGTTTTCGACAATGTGCTTCTTGACCGCCTCGAAAAGGGGTCGCGCCTTGTCCGACATCCTGAGGTCGTTCAATGCATGCTCGCGTTCGGCATCCGTCATCAGTATCTCCTCCCGGCTCTCGGGTCGTGTCTTGGTTTTGTCAGCCAGAGGACGGGTGTAGCCTCGGTCGCATGTCGCCCGCAATGGCGACGATTCTCGCGCCTCAAGCTGCGAGAAGGGCGCGCAGCAGTCTGATGCTGAAACGCACCGCTTCCACGTGCCTCGCCACGGCGGTCGAATCCGGACCGGGCTCCCTGGACTAGTGCTTGATTTTTCCTGAGATCCAGCGACGGACGATATAGAAGACCGGCATGAAAATCAGCCCGAGTACCGTGACACCGAGCATGCCGAGTAACATGGCCGCCGCCGAGCGCTTCTCACAGCGCCCGACCGCGATGTTGCCCTCGATTTTTCCTGGAGCGCCAGTTCGGCGCACTCATAGCGGAAGTCTTCCAGCAGGGCGGAGGTTCCTCGTGGCTGACGGTGGCCCGACCTATGCGATCGCATCTTGTCAACGATCGTTGACTTGAATCGGGGTGATAGACTAAAAGTCAACGCGCGTTGACCAGAGACTCTTGTGATGGAGGCCGCGTGGCGGCTCGGGATTTGGTTCGCAAGCGGGACGCAAGCGCGACTCGCGCAGCCTTGCTCGCCGCCGCAACCGCTCGCTTCGCCAACGAGGCCTATGACAGCGTGAGCCTGCGCAGCATCGCATCGGATGCTGGCGTCGATGTCTCACTCGTGTCGCGCTACTTCGGCAGCAAGGAGGACTTGTTCACCGCTGTGCTGAATGCGTGCGCGCCGCCAGACGAAATGTTCGAGGGCGACCCCAAGGACTTTGGTGAACGCATTGCGCGCAAGCTCATCGATGAACCGCTCGACGATGACAAGTTCAGCGCTTTTCTGGTGATGTTGCAATCCTATTCACATGCCACAGCTGGCGGGGTCATACGGGCATCCGGCGAGGACCGTTTCTATGGGCCGTTCGTAAGATGGCTAGGCGGAAAGCATTCTGTCGAGCGCGTGCGCACGGCGGCGGCCCTCATGAAGGGCGTGATGATTGACCGCCGCATTTCCGACGACTTCGGAATGTCGACGCAAGAGCGAGCACGTTTCCGGAAGCATCTGGCGCGCGTACTTCAGGTTGCTGTCGACGAGTAAGAGCGATCGGTTTTCAAACACGTTCGTTCGAAGCTTTTTTGGCGGAGTTTCGGTCTCCGTCTTTTAGCGGGGAACTGGAATTGTTCGATGTCAGGAGTTCATTTCTCGAGCGACCCCTGCCTCCTGTATCTCGGTCGATCGGAGACGAGCACGGCTTTGTTCAACTGAGTTGAGACTAACAAACTTATGGCCTGCGCGTCCCCGGTACTCAACCGCCCACGCGTCTTGCATAACGACGAGATCCCATTCCCCGCCGTCCTCCTGGTGGATCAAATACCGCCTTACCCTGGCTCAACTTCACTATGCAGATTGTGATCACATGCACTCAATGCAAGCAAGTATTGGTGCGCCAAGCGATACGGGATGGGGCCTTTCCACGCGACGAGAGGATTGGCCTGGCGACAAAACACGGCTTGCCGCAACGCCGACAGGGTGACTGCCGCAGCTGGATGACAGTTTGACCGTTACGTGTTCTGTCATGACATCGAAGGGATAGGATACGTCATGACATTTGGTCGAGCGTCGCGTCTAGCGTCATGCGTGGGACTGGCTCTCATCGTGTCAGCTCAAGCAAGCCAAGGCGAAACGCCGCAAGGCCCGCCCAACAGCGTCGTTCAGGGCTTTATCCGCTTTATGGCCTACCATGAGGCCGGCCACCTCATTATGAATCAGATTCAGGGCATCAACGCCTCGACTTGGCCGATTGAAGACATCGAGCGCTACGCCGACGAAATCGCCGCCATTCTTCTGGTGCCGGATGCGGATGACCCGGATGGCGTCGACGAGATCATCGGTGCGGCGAACGGGTGGCTGAGGGCTGGCGCGGGTTACACATCGAAGGATCCGCATGCACCGCCCGAAGAGCGCGCCTTCAACATCATCTGCTATGTTTACGGCAGCAACCCAGAAGGCTTTAAAGACTTCGAGCAATACGTGAAGCCGGAATGGAACTGTGCGGGGAAGTTCAAGGCCACGGACGATGAGGTTGAAGAAGGCTTCGTCAACAACACCGATGGCAAGGGCCTTCCCATCGAGCTGTCTTACGTTGCGCCCACTCCCGCGATGCGGGACGCCAAAGACTTCCTGCAGGCAAGCGAAATCCTGGAAGACCTCGTCAAAGACATCGAAGGTGATTTCAAATTGACGCGTCCGACAAAGCTCGTGGCCATGAGTTGCAAAGGTCATGGCGACGAGGGCACATTCCACTTCGACACTTTCCAGAATGCTGATCCCAGCAAGAACTTTGATCGCATCGCGATCTGCTATGAGCTCGTCGATATGTGGATGAAAGCGAAGATCGATTTCCCGGAATAGAACAGCGGAATTCTGTTGCAGCTACATTTTCTATTTGCTGCGGAGGCGTCTATGCGCGTACGACTTGCGGCGCAGTCATTCTCTTGAAGGGGTAGGACAGTATGCGGACCTTTTCCAGACTGGCGGCTACAGCTGCTTCCGTCTTCGCTCTTTCGGCCTTGAGCGGAATTGTGAGTCTAACGGCCAGTGCGCAACCTCCGGCATCCAGCGCGACGGCGGCAGAGGCGGACGACACCAACCTCGATGCGGATTCTGACGAAACACAAACCGAAGAGTCACCAGACGCGACGCCGGCTGAAGGCAGTGGATCTGGTACCGGCGTGCCGGTTGCACCGCCTGTCGCGCCCGCCGACGTTGTCGCTCCGACCGGAGCGACGCCCGCGGCGATCTCGCCCGATACGGCGCCGCTGGGGTCGAGTGGGGGTGGTGGCACCGGCGGGAATGGTCGCCCGACGCAGGACCCCATCAAGGACGGCTGAGCCTCTCGGCGGGTTGTTTGGCAGCGGCCTCGGCAGGCAATCCAGCGCGTTCGCGGAGTGTCTTGATAGAAAGCGCTTCGGTCTCGCCTTCGCAGACGTCACGTGACGGATCCGGCCATTCTGATGCCAGCAACTGATCGGCCTCGATCTCGAGCTGCGAAAAATTCCGTCCGTGTGCACCCAGCAGTGTATTGCAGGCATCGGCCGCCAGCTGTGCCCACGCCTCGCTAAGCCGCGCGACGTCCCACAACTTTACGGTGTGGTCTCCACTCGCCGTGATGATCCGCTGTCCGGAGACATCGAACATCGCGCTATAGACGGCATCGGCGTGACCGCTCAGGGAAACAAGCAGGCGCCCATCCTCGGGATCCCATACACTGGCTGTCTTGTCCTGGTTCGCGGTGACGATGCGGGCGCCGTCTGGGGAGAAGGCGGCCGAAGAGATCCAGCCCTTGCCAGCATTTAGAGTCGCGAGGACGCGGCCATCGCTGATGCGCCATACCTTGGCGGAGCCATCATCGCTGGCCGTCAGAACGCGGGCGCCGTCCGGTGAAAATACGGCTGTGCCGACGCCGGAACTATGTCCTTCAAGCGTCGCGAGCACCCTCCCCGTGGCGATATCCCACACCTTCGCTGATTTGTCCTCGCTGGCCGTCACCACGCGGTTTCCATCGGGAGAGAAGGCTGCGCCCCTGACCCAGTTCGTGTGGCCTGTGAGTGACTGTGTCAGCTGGCCGGTGGCGACATTCCATATCCTGGCAGACGCGTCTTCACTGGTGGTCACCAGCTGCTTTCCGTCCGCCGAGAAGGCGACGCTGATGACCCAACCCTTGTGGCCCGCCAGCGTAAAGAGCGTACGACCGTCAGAGGCGTTCCAGATTCTCGCGGTCCCGTCCTTGCTCGCAGTCGCTACCAACAATCCGTCAGACGAATAGGCGGCGCCGGAGACTTCGTCGGTATGCCCCGACAAGGTCTGGATTACCTCGCTGTTGCTGGCGTCCCAGATCTTCGCCGTCTTGTCGGCGCTGGCGGTGACGAAGTGCCGTCCGTCGGGGGAAAATTCCGCATACCAGACTTCGCGGTCGTGGGCCTTACCGGTGCTCAGCAGGCGCCCACCGCCCGAGTCCCAGACTTTGGCGCTTTTGTCTTTGCTGGCGGTCAAAATCCGTTTGCCATCTGGTGAAAAAGCCGCG
>CANJXY010000210.1 GCA_947478925.1 Hyphomonadaceae bacterium | reverse complement strand
TTGGTGGCGCTGGCGGGAACGCCGTCAACAACATGATCGAGGCCAAGCTTCAGGGCGTCGAATTCGTCGTCGCCAACACGGATGCGCAGGCGCTGTCGCGGTCCAAGGCGCCGACCCATATTCAGCTCGGTATCGGCAAGACCTCCGGCCTCGGCGCGGGCGCGAACCCGGATGTGGGGGCGGAAGCCGCAAAGGAATCCGCCGACGAGATCAAGCGCATCCTGCACGGCGCACACATGTGCTTCATCGCAGCCGGCATGGGCGGCGGCACGGGAACCGGCGCTGCTCCGATCATCGCGCGCATCGCGAAAGAACAGAAAGTCCTCACCGTCGGCGTCGTCACCAAACCGTTCGATTTCGAGGGCAAGCGCCGGATGCAGGTGGCGGAGAAGGGCATTGTCGACCTCCGGTCCGAGGTCGATACGCTGCTGATCATTCCGAATCAGAATCTTTTCCGCATCGCAAACAAGGACACCACGTTCGCCGACGCGTTCTCGATGGCGGATAAAGTGCTCTATTCGGGCGTGCGGGGCATCACCGACCTGATGGTCATGCCGGGCCTCATCAATCTCGACTTTGCCGACGTGCGCACCGTCATGGCGGGCATGGGCTCGGCGATGATGGGCGAGGGCGAGGGGGAAGGCGAGAACCGTGCGCTGAAGGCGGCGCAGGCTGCGATCGCCAACCCGCTGCTGGACGACGTGTCGATGAAGGGCGCCAAAGGCGTTCTGATCAACATCACCGGCGGCTACGACATGACGCTGTTCGAGGTCGACGAAGCCGCCAACGAGGTTCGCCGCGAGGTCGATATCGACGCGCACATCATCCTCGGCTCGACCTTCGACGAGAAGATGAACGGCAAGATCCGGGTGTCCGTCGTTGCGGCAGGTCTGCAGCAGGGCATTGTCCGCGCTGCGCCGCAGCCGGTGCGCGAACTACAGGCGGGCCTCAACACCGCGATCTTCAACACGCCATCGCCCGCTGCTGAACTGGGCATCGTGGCCCAGCCCTCGGCCTTCATGCCGCCGCCGCAGAAGACGATCATCACCCCGCCGTCCGCACCGCCGCATGCGAGTGTGCCGCCGTCCGAGTATCGTCCTGCCGCGCCCGTCATCCGCGCGCGTCCGATGCCGCAACCGGAGCCTGAGCACGATATCTTCGACAGCCAGCCCCAGCAGGACACTGCCCCGCAGGCTCAAGCTGCGGCCGAAACGCCGAAGGATCGCTCGTTTGCCTCGCTGTTCGGCTGGAAAACCAAGCCTGCGGACGAACACGCGCCGCCTGCTGCGCGTCCTGTGCCAGCCGACGATGACACTTTCGAGGACGATCTCGAAATCCCGGCCTTTCTGCGCCGCTCAGGCAACGCCTAACCCTCGAAGACATCACCCCAATCGACGCGGCGGGCCTTACGGAACACGTCACCTTCGCGGCGGGTGACGAGACGCTCCGTTGCTGCGCCATCGGCGTTGCACAGCTTCAGTTTCACGCGGCCGCTCGCGGTTTGCGGCGGCGACAGCACACGCGATGGATGTGCAGGCGTCGGTGCGCGGGACGCTGCGAGGTAGATGAACTTCTCATCCTCCCACGGCGCCTCGGCTTCCTTGGCAAGACGATGGATGCGTGAGCGCGCGACGCGCGCCGAGAAATGACACCAGTCGGGCTGCGCGATCGGACAGGTGAGCGCATGAGCGCATGGCGCGAGAATGTGTGCGCCTTCCGCGATGAGCTGGGCGCGGGCGGTGAGGATGCGCTGCCAGCCTGCGGTCGTTCCCGGCTCGACGATCAATAGCGCGTGCCGTGTCAGCGACCAGAGGCGATCGACCAGCGTGTCGCGATCCTTCGGCGCGAGTTCGTCGAGCACATAGGCCAGCGTGACAAGATCATGCGGCTGTTCTGCGAGGCCGCTGCGCAGGTCGCCATCACGCCAGGCGATGCGGGGGAGCGTGCGGGCGGCGGCAATCCTTTCACCCAGCGTGCGGATGGCGGGGCTGGTTTCGACGAGGGTGGCGGCATCCAGGGTCGGCCAGATTTCGGCGGCGGCCCACATCACCGTGCCGGGGCCGGCGCCGATGTCGAGCAGGGAACGGGGCGCGAGACCGGGTTGCTGTTTGGCCAGCGCGGTGAGGCTTGCGTGGATGGCGGCGTAGGTCGCTGGCATGCGTGTTGCGATATAGGCGAGGGCGAACCTGGCATCCGACAGATGCAGGCGGCCGTCGCGCACCTCGTCGCGATAGCGCTGTGACAGTGCCTTCGCCGCGACGGTGAGCTCCGTCATAGGCACGCCCACGAGCGCGCCGTCCACGGCCTGTCTGAGCGGGAGGGGCAATTCCATCGCGCCGCACTAGCAGGTTCCCGGCGCCGGCAACAACCCGCAGCGGCGCCGATGCGTTGACATGTCTTGCGCGGGCGGCCCGGTGGCTTTAGCTCACGGTTCATGAACTGCCAGCAAACCATCGCTCATTCGGCAAGCGTTTCGGGCGTCGGGGTCCATTCCGGCAAGCCGGCCAGCCTCACCGTGCGGCCGGCGGGCGAGGGCGTTGGCGTTGTCTTCGTGCGCAGCGATGTGACGGATCGCGCTGCGGAGATTCCCGCGCTGGTCACGATGGTGACAACGACCGAGCTGGGCACGAATATGAGCAATGAGGCCGGCGTGTCAGTGGCGACGGTCGAGCATTTCCTGGCCGCGTGCGCGGGGTTGGGCATCGACAATGTGATTGCCGAGCTCGATGGGCCCGAGTTGCCCATTCTTGACGGATCGTCGAAGCCGTTCGTGGCGTTGCTGGAGCGGGCAGGCGTCAGGGGACAAACGGCGTCGAAGCGTGTTCTGAAAATCCTGAAGCCAGTGGAAATTCGCCACGGCGTGAAGCTGGCGCGGCTGTCACCAGGCGACGGCTTCACAATGAAGATCGCGATCGACTTTCCGACGAAGGCGATCGGTCGGCAGGAGATCCGTTTCACGATGGCGCCAGGCGCCTTCGCGCGCGAGATCGCGTGGGCGCGCACGTTCGGCTTTGCGCATCAGGCCGAACAGCTACATGCGATCGGCAAGGGTCTCGGCGCCTCGATGGACAACACTGTCGTCATTGAGGGCGACCGTGTTCTCAACGTCGATGGCCTTCAGGCGCCAGATGAGTTCGTGCGCCACAAGCTGCTCGATGTGATCGGCGATCTGTTTCTCGCAGGCGGCATGATCGACGGTCTCTACGAAGCCGAGCAGCCCGGCCACGCGCTCAACAATCAGCTGCTGCGCGCAGTGTTTGCTGACCCGACGGCATTTGCGTGGACGTAAGTTAAGCTGCAGCCGCTGCTCCATCCGCCTTGATTTGGCCCGGATGCCGACGTCAGAGTACATATGTAACCTGATTGGGGTGGATGCTATGATCCGGACAATGACGGCGGTGGCGCTGGTTCTCACGCTTGCGGCTTGCGGCGAGGGGGCGAGCACGCGCGCGATGGGTGGCGAGGGCTATGCCACCTCGCCTGAGATGGCCATGGCGCCTGCGCCCGGACAGGACGCCAAGTCGGCGGACTTCGACGACGGCGTCGCCAACGGGCGCATCGATCTCGACAAGCCGATCATCCAGCCCGATCCGAATGGCGGTGGCGGCGCACCTCCGGGCACGATGCCCCTGATGTCGTATTCCTACGCCTGGAATTTTTCGGTGCCGACGAACGGCATGGAAAACCTGCTCAACGCGCACAAGAAGCTCTGTGAGGATGCAGGGCCCGCCAACTGTTATGTCACCAACACCAGTCTCAACGGGATTGGGCAGGAGGAGGGCGCCAACGGCAATCTGTCGATGCGCGCCAGCGAGGCCTGGGTCCGCACGTTCGAAAAGGGCGTCAATGACGGGCTGAAGCCGTTCGGCGCGTCGGTCTATTCGACCAACCGCACAGCGGAAGAGCTGACCGCGCAAATCGTCGACAATGAGGCGCGCCTGAAATCGATGGTCAGTCACCGCGACGCGTTGCAGGCCATGATCGACAAGAAGCCGGGCAAGCTGGCCGATCTTCTCGAGATCGAGCAGGCGCTGGCCGAGGCGCAGGGCGATATCGACTCGCGCCAGTCCCTGCTGGCGGCCCTGAAACTGCGGGTGTCGATGTCGGTCCTGACCTTCTCCTACCAGGCCGAATACGCGCCGGCCTCTCAATCGATCTGGCGGCCTGTGACCGACGCATTGGGCGATTTTGCCCCCGCCTTTGCCCGGACAATCGGGGGAATCGTGCGCTTCATCGCCGCCGTGTTGCCCCTGCTGGTCTTCGGGGTGCTCGCAATCGGGGCGCTGATGTTCGGCTATCGGGGCTGGAGCCGGGGCCGGGTTCGCAAGGCGGAGCGTGCGGCAGCCGCAGAAAAGGCCACTTCCGCCGCCAAGTCCTGATTTCGAGACAATCGTGGTTTCGAGACCATCACGGGGACGAGGGCCTTATTGGCCACAGCTATGGGGCTTGGACGGCTCCGTGGCATTGGTCTAGAAGGGCTGGCGTTGCTGCTGCCGAGTGAGGATTCATGCGTTCCACCACGGGCTTTAAGACCGGGGGCCTAAAGGTCGGACTAGCTGCCGGGATCGCGCTTCTGGGCGCGTCGGCGTGCGCGAGCAATTCGCGCGAAACGGACCTCGCCTATGTCGAGCAGCCGGTCGAAATGATCTATAACGGCGCGCTCAAGAGCATGGACAGGAACCTGTGGGTCCAGTCAGCCGCCCAGTTTGACGAAGTGCAGCGCCAGCACCCTTATTCTCCCTGGGCCCAGCGCGCGATGCTGATGGCGTCCTATGCGCGCTATCGCGCCCGTGACTACGAAAAATCGATCTCGAGCGCGGAGGAGTACATCTCCCTGCACCCGGGCGGCGAAGGCGCGGCCTACGCCTACTATCTCGTTGCGATCTGCCATTTCGACCAGATCATCGATGTCGGCCGTGACCAGGCTCGCTCGGACCTCGCGCTGAAGGCGCTCGCCGAGGTAACGGCCCGCTTCCCTGAGACCGACTATTCGCGCGATGCCGAACTGAAAGTCGACATGGTGCGCGACCAGCTGGCTGGCAAGGAGATGGAAATTGGTCGCTATTACCTGCAGCGCAGCGAGCAGCTGGCGGCGATCAACCGGTTCAAGAAAGTCATCACCACCTATCAGACGACAACGCACGTGCCGGAGGCGCTGCACCGCCTCGTCGAAGCGTATCTGTCGATCGGCCTGACCGGTCAGGCGCAGCAGGTGGCGGCGGTGCTCGGTACGAACTATCCGGGCTCGGTCTGGTATTCCGACACCTACGCGCTGATGCAGGGACAAGGCGTGAGCCTGCCGGAGAAGGCGGGTTCAAAAGCCGATTTCAACCTGTTCGATCGAATCGGGAAGCTGATCTTCTAGTTTGGGTTCAAGCGCCTTTACGGCCAAACAGAACGCCCCCGCGATGGATCGCGGGGGCGTCTTCATGTCCGGCGATGCCTGCAGCCTAATGGTTATGAGTCTGGGCTTCTTTCCAGGCTTTCACGGCAGCGAGTGTTTTCGCGATGTGGCTGTTCGGCAGCGGATCGGTGTGCGCGAGAACGACCTTGCCGTCCGGCGCGATGACGTAGGACGTGCGGTTGCTCCAGTCGGGACGCTTGTCGTTGAACGACACGTCGTAGGCTTTCACGGTGTCGGCCGAGACAGCAGCGATCGGGAATTTGTCACGGCAATGCTCTTTCGAGAATTCGCCAAGACGGGTGAGGCTGTCCTTGGCGCTGGCGAAGGTGCCGTCGGCGAGTTTGGCGCCGCCGGTGACGCCGATCAGGGTGGCGCCTGCGGCCTGGTATTCAGCGGCTTTTTCCGAGAACGCCTGCGTCTCGATCGTGCAGCCTTCGGTGTAGGCGGCCGGGAAGAAGAACACGACGACCGGGCCCTTCTTGAGGGCGTCGGACAGTTTGAACGTGAACTGCTTGCCGCCGGTCATGCCGGTGGCTGAAAAGTCCGGAGCACTGACGCCGTTCTGCAGCATGGCGGAGGCTGGCAGGGCGGCGAGTGTGGCGACCGCGAAAGCCGCGGCGGCGAGAATTTTCTTCATTGGTTTTCTCCCATCGACGGCCTTGGCCGCACGCAGGGGTTATCGCGGAAACGCGCACCTCCGTCACGCCCGCAAACCATCACGACTGCGTTCTTCTGCAGCGGATTTTCCCTGTTTCGGACAAGGGTTTCGCGTCAAGCGCATCGGTTTTTCAGCGCACGTGTTCCTATTTTGTTCCAGACGTGTTAGGCGAGGGAATGGAACATCCGGTTGTGGCGCCATGCTGACGGGACTTTCGATCCGGGACTTCATTCTGGTCCGCCAGCTCGACCTTGAGCTGGGGCAGGGTTTTACCGCACTGACCGGCGAGACCGGGGCGGGGAAATCGATCCTCATGTCGGC
>CANJXY010000209.1 GCA_947478925.1 Hyphomonadaceae bacterium | reverse complement strand
CCGTTCGGCGGATCCGTGATCCACGCTGTGCGAGTCTCGCCATGGACGACGCCGAACTTCGAGCCTGGATCAATCCAGAAAGCGTTGTAGCCGCGCCCCGCCAGCAAGTCCTTGCCGGTCAGCAATCCCGTCGCTGGCGTGTTGGCGCTGTCTTCGGTGGCGATGCGGACATTCTGCGGATGGCTCTGTGTCGCCTTCTCCACCTCCTCCGGTTTCAGGACTGTCGAGGCGTAGCGGTCGGCACGCTCCAGCGTGGTAATCGAGCCGTTGGTCCATGTGCCCTGCAGGTCGGGATGGCCATCGGACGCACGCGGTGGCTGGTAGGCGGCTTGCGCAAAGGCAGCTGGTGTCGCCAGCCATACGACAGCGAGCGCAAGGCGAATTGCGTTCATGTTCTCCTCCCCGGAGACGAAACCGGCCCGATCTCAAAGCGGGTCGTGAGTTCGTGATGGCGGCGAGCTTGCCTGCACCAGAGTTGGCCTGCAAGCTGGCTGTCCTGTCGCCGGAGCCGACGATGACGTTTCTATCTGGGACTTTCCTGTCGCGCGTGCGGGTCGTCGCGACCCTCGCCATCGCCGCGCTCGTTGGCGTCGCCGCGCCGGTTGCGGCGCAGCAGGGAACGAAAATCCGTGTCGATCTCGAATTACTGCTGGCGGTCGATATCTCGCAATCCATGGATTACGACGAGCACGAGATCCAGCGGCAGGGCTATGTCGACGCGTTCCGGCACAAGGATGTCATCAACGCGATGCTGTCCGGCCCTCAGGGCAAGATCGCCGTCATGTACATGGAATGGGCGGGCGATTTCGATCCGATTCCCACCATCCCCTGGACAATCATCGACAGTCTGGACGCCGCCAAGAAGTTTGCCGACACGCTGGAGAATGAGCCGATCTATGGCGAGCAGCGCACGTCGATCTCGCGGGCCCTGCTGACAGCGCAGGACTACATCCTGAACAACAACATTTCTTCGAGCCGGCGCGTGATTGATGTGTCGGGCGACGGCGCCAACAATGCGGGGCGACTGGTAGAGCCGGTGCGCGATCTGGTGGTGAAGAGCGGGATTGTGATCAACGGGCTGCCCATCATGCTCAACAAGCCGAAAGAGTTCTACGACATCGACCACCTCGACCGGTACTATAAAGACTGCGTCATCGGCGGCACGGCGGCTTTTATCGCCCCGGTGTTCGATCTGAGGCAGCTTGCCTCGACCATCCGCAAGAAGCTGGTGCTGGAGATTGCCAGTCTTGATCTCGATACAGGAGCAGCCCCGGTGCAATTCGCGGAAACGCCCGAAACACCGGGCATCGTGAAAGCGCAGCTGAAACTGCCGACGACCAAAACTGACTGCACTGTCGGCGAACAGGTGTGGGGCGGCGGGCGTGGATTCGGCGGCTTCAGGGACTGGCAGTAGACGGACCGGATCGTCACTGTCCCGGGGATGGTCCCGGGGATGCGCTTCCTAGATCGCCTGAATGCTGTGGGCGCTCGGCGGACGCGGCGCGCGCCAACTTGACCATCAGCTGGCTCGAAACATCCAGGGGAATTGCTAGGCCTGCGCGCGGCGATACAGCGCCTTGTCGGTGTACATTGCTTCATCGGCGCGGGCGAGCGCGCGTTCGGCCGTGTCGCCGGCGACCAGATGCGTGAGGCCGTAGGCGGCCGAGATGAAGAGCGGCGCGCCGTTGTGGAGTATTTTCTCGCTGCCGATGGCTCCGGCAAGCGTCTCCGCCTTCGCGACCGCCGCCTCGTGGCCAACATGGGTCAGGACGACAGCGAACTCATCTCCACCGATACGGCCGACAATGTCGGTTTGCCGCGTCTGGCGGATGAAGATCTCACCGAGCGCCCGGATCACCTCGTCGCCCGCCGGATGGCCGTGCGCGTCGTTGATCGCCTTGAAATTGTTGAGGTCGAAATAGATCAGGCTGGCCTCGATCTCGTGCCGCTTCACGCTGGCAAGAATGCGCTGGGTCTCGCGCACGAACGCGCGGCGATTATAGACTGGAGCGAGCGTGTCATGGTCGGCCGAGGCTTCGGCTTCCGCGAGCGATAGCTTGAGCTGTTCAACATCAAGGCGGAGGTTATCGATCTCGGAAATCATCACGTTGAAGGCGGTGCGGACCTGCGGCGTCAGGTGAATCTCGGGAACGCCAAATATCTCCGCCACGCGCTGCGCCGGATCGACCAGCTGCTCGGGCGGAGCAACTTCGACACGACGGTTACGCGGGCCGAAAATCGAAAACAGCTTCATGCTCAGGCGCAATCTCCTGCCGCAACTTCGCCTATCCTTCTTAGCGCTGGATTAACCAGCCTTTACCGCGCCGTTGCGGAAATGTGGCGGAAGCGAGTAGAACCCGGCTTTCCGGGCCGGAGAGCCTCATGAGCGCGCCTACAAAACAGCCCTTCGTAGGCATCATCATGGGCAGCCGGTCGGACTGGCCGACCATGTCGAAAGCGGCAGAAATCCTCGCAGAACTGGGCGTTCCGTTCGAAACGAAGGTCGTTTCGGCCCACCGGACGCCCGACCGCCTGGTCGAATACGCCAAGTCCGCTCGGGCCCGCGGTCTCAAGATCGTCATCGCCGGCGCCGGGGGGGCCGCCCACCTGCCGGGCATGGTTGCTTCCATGACATCGTTGCCGGTACTGGGCGTTCCGGTGAAATCAAGTGCGCTGAGCGGCCTCGATAGCCTGCTCTCAATCGTCCAGATGCCCAAGGGCATCCCTGTCGGCACGCTGGCCATTGGCGAAGCCGGAGCCGCGAATGCCGGCATCCTGGCGGCGTCGATGCTGGCCAATAACGACCCTGCCCTGCTTGCGAAACTCGACGCCTTCCGCAAGGCGCAGACGGACGCGGTCGCCGAGACAGTGGAAGACGGAAAATGACAGCGTCGAAGCCGCCTCCTGGCGGCAAGTCTTTGGGCGTGATCGCCCGGCCGGGCGACGCTATCGGCATTCTGGGCGGCGGACAGCTCGGCCGGATGCTGGCGATTGCAGCCGCCGACATGGGGCTCGACGTGCACATTTTCACGCCGGAGACGGACAGCCCCGCGTCGCGCGTCGCCAGGAAAACCTGGGTTGCGAGCTGGGACGATGAGGCAGCCCTGACAGAGTTTGCGGCAAGCATCACCGTCGCCACCATCGAGTTCGAGAACGTGCCGGTTGCGGCGAGCGACCTGATTGAAGCCCAGGGTAAGCCAATGCGTCCGGGTGGACGGACGCTGGCGCGGGCGCAGGATCGGCTGGCCGAGAAAACGTTCTTCCGCGAGATCGGCATCGAGCCCGCGCCGTTCGAGCGCATCGATGGACCGGATGATATCCAGCCGGCGCTGGATCGGCTCGGGGGAAATGGCGTGCTGAAGTCGCGCTTCTCCGGCTATGACGGCAAAGGTCAGGTGCGGCTCAAGGGCAAGGCGCCGGCCACAGCGTGGGCCGATGTTGGCGGCGCTCCGTCCGTTCTTGAAGCCTGGATCGCGCACGATCGCGAGATTTCGGTGATCGCCGCGCGCTCGGCCAATGGCGAGTTCGTCGCGTTCGATCCGCCGGAGAATGATCACTCCGGCGGCATCCTGCGCAGGTCGACCTTCCCCTCTTCCGCATCGAAAGCCGTGCTCGATGAAGCGAAGGCGATGGCCCACAACCTGGCCAATGCGCTGGACTATGTCGGCGTGCTGGCGCTGGAGCTGTTCCTCACCAAGGATGGCGCTCTGCTCGCCAACGAGTTTGCGCCGCGTGTGCATAATTCGGGACACTGGACGCAGGACGCCTGCAGAACCGGGCAGTTCGAGCAGCACATTCGCGCCGTGTGCGGCTGGCCGCTGGGCGATCCCACGCGCTGGGCAGATGGTGAGATGATCAATCTTCTGGGCGATGACGCGAACGGCTGGGAGCCGGCGCTGGCCGAGGGCGCGAAGCTCCATCTCTATGGCAAGCGCCACGCCGTCGACGGGCGGAAGATGGGACATCTGGTGCGGCTGAAGCCGCGCGCGTGAGGGCGCGATCCCTGCGCCTGATTGCCTGGATTGAGTGGATGCGAGACGCCTGAGCTGCGTCAAACGGATTTCAGACACGCATACTCAGACACGCACACAATGTCATTGCGGACACGCGCGGAGCGTGTGCGCTGGAAGCCAGGAGGCGTTGCGCAGATCGGGCGCCTCGCCTCTGGGCGCGCGCTCAGGGCGCCATGCAGCGGGCGGCCAGGTCGGTGACGTCGGCGGGTTGAGCAGGGTAGAGCTGCAGGGCCGAGGTGGAAACGGCGACAACAGCCTTGGCGACGTCCTGACTGGAGCGGCCGCGCGCCTGGCCTTCAGTGTTGGCGCGCGTCTGGGCTGCGGATTGTGCGTTGGTGATCGAAGCGATATCGGCAAGGCCCTTGAGCGGCCGGCCGGTGCGGGCCCGATCCAGCGCGAATGACAGGTGGCCGGCGCAAGCGACAGCCTGGCCATAGGCCTCGGCCTTTGCAATCACGCCGAGCGCATGGTCGCCCGCGTTCTGCTGCGGATTGGAAGGTTGCGGCTCCTGTTCCTTGGCGCGTTGCGCGGGGGGCTTGGCCTGCCATTGCGCGTGGAGATCATCCTCCCACTTGGTGATGATGCCGCGCGCCATGTTGAAGGCGTCGATGACGTTCTCGCCACCACGCAGGGCGTGGTTGAACATGGCGTCGCCGAAATAGGTCCAGTCGCGTTGCGGCTCGCAACCGAAGGACGTCTTGTCGGCGGCGGCGGCGGTGAGGATGACCGTGTCGTCATTGCTGAACGGCAGGATGTAGTTGCCCGCGAAACAGGCGGACACGAGCAGGAGCTTTGTCTTGATGCCGGCCTGCTGCAGCGAGGCACGCAGGTTTGGCGCACGGATGCCGCCCTCGATGCGGCCCTTCTCGCGCGCAACCACGAGACCATCCGGCGAGCCGTGCGAGGTGATGAAGACGATGACCAGATCCTCGTTCGGGTCGGCGAGCTTGCCGATGCGGCCGAGGGCGGCGTTGAAATTGTTTGGCGAGAAAGTCGGGAACGTGCGCGGGATGCCCGCGCCACGGCCGGCGGAAAGCACAAGCGTGCGCTCGGCCGCGTCATAGCGACGTGCGAGCACGTTGGCAGCTTCCCTCGCCTCGTTCTCGAAGACGGGCTCATTCCACAGCGAGACCGAGAGCACGTAGGTGTCGACCACGCCGGGGCGTTGTGGCGGCAGTTTCGCCAGTGCATCCGACATGCGCACGAGGTCTTCGCCCGCCTCCTTCGGCGGGAGGGCGATTTCCCAGGCGCCAAACTGTCCACCGAACGGATCCTGGTTCTGCTGCGCGGACGCAGGCAGCGTCAGGGCGCAAAGACCCACCAGCGCCACACCGAGGGCAAACCCCTTCCGCATCACAGACCCCGCAAGCGATTGACCGTGCTCATGTTCTCGCGTGAGCGCCCCTAGCGCAAGCGGGCTGATTCAGCTGAATCAGCCCCCGGGTGCGGTATAGGTGCGCAGGACGATGGACTGGCTGGCGGTCGCCATCAGCGTGCCGTCCTCGGCATAGAGTCTCATATGGCCGTGGCCAAAGCCGCGCGCGGCGGCTTGCGCCTGCACGTCGCACAGCACCCATGTCGTGGGGACGATCTTGCGGACGCGCAGGTTGTTGTCGAGGCTGTTGCCGCCGCCGCCACGGCCCAGAGCGCCGCCAATCGCGCCGGGCACAAAGTCAGCGAAGATTGCAAGCGTGGCGGCGTCGATGGGCGCTGACTGTTTCTGGCGAATCCAGAGCAGTGTGCGGCCAGTCTGCATCGCGATCTCGTGCCGCGTGGGGCCGGGAACGGCGCGCACGTCGAGCGACCGGCGCAGGCGGGCCTGCGGGTCCTGTGTCGGACGCTGCGGCTCCTGCTCGCACTGATCGGGGGGCGGCATGTCAGGCATGTCCCGCCAGTGCTGGTCGGGGTAGCCCTCGCGCTCACCGAGCGCCGCCATCACGCTAAAAATGATCTGGTCCCCGACGCGGCCCGTGACCGTGGCCTGGGTAACGGACTTGCCCTGCTGGGCTGTCGCGACATCGAGCATCACCTCGGCGCCGAGACGGGCGAAGGAGACATACTGCGCTGTGGCCCAGACGAGGCCACGCTGGAAGGTCTGCTCGAGGGCAAGCACTGCAGCGCCAAGACCCGCGCCACCGAACAGGAAGACGTGGCCAAGCGGGCCGACGCAAAGGTCCTCAGTGACGCGAAGCGTGAAAGCGTGCTCGCCGGCGCGGATGATGGGAAGGAAGTGGGTCATGCGAAGGTTCTAGTGCAGGATCGGCGCAAACGAAAAGCGCTTCGCGCTCGTTCCGACGAACGTCGGGACCCCGGGAACGCCTGCGCCGGTTGCACGAGCGCGAAGCCCCGCGCCGGAAGAAGGTTCGCCATCTGCCCTGGATCCCGACATTTGTCAGGCTTAGCGGGGCAACGTGCGCGCCTCTTCAGCGCTTCCCGCCAGGGATGACT